>NZ_DATEPI010000109.1:0-36082 GCF_035273305.1 Bradyrhizobium sp. | reverse complement strand
CGGACTGGTATCGCGACGGCACCCTGGCCGAGTACGTGGCGATCGAGGCCCGCGACCTCGCGCCGCTGCCGGGCGACGTCGACTTCGTGGCGGGGGAGAGCCTGCCGATCTCGGGCCTGACGGCGTGGCAGGGCCTGTTCGACCACGGTCGCCTCCGGGCGGGGCAGAGCGTCCTCGCGCACGGCGCGGCCGGAGCAGTCGGTTCGATGGTGACGCAACTCGCACGTGAGGCCGGTGCCTATGTCATCGGCACCGGTCGCGCCGCCGACCGTCAGAAGGCGCTCGACTTCGGCGCGAAGGAGTTCGTCGACCTCGACAGCGATGCGCTGGAAGACGTCGGCGGCGTCGATCTGGTGTTTGATGTCATCGGCGGCGACATCCAGAAGCGGTCCGCGGCCCTGGTTCGAGCCGGAGGAATACTGGTATCGATCGTCGGGCCGGCCGAGGCGCGGCCCGCCGACGGGCTGGCGGTCGACTTCGTTGTCGAGGCCGACCGCGCCCAACTGAGTGAAATCGTCCAGCGGGTGCGGGACGGACGACTGCGGACGAACATCGGCAACGTCTCGATCCTCGACGATGCGGTCGCCGCCTTCAACTCGACCGAGCGACGCGCGGGGAAGACGATCATCCGGGTTCGTCCGTGAGGACTTTGGAAGGGCGAACGGTTCTTCAACAAAACCAAGCAATGTCGTCGGGTGGCAACCCGCTACGACAAGCCGCTAACTACCTATCCTTCGTCCAACTCGCTTCATTAGAGTGTTGCTCCGCGTTAATGAGTCCACGTGCCCCCGACCAGTTCTGTGACCAGCCAATCAGCTCACACGTTGGGCGCGCTCGTGCAATACCTCTCGCACCATTCGGACCAGATCCTGCTTTCGATAAGGTTTGCTGAGAAGTGGTAAGCTCTTGGCGAGTTCGGTATCCTTAAACCTCATACCCGGAAAGCCAGAGGTCATTATGATCTTCGCATGAGGATGATCCTCATTTATCGTACGAGCCAGTGTGTAGCCGTCCATATCGCCCGGGAGCACAACATCGGTAAAGATCAGATCTATCTTGGGGTCATCCTTCAGCATGTTCAGGGCGATTTGGGCATTTTCCGCCTCGAGCACGCGTAGCCCGATGGCCTTCAATTGCCTTACGACTACAGCCCGCAGGCTCGCATTGTCTTCAACCACAAGAACGGTCTCTTCGTTTTTGTAGCTGGGCTGCAATGGTGGCGCTTCTACAACCATGTTCTGTGAACGCAACTGCGACGGTTGCAAATATAGCCGGAACGTAGTTCCAAGGCCGGGCTCACTATAAACACTGATATGACCCGCGGACTGTTTCAAGAATCCGAAGACCATACTTAGTCCCAAGCCTGTTCCCTTCCCCACCCCTTTCGTCGTGTAAAACGGTTCGAAAATTCGCTCAGTGACCTCCGGAGACATACCTAGGCCCGTATCACTTATTTCGATGACAACGTACTCGCCGGCATCAACCTCGGCATGCTTGTCGATGTAATCCTGATCCAAATGTCCATTGCGGGTCGCTATGATCAATTGACCACCAGCGGGCATTGCATCCCTGGCATTGTTTGCGAGGTTAGTGATCGCTGTTTCCAGTTGCACGCGATCGACGAAAATTGGCTTTGTCGCAGGATCCAGATCGAGGGTGATCTTGATATCCTCTCCGAGGGTGCGACCCAGCAGCTTGGTGATGCCACTGACCAATGTGTTGGCATCTACTTCTTCTGGCTGCAAGGGCTGGCGGCGCGCGAACGCGAGCAATCGGCGCGTCAACTCGGCTCCACTTAAGGCAGCTTCCAGGGCTGCTGAACTTAGGTCTGCCTGTTCAGGCGTCGATGAGCCCAATTCAGCCATAACATCCAAATTTCCGATTATTACAGCCAGCAGGTTGTTAAAATCGTGTGCGAGGCCGCCCGTCAAATGCCCGATGGCTTCCATCTTTTGAGCTTGAAAGAGCTGATCTTCGGTTTCACGCTGAGCCGTGACATCCTCTGCAAACGCAACGACATACTGTTCGGTTTCTTGCTCGTTAAGAAGCGGAAATCTCTTCATACGCAGGCGGCGAACACCCATTTTTCGGGTCGTCAACGTATATTCATCTTCGACGGCCCTGCCTAATGCCAGCGCCTGCGCGTCCTGACGCAGAATGGATTGCGCGTCCTGCAGCGGAAATAGCTCGGTCGCGGTCTTACCTATGATTTCGCCGCGGTCGTACCCAAGCAGCTCTTCGGCGGCGCTGTTGACGAGAACAACTTTCCCATCGGCGGCGGCCTTCACCAACAGCATTGCAGGCAGGCTCTCGATAATGGAGTTAAAGAACGCGCGGGTTCTCTCCAGATTTTTTTCGGCAGCCTTTCTTTCGGTCATGTCGCGACCAAAGAAGAAATGCTTTTGCTCCGGTTCGGACCAAACGCCCGACCACGTCAGGGGAATGGTTCGTCCATCTTTGTGAACGTACCTTGTTTCGAAGTTACGCGTCTGCCGGCCCTTGCGGGCGAGCCGCATTTCGTTACGGGTAGCTTCAAGATCGGCTTCGTAGATGAATTCCGCGGCGTTGTGTCCGGTCATCTCGCCGGGCTGATAACCAACGATTGCCAGCGCGCTTGGGCTTACCCGCGTAAGCATTCCCCTGCGGTCGGTAACCAGGATCAGATCCAGCGAGGTCTCGAATAGATGCCGCCGCTCTTCTGCCTCTCGGTTTAAAGCCACTGTCTTCTCGTGCACGGCCGCATCTACTTCGGCGCGTTCTTTCGATGCCTGCGGAAGCCATCGAAGTACAAGCAAGCCCAGCACGGCAGAAGCAGCAATGACGTTCATCACCTTCGGAAGAATAAGGTAGGTAGGATTTCCCAGCGCTCCAACGATGGCAGCGGGGAAAAGTCCGTATTGACCACCGAAGTACAAGCCGAAATACAGATTTTCGATGATGTTCCGAACCGTGTCGATCACGATGACGGACAACAACAAGCGCGCCGCACCGAAGGTCCGCGGATTCCGGACAAACGCCACGCCCACCGCCGTAAGCACGGCGAGCCAAAGCGATATGATAACCCAGTAGATTAGTGCAGCAACAAGGCTCATCGGTTTTGCGATCTGTTGATGTTACCGTTACCTAATTGATGAACGCGTGTGATGACGCCGGTTATGGGAACGCATTTCTGAGGTTTGAACCCCGGCAACACCGCGTTCGTCGTTGAAGCTAGGCCGGCCAGGTTGGACCGGTTCGGATTTGATTTTTGTCGCGGCATCAAGCGACCACGGCGTCCGGCGAAATCGAATCAAGAACGATAGGTGCCGGGCGCCGCCAAAAGAGAATTTTTCGGCACGGTTCTTTCCCGTTTGACGGCTCATCCTTTCGCGCGTCTCGGTTGGATAGCAGGCAAAGGCTCGAATGTTTGGGAAAGAAGAGAATTGATAAAATCATTCCGAGGCATCGGCCTTGCAAATAAAAATCCCTGTCCGCTATCAAAGCCAAGACCAACCAGGCAGCGCAAATCATCGATGGTTTCGATGCCCTCCCCACATGTGGAGGCGTCGAAGCGATGGGCTAGATCTACCACTGTTTGGCAAAGGCCCCTCTTAAGCGGATCGAAGGCACAACCACTCACAAAACTGCGATCGAGCTTGATTTCCGTAAAGGGTAAATCCTTCACCCGTGCCAACGAAGAATGTGCGGATCCAAAATCATCGATCGAGATAGTCGTGTTGTAGAGTCTCAATTGCGTCATGACCTCGCCAATCCCCTTGGGATCTGCGATCACTTCATCTTCCGTTATTTCGATGATCAAGCCGGGAAAGGCCGTATCGAAGGGAATCGCGCGGCGCACCTCATCGACAAACCCGGGCTCGCCAACGACGGATGCAGGGACGTTGATAGCAAGTTTAAGCGGATATCCTCGCCTGGCAAACAGCGGCCAGTCTTCCAAAGTGCTGCGAAGAACAAAGGAAGATAACGACCGATAGAGTGGGTCTCCCACCGGTGGCAACAGATCGACAGGCGCTATCAAACCATGCAACGGATGCCGTGCTCGGATCAAAGCCTCGGCGCCGCTAACTGTGAGCGATCTCAGATTAATCTTGGGCTGATACCATACTTCAAGCCAGTTCTCTCGAATCGCTTCTGCCAAATCAATCACTGGCTTTGCCGGCGCGCGTGACACTGAGTTCGAATCGGTTGGTACCGGCTCAGGTTGCTGAAGCCATCTATTCTTCAAATCGGCGGTGCGAAAAGGCTTCTGAAGCGAGGGCAGCATAAGCAATCCCCTCGAGCGTCCAATCTTTTCGATCTCGCTCAAGGTGCGTTCATCACGACCACTAACGAGCAAGATCTTTCCGGTGAATTTGAGCGCATCCAGCTTTTGAATTACCTCCACGGCGTCCGACTTCCCGAGCGCCAGGTCCAGCACGACCAGTTTGGGACGGGAGACTTTCAACGAACTAAAAAACTTGGCCGGCTCACTGAACTGCCACGCCTCCATGCCCAGCATGGCAAGCTGCTTGCAGATCATGGTTGCCACAGCGGTTTCGTCGTCCAGCACGTACGCTAGAGGCGCACCACCCGCGTTTCCCGCTCCTACCATGAGCTGATCCTTGGTTGCGGAACTAAAAGCACACATCCCTTACGGTAGAGCTAACTCTGCTGTTGGGAGGTGTCCGCGCAGAGTTCCGAATGGCAGAAGAACACGCTCTCATTTATTCGGCGAACAGTTCGGCCATCTTGGCCACAGTTGTTTTTAGCGACGTTAACGGGATGCCTTAATAAGACATGACTGATACGGGTGGCTTTGGAGGAAACTCCGGGAGGCACCGACGAGCATGATCGGACCCATCCACAGAGCTCATATCGTCGTGAGCCAAGGTGAAGTCAGGCTGGTCCCGGGCCTGTCGGCCAACAATAAGAAAGGTCGAGGCACGCTCGCAAACCGGCGGCCTAGGGCCCGATAGCCCTATGTCGCTCTTGGCGGAAGAGCGGAAGTCGGGCCGAACCGACCGCAACTTCCGAGTTTGACCCGAAGCCGACCTCTTTGCTGGAAGCCCTTGGTAGATGGCGCCCGATGCTGACACATTTCGCCACGAGGCTTGATACTAGCGTCACTGCACTCGGATGCTTCACACGATCTGCCTGTCACAGGTTAGAGGCAGCGCGGGGTGGCTTGAAGAGCCATCGGCCGATCGGCAACAGGTCGCGCAAAGTGTCGCACGGGCAATAGCCGTCAGCTCACACACTCCCGCTTGCCCGACGCATTCCCGAGCACTTCGAGCGCAGCCCTCGCCGCTTGAACGACCGGCAGGCGGGCCGCCCCCTTCGCGGGGGCGAGGCCCTCAAGCTGCTCCGAAACGATGCGCTGCGCGGCTTCCGTCTCGCCCCGCGCGCTCCATAGCCGGGCAAGGCAGGTGGCCGCGCTCAGCGCTGCGAGCCGGGCACCCTGAAGCTGCCCCAGCTCTAGCGAACGAGCGAAGAGTGCCTCAGCGGTCTCGACGTCTGCTGAGCCCTGTTGACGTGCCAGCAACAGCTCTCCCTTTGCACGATGGATGCTGGCCGAGTCGAAATTCTTGTCGCCCAAAGACTCGCTCATCGCGATGCTCTCGTCGATGGATCGCAGCGCATCGACGTGGCGCCCAAGCGCGCCGTACGCGCGCGAGAGCAGGCGTAACCATAGGACGCTGCCCTGCTCGGACCCGGTCACTCGAACACCGTTGATGCCCTGCAGAAGCAGTTCGAGCCCTTCCAGCGGACGGCCTTGCTCCGTGAGCGCTCCGCCAAGGAAATTCGTCGCCATCGCGCGCCAAAATGGGAATCCATACTTGGTCGAGACTGCTATCGCCGTCTCCGCACAAGACTGCATGCGTCTCGCGTGGCCGCAAACGCTGTAAAACCACGCAGCGAACGTCCACGAGAATGCGAGACTAAACGGATGGTTGGCCCTCTCGGCGATTGCTAGGGCGGCCCGTAGCTTCTGCTGACCGTCGGCCGGTTGTCCCATGTAAGCCATAGCGCAGCCCTGGTACGCCAGGCACGCCATTCCCGGCTCCTGTCCGTACAGGTAAGCATGAGAACCGTGGCGGTCGGCATCATATAACATCTCCATGCGACGGAACTCCTCCAGGGCGGACGGGAAGTCGCCCCTGTAATAAATGGCTGCGCCCAGCGCGTAGTACGCCTCGATGAGAAGGTCGGGGTCGCCCACACGTTGGGCGAGTTCCACAAGTTCTTTGCCGAGATCGTAAGCAGTCTGGCTGTCTCCCTTCACGAGGTGAAACGATCGCAACCTGAATAAGACCGGAAAAAGGTCGCCGGTCGCGTGCAGAACACCACACAGCTCTCGCGCGCGGGTGAATATCGCTTGCACATCCGCCGAGGCGAACCCCTTGGCCGCGATCAACGGCGCGCCAAGGGCTACTTGAAGGGAAAGCTCCTTGGAATCCCGAGCGGCCGATGGAGCAAGCTTGCGTAGCAGCTCCAGCCCCGCCTGCAGGTGATTGACGGCCTCCGCATTGGCCGACCTGCGCACTGCCTGCTCGCCTGCTTTTTGCAAATACTGGATCGCGATCTCCGGCAGCTGGCCCTCTGCGAAGTGATGCGCCAGCAGCTCAGGATGGCTCTGCTCGAGCCCGTCTCTATTCCTGAGAACCTCGGCCACCTTACGGTGCACCAGACGCTTGCGACTTCGAAGCAGAGAATTGTAGGCGGCGTCCCGAATCAACGCATGCCGGAAGGAGTACCGAGACGACGGCGGCGCACCGTACTCGCGGAGTAGTTCGGCGTCACAGAGGCGGCGAAGTTCGCGCTCCAGCGTCGGGTCGTCGTATTCGCCCACCTCGCGAATAAGCGCATACGCAAATTCCCGACCGATGGTCGCGCCTATTTGAGCGACCGTCTTCGCGCTCTCGAGCCGGTCGAGTCGTGCCATGAGGGAGTCTTGCAAAGTCGATGGGACGTCCGTATCCGCGAGGTTGGCCTCCCGCAAAGCCCCGGTTTCCAACAGCATCTTCGTCAGTTCCTCGACGAAGAGCGGCACGCCATCCGTCTTCGTAACGATGCGCCTCACGGCGAGCGGCGGCAAATCGCGAAGCTTGGCCAGCACACGGACCATCGACTCCACATCCGAGTCGTCGAGCCGATTCACCTTAAGCTCGGTGACGTGCGGCCGCTTCGTCCAGGGGGGATCGAACGTGCTCCGAAAGGTAAAGGCGGTCATGATCGAGACGTTAGGAAGGCGCTCGATCAGCAAACCGAGCAACTCCAGGGTCGACGGATCGGCCCAGTGCAGATCCTCCCAGATGCCCAGCAGCGGATTCTCGGCGGATCTTTCGCAAAGCCACGCAACCAGCGCCTCGAGGGTGCGCCGCTTCAGCAGGGCGGGGCTGCCCACGGGGGTTGGGTACTTCTCGCCGACCGGCAGCGACAGCAGATTTGCGATCAGAGAAACGTCTTCGGGCCCGCAAAATTTGTATCCGGTCAACGAGGCCTCCAGGCGCGCAAGTCTCTCCTCCGGCGAACTGCACTCGTGAAATCGCATGAGCCGTTGGAGAAAATCGACGACCGGGTAAAGTGACGTGCTGCGGTGCTCGGGCGAGCATCGAAATTCGCTGCACGCCGAAGCCTCCACCCCGGCACGCTGCTTCAGCACCTCCATAAGCCGAGTCTTTCCGATGCCGGGCTCGCCGGAGAGAAGCACGAGTTGGCCCTCGCCGTGCTTGGCCTTTTCCCAGAGGTGCAACAGCACTTCGATTTCCTTGTCACGTCCGACAAGCGGGGTCAGCGCGCCGCGCATCGCTTCAAAACGACTTTCGACAGGCCGGGCGCGAACCACCTGAAAGGCTCTTGTCTCTCTTGCTATACCTTTGAGGTCCTGCAAGCCCAGGTCATTCAACTGGAAGAGATCGCCGATCAAACGGCGCGTTGATTCAGCAATAACGACACTGTCTGGTTTCGCTATCGCCTGCAGACGAGCAGCCAGGTTCGGCGTGTCGCCTACAACATCTCGCTCACGCGACTCGCCCGCCTCAGTGATGTCCCCAACGACGACGATCCCTGTTGCGATGCCAACTCGCACATGCAACGTTTCGCCAAACGCATTCTCGAGTGTAGGGGCGACGTCCGCGATGGCGAGTCCAGCTCGCACTGCATGCTCTGCGTCGTGCTCATGCGCCTGTGGGTAGCCGAAATAAGCTAGGATGCCATCTCCCATAAATCTTGCAACAAAACCGTCGTAGTCTTGAACCGCCTTCGCGGCAACCTTGCGGTAGCAACTGATAATGGTACGCATGTCCTCAGGATCGAGCCGAGACGACAGCGCTGTCGACCCAACGAGATCACAAAACATGACGGTCAGCTGACGCCTCTCCGGGTCGGTCCTCACCGTTTCGATGGACACATTCTGACGAATCAGGTCGACGGATGCCCCGCACCGAGAGCAAAACAGCGCGGTTCGGGTCAATCCATGCCCGCACTGAGAACACCGCTGGAGCAACTGTGCGCCGCATCGCTCGCAGAAGCGGGCCCCGTACTCCGCGTCACTTCCGCATGCGGTGCAGAGCAAGCCGCTCATGACTCGACGGAGTCCGCAACGGGGATGGACGGCGGGTCCAGCTTGGGGGGCACACAAGTGATGTTTCGGGACCGAGGGACGGGCAATTCGAGCGGGGTCAGACCCAGGGCTTCCACCGCTCGGTTCCCCTCACGGAAGCACCAGCGCGAATTCGCGTTCACTCGCTGCAGGAGGGCGTCCTCCCGCAGCGTACCATCCTCGTCGTAAAGCTCCCTCTCGACCTCCTCTAAAAATGGGACGTACTCCACCATGGCCTTCCTGACCCTATGCCAAGAGTACCAATGTAGAAACTTCCCTCGTGCCGAAGGGAGATCGTTCCGCCTTACCGCCCGCAAGATCTCCGCCGGTCCGTACAGCTCGTCATAGGCCTCGATGACGAGCCGCTGAAGCCGCGACGGGGACATGTGGAGGGGAAAGTGCGTGACGAAGTTGCCGTCGCTGTATTTCCAGCTGTGGAAGATGCTCCGGTACCACGGCACGATCGTTCGGTATCCGTTCATCTGCTCGGGGTAGTGCCCCCAAATTGGAAAGAAGTAGGCGTAGGTGAGCTTCTGTGCACGCACGAATTCGAGGGTCTCTCGGAGGCTGTCGAGTGTGTCTGTATCGGCACCGACAACGAACGAGCCGAGGATTTGAAACCCGTGCGCATGAAGCGTCGAAATCGCGGTCTCGATCTGCGCGAGCGTTTGATGCTTATCGTAGGACTCGAGCGTGTCGGCGCGGATGGACTCGTAGCCCTGATAGACGCAGGTAACGCCCGCCTCGCGCATGAGGTCGAGCAGTTCCTTGTCGCGGGCGATCTCCGTCCGCGCGAAAACAACAAATTTGTATCCGAACTTTTCTTCGATGATGCGACGCAAGAGCTGCTTGGTTGCCTTTCGTTTCATGGTGAAGTCGTTGTCTACGAACATCAAGTTGGAGCCGTACCGCTGCTTGTCCCGCAGGTCCGCGATGACGCTTTCGATGTCTCGCTTCCGATACCCGGTCGGAAACATTGTGTTGACGATGCAAAACGTACACTTGAATTGGCAGCCTCGGGACGCTTGCGCCGTCAACAGGGGTCGCCGGCGCTGGCGAAGCATATCCAGCATCGTCATATGCCTGTACCCCTCGATGAGGCGAAAATCGGGGGCCGTGTCGAAGCGCTCGGGCCCCGGCCGGCTCGGCGTGCGGTGCGTACGCTGGCCGTTGCGAAAGGCGATCCCGCGCACGCCGGCAGGGTCGCCCTTTGCGCGCAGCGTCGCGACCAGCTCGATAATCGTCTCGTCGCCCTCTCCAAAGACGACATAGTCGCAGTGCTCTAGCGCGGCCTCCGGGTAGTAGCTCGCGTTCGTCCCGCCGAGCACCGTCGGGATCCCCAACTCCGCACGGATTCTATCAGCCAGCTTGTAAACTTTGTCGGCTCCAGCGTTCAAGGTGGAGAAGCAGACCAGATCCGACTGCCGAATCGCGTCCCAGCTTGGCGGTTGAACGTGCTCGATGAAGATGCGCACGTCGTAGCCCTCCTTCGCGAGGAGCGTTCCAATCAATGGCAAACCGTAGTCCGGCATCACCAGTCGATGCGTGAAATCGGGAAACTCTCCGTTCATCTGAATGCATACAATCTTTCTGATCACGGGCGCCTCGCTGATTTTGGGCTGTTCGACGGACTTACTGCCTTTCGCGATACCTCACGCCTCGGGTTCAGACGGCACTGCCTTGCCTGGCGCGGCATCGCCGGCTCGCGCTATGGAGAAAGTCGGAAGAGCGATCTCATTTGAAACGGGTTCGAACTCCACCTGCAAAGGGAGATCGAGAGCCAGCCGGACGTTCGGCTCGTCTTTCTTGGAAAGGCGCGCGACCAGTCTCACACCTTCCTCCATCTCGCCGAGAAGAATGGCGTAAGGAACGTCGGGAGCGAACGCCGGATGGAACGCCTGGTGTACGATCGTCCAGCTGTGAATTCGGCCACGGCCAGTCGCAGCAAACCATTCCCAACGATCCGAATGACACAAAGGACACATCGGGCGCGGTGGGTGTCGCCAGCAGGCGCACTGCTCGCAACGCTGGAAGTGAAGTTCCCTACGCGCACAATACGCATAGAAAGCGGCCCACATCGCGTTTTCAGAAGCCGGAACTGGGCGTGCCAGGAGGGTCACGGGATCACCCTTTTCCAAGGATTGCCACGCTGCCGTCGCCGAAATCGCCCCAGCCCGTCACCAACGCGAGTTGCGCGTCTGAGACCTGCGCTCCACCTGCTTCGTGGCGAAGTTGGCGAACGGCCTCAACGACGTGGTTGAGGCCCCAGGCGTGACCTTGAGACAATAGACCACCGTGGGTATTGATCGGGCAACGTCCGCCAAGCTCAATGCTGCCGCCTTTCACGAAATCTCCGCATTCGCCCGGGCCACACAACCCAAGTGCCTCGATTTGGAGCAGCACCACGTACGTGAAGCAATCGTAGATCTCGAACACGTCGATATCGCTCAACTTCAAGCCCGACGTCTGCAGGGCGCGCCGGGCTGCAGACGCAAGGCCAACTTTCAGCAAATTCGCCCGGGATGCGATGTCGTCGGCAGGCGTCGGACGTCCTTGCGCTGCGTCGAGGATGAGAACCGGTTTTGTGCGAAGGTCGCGAGCGCGGTCGTCGGTACTCACGATGATCGCGCACGCCCCGTCGGTCTCGAGGCAGCAGTCGAACAGGCGGAATGGCTCCGAAATCCAGCGGGAGGCGAGGTACGTTTGCATGTCGAGGGGGCGCCCCCGCATCAGAGCGCGGCTGTTTTGCTGGGCATGTTTGCGCGCGGCGACAGCGACGGCGCCCGTGGCCTCGTCTGGGATTCCGTAGAGCTGCTTGTGACGCATGGCGAGCCAGGCGTACCACTGGGCCGGCGCGGTCGCGCCCTGTGGGTTGTAGTAGTCCCGCAGCGTCGTGGAGAGTGACGCCAGGCCCTCGCCCACTTTGAGCGGAGGCGCCTTGCTGCCTTGCTTCGGACGGATAGCCGAGTATCCGTTCCAGCCCATCACGACGAGAACGTTTCGGGCCGCGCCATGGGTCACGATGAGGGCCGCGGTTTGCAGGGCGGCGGTGGGGCTCGCGCCCCCTTGTTGATGCGTGACGGCGTAGCTCAATTCGACACCGAAATTTGCGGCGAGTTCGTCCGCCGTCACGAATGCCGGCGGCGGGAGGACCGCATCGATTTCGCGAAGCGAAATCCCGGCATCGTCAGCCGCCCGTTTCGACGCGGCGAGCATCAGCTCCAGCGGAGTATCGTCGGTCCCCCTCGTGTAGGCGGTCTCGCCGACGCCGACGATTGCAGCCTTCCTTGCCATCGTTCCTCGCACGATCTTCTCGAGCTGTTCTACATCGCCTCACCCTCTCGCGGCTCGGGCAACCGGCTCGCACAGCTCCGCGAACGCAGCAGAATCTGGACCTTCGCTTAGAATTTGCGCAGGCAGAATGTGCCCGCTCGTGGGGTTGTGCGCCAAAGCCTCCTGCATTTCCGACAGTAGTGGCGAGAGCGTGCGCACGAAATCGTGCAGATGGACGTGCCAGATCGCCAGGGCCACGGCTAGGCCTAGGCGACTCGGTTTGTGCATCAGCGCGGCTGCAAATAGAGAAATGCTAAGGGCCGCGCGCGACCTGTCGGCTCGGAGAACGCAATACCAGAGATACCGAAAAAATACGCCGACGTCTCTCAGGCTGGACCGTCCGCCCGCCGCGCCGATGTGCCGGATGAGAGCCAGCGCCCTTCGCCGAAAAAGTCTATGGTCGTAGAGCTCCTCCAATAGCTCGCGGTAACCACGATAGAGCTCCAGCCGAGTCATCCCGGCAGGGACGATGTTGGTGAACACGAATTGATCCCCAGTCGTCGTTCCGAGCAGCCGCCCTTCGCGCTCGAGTCGCTCGTACAGAGGGGTCTTGGGGAGGGCATTGAGGAGGCCAGTCATCGATATGGGTATCCGCGCCTCTTCGAGAAACCGTGAGTGTTCCTCAAATATGCTCGTATCGTCGGCGTCGAACCCGACAATCATGCCGGCCTGCACTTCGATGCCGTAGGATTGAATCTTGTGGACCGCAACGACCATGTCCTCGCGCGCGTTCTGAACTTTGCCCGTCTCGTCCAGGGACGCCTTGCGAGGACTCTCGATTCCTACGAATATCGACCTGAAGCGGGCGGCACGCATTAGATCGAGCAACTCGTCGTGGCGAGCCAAGTTGATGGAGGCTTCCGTCTGAAACGTGATCGGGTAGCCGCGCTTCTTCTGCCATTCGGCAAGGGCGCGCAGAAAATCTTTCGCGCGCGCGCGGTTGCCGATGAAATTGTCGTCGACGAGAAACACGCTCCTCGCGCCTAGCCGGTGCAGCGCCTCGACCTCCGCCATGGCCGAAGCTACCGATTTCGTCCGGGGCTTTCGCCCGTACATTACGATAATGTCGCAGAACTCGCAGTCAAACGGGCACCCGCGCGCAAACTGCATGAGCATCGTGCGATACCGGCCCGTACGCAGCAGGTCGAATCTGGGGATCGGTCGGGAAGCGATGTCGGGCAATCGTGGTGCGCGGTAAACGGGCTCCCAATCCCCTCGCGAATAGTCTTCCAGAAAGCGTGGCCACGTCTCCTCCGCCTCGCCTGCGAACAGCACGTCGACTTTGCCGTGAAAGTCTTCGGGACAAAGCGTGGCATAAGATCCTCCGACAGCTACGCGCTTGCCTTCCGCCTTGAACCTGGCGATCAGCTCGAACATGCGCTCCTTGTGAACGATGAAGCCAGTTATTCCAATCAGATCCGCGTCGACACGAAAGTCCACGGCCTCGACATTCTCGTCCACTAGCTCAACCGTGTGCGGCTTTGGAGTGAGTGCGGCGACCGTCGGCAGCGCGAGATTAGGCAGGGCGCAGGGCTTTCCGAGCACGGGCAGCGACCCGTCCAGGGTCCAGAAGCTCCGCGGGTTTTTTGGGGATACAAGCACGATGTGCATGCGAACAGTCCCCTCCCAACCAATACGCGCGTCGGGCAATGCTTGCGCACCCTAGCATCGTATTCGGAGCCGAGCCACCTTGTTGAGCCAAAAAAGTAACGGAATGCGGCAAAGGCCGTCGGTTTGACGGCGCGGGCCAGCCCTCGAGTGAATTCCGGTGCTTGGACATGACCTGTCCGCGAGGGGCGGCGCTGGAATCCGCGCTTCTCAACACATGTACGACAACGATTCACAATCTCGGCACAGATCCCGAAAGCCGCCTCACTCCCTTCCGGCTTCCAATACGCGAGTAAGGGCGAGTCCAGCCAGACGCCTGACGCTTCGTTGGTTACATCTCACTGACGACGAATTATTGCTGCGATTGAAGTCACTGCTCGAAACAGAAGGACGGCTCAATGAAGCGATAATCAACCGCACATTGGGCGTCCCCAGCATCGACGTCTATTGCGAAAGGTTTGGCAGCCTTCGGAATGCGTACCGACGCATTGGCTATGAACTCAGCGAGATTTTGACTGGGTTGACCGGAGAAGCGAGTTCAATGAGCTTCTCCGGGAGACTGCTGCCGACCTCGTTGCCCGGCTGAAAAAGAGCGACTGTATCGCCCGTTTTGAGCCAGGCGTGGACGTACTGACGGCGCGCCGGCCCTCGGGTGAAGGATCTGAATCTGCTAATTCCAAGATGCACCTGGATGCCACCGAACCGCTACTGCCCTTCATTACTGTGGCTGGGGGAGCGTTCCTCATGATCGCACCCGGCGTTCTGAGCTTCGCAGTAGCTGTCTGCCTGATCTTCGTTGGAATTCTTGGACTGAACGGGTTCTATCACACCGGTAAATGAGCGCGAAGTGGGCCCGGAGGGCCGCGCGTCAGCCGCCGAAAGCCTAACCCGCGCCCGACCCGGCGTTGGTTTCAGCGGGGCTCCTCCAAGCGAAACAGGTCCGACCGGCTCATCGCGCAGTTGAGACTGTTTTTTGCGCGACGTTTTGCCCAGCCGGGCGCGATTTGGCTGCGGGATGGAGGAGGTCGTCAGCGGCGCCAACGCATTTTGTAGCGAGTCCACTCGTACCATTAACGAAGCGAGTTGATTGGATATTGCTTTTAGATTGTTCTGTTGAGGCGTCAGGCCTTGCCTGAGAGATTCGACTGCGGCTGCGCCTACTTGCAACATGGCGGTGTTATGCTGCAGAGCAGCGCCATTTTCCTGTAGTGCAGCTGCATTTCGTTCTTGAGCCGACTGGATATCCTTCAGCGCGGCGCTGACGTCGGGGCCGGGCAATGGCGCTGAACCCGTGTCGCGTCGAAGTAGTTCAGGGAAGCTGCTGAAATACGGTAGAGCAATATTGAAATCCGGCAACGCATAGGTGGCCACCGCACCCATGACGGCCAAAGCCAATGAGCAGACAACGAACGCCGGCATTCGGCCGGATCCCCTTTTTAGGGCTGCCCGTTCTTTATCAAACTGCGTGTCTCTACTCAGTCTCTCAGTTTCTGGTTCTTTTTCCGGTGTCTCAGCCAACTGCGTTCGCCTCCGATCAATGGGAACAGAGCCGTCGCGTGGACGAGTCCAGCGACGGCTCCCGTTAAGCGATTACCCACCTAAATCAGCTTAGATCATGGGTTTATGTGGTTAATGCTTAGTTAGCTTCGGCCGCCTGCTTGCGCTTATTGGCCGATCCGGTGACCGCTTGGGGGCGCGCGAGCGGAACAGCTCTCCAAGGAAGCGAGGAAGGCCGCCGTTGTTGCCACGCCCGTGCGCAAAAACCACTGACTTTGGCGGTGTATCCGGCACTCATCTTTGGCGGCTTGAATGGACGAGAGAGGTGGAACCCCACTGCAGGTGGTTGAAACCTCAACGCCGTCCATCAGTTGAGTCCCAGCTGCCCTTCGACCGTGCTGTTGCGTCCCGTTGCCTGGGAGTTTTTCCGTGCCAGCAATGCGAGCTTACTGGAAAGGCTATCTAAAGCTGTCCTTCGTCTCCTGTCCGATCGCGCTTTATCCCGCGACTTCGGCGGCGGAGCGGCTCTCGTTTCGGCAGATCAATCGACGCACTGGTCACCGTCTCAAGCACAAGCTGGTCGATTCCATCACTGGTGAAGCCGTGGTTTCCTCCAACAAAGCGCGCGGTTATGAAGTGGGCGAGAACGAGTTTTTGCTGGTGGAAGACGATGACCTTGAGCGCGCGCGCACCGAGCGCCCCTCCCCCGGTGCCGTCGAGCTCTCTGTGCCATCCCGCCGCGAAAGCCCGCCTACGATTCCGTCAGGTCCTCACGAGCAACACAAAGAAGACGTTGCCGCGGCGGACAATGGTGATGAGTATGAGGAGGAAGCCGCCCCAATTCCGCGCCTAGAGACGACGCGCACTATCGAGATCGAGCGCTTCCTTCCCTCGGGGCAAATTGACGCGCGATATTTCGAAAAGCCGTACTACATCGTGCCACGTGAGGAGATCAGCCAGGAAGCTTTCGCGGTGATCCGGGATGCCATGGCCCGCGAAGAGGTCATAGGATTGGCCCGCATCGTGCTGTCCTCGCGCGAGCGGCCCTTACTGATTGAGCCCATGGGCACCGGCCTGAGCGGTGTGACCCTGCGCTTCGCGCACGAGGTCCGCGGCGAAGCTGATTACTTCAGCGGAATTCCCCGCATGAAGCTCCCGGTAGAGATGATGAAATTGGCGCAGCACATTATCCAGACGAAATTGGGAGATTTCGATCCGAGTATGCTGGAGGACCACTACCGTAGTGCTCTCGTGCGCATCCTCCGGCAAAAGCGGGCTAAGCTGCCCGCGCATGCGCCTGCCGCCAAGCCGGCGCGAGAGAATGTGGTCAACCTCATGGACGCGCTCAGGCGCAGCATTGCCAACGAACGCCCAGCCAAACCGGCCGCGCGGCGGCCCGCGAAAAATAAGTCCCGCTAAAAAAACGATGACACAGCTTAAGGAAAGCCCTGTCCAGAGCGGCGGCAACTAACCGGGGCTTCTGGACATGGACGCGTCCCATCAAGAAAAAACGCGCGCTGCCTCTGATTAGGCCTTCCTACACTGGAAGGACTGTCCAAAACGTAACTCTCTCACCTGGTTGTTACCCCGTCGGCTTAGGCCGATCTGTGTGAACTTTAGAAGGGATCGGCCAGACTAACTAGCGATAAGATAATCAATCCGGCGCGCTGCTTGTCGCCCGCGACTTCGATGGCGCTGGTGCGCCTTACATCTATCCGAGTGAATGACAGCCAAAGGCAGCAACATAAGCAATATAGTGTCAGCCAAACTGGCCACGCCACATGCCCTCTATGCCGCGCCTTCGCACTCAACCTGCTTGAAAGCCGATTATGCGGGCATCTTGTAGCAGCCCAACTCTCCACCTTAGTTCCTATGTGTACAAGTGCACTGAATTGTACCTGCGGCTTTTGCATTTCTATTTCCCGGCCGGGGGTTGCAAAAACATGGCAGGGAAGCGCAAGTGAGCGACACCGAACAATCACTTTTCGAACAGTTCGCAGAGCTGGAAGCAACTGTACGCCAACTCACGGTAACCGCACTCAAGCTTCCGCCTGGGGCGGAAAGGCGCGATAGCCTTCTGGCAATCGGTACCTTCCGACGACGAATAGCTGTGATCAGGGACTCCGAGTTAGCCCGAGTTAGCACCATGCAGGCGTGCAAAATGAGCGCCTGAACATTAGCGCGCCGTCCACTCAACGTTCGGCTGGACCTCATGGGCCAGCCCGGCATTCGCGGCTCAATTTAGCCCACAGTTTTGGTGGGAGCGGCTGGCTTCGTAAGACTATGGCCTGGCCGATGGAGTAATCATTGGAGTTGTTTGGTCTGAAAATGCTCCGCAGCGACATCTCGCATATCGCCTCGGGACTACTGCGTCGAGGGCTTCTGATGGTTGCGATGATCATTGGCGGGGCAGCCGGGGCGTATTCCGAAGATGCTGGCGAGGCGGTACGAACCTCTCCGAACTTTGGCAAGACCGGTTTATCGGGCCGGTACGAAAGTATTTGCAGAGTGATGGAGAGATCGGCAGCGGATAACGACTTGCCAATCGAATTTTTCGCACGTGTTATCTGGCAAGAGAGTAGATTCAATGTGAGGGCTCGCAGCTCCGCGGGTGCGCAAGGTATCGCGCAGTTCATGCCGAAAACCGCCTCATCGCGCGGCCTCATTGATCCCTTTGACCCCTTCCTTTCGTTGCCTGAATCGGCAAGTTATCTGCGAGAACTGAAAAGCCGTTTTGGCAATTTAGGTTTAGCCGCAGCTGCTTACAATGCGGGCCCGAGCCGCCTGGCGCAGTGGCTCTCAGGAAAGAGCCATTTACCTGCGGAGACGATCGCTTACGTTCGGATCGTCACCGGACGATCGGTCTCCGAATGGGCTTCTAAGCAGTCGACTTCCTCGGACGCCGAAATTCCAAAGGGCGTTCCGTGCACGTCGCTGGCCAATCTGAAGCCGATCAAATCGTCACCGCAAAACCAGAACAATGGTCCCAAATTGTCAGCATGGGCAGCTTGGGGAGTTCAGCTCCTTGGTGATTTTAGCGAGGCGAAAGTGTTGGCCCGCTACGAAAATTTGCGCCGAACATATTCTGGTGTTCTCGGGGACAAGAATCCCCTTGTTGTAACTACGAATGGCCCCTCTGGACGAACGAAAAGATATCTTGCGCGAGTGGCTGAAAACACCAGGGAAGAGGCCGAACTATTATGTAGTAGACTTCAATCTGCTGGCGGATCTTGCTTCGCTATTCGCAATCCGGGGTGACTCCGCAGCAGCTAACGTTTCAGCGGCCCGCGCAATAGTTGCGGTATGCGCATACGTCACCATGTGCCCTGTCTCCGAAATCATGTGCAGCTCGGAGAAATCCAGCATTTGGTTCAACCGTTTGGCCTGTTCGGACTCGATCACTTGATCGCCGGTCCCATGGAAGATTTGGACCGGACATCGAATGGTCGGATAACGGGATTGGAATTGCGTTGTAGTCGGAATCATCAAACCGCTCTCCTCCGCAGCCGCTCTCAACTGTTTGGGCCTGAGTGTGAGTGACCATGGAAAACCGTTCTTGAATTTTGGCGGAACTGGACGGGGCTCAAAGAGCTTTCGGAACGCAAGTGGTAGAATAACCCACGAGATGATCGGCGCGACTGTATACCTGACCAGATCGCCCAAGACCGGAATCGCCGGCCCTGCCATGAGCCAGACATCCAAACGCCAAGTCGGGAAGTAGTATCCGGACGCAAGGACGAGACCACGGATCGGATACCCGTCTTGCAAGCCCAAGGCGATCGCGACCAGCGTACCCCACGAATGGCCCAGTACGACAGGATTGCTTACTCCGAGTTGATCAAGCGCTTTTACGAACAGATCCGCTTGGGCTGTCGCGGTCCAGATCCGCGAGCGCGGCCTTTGACTGTACCCAAACCCCGGCCGGTCGAAGCATACGACGCGATTGTTACGGGCAAGAAGCTCTACCAGGCCGCTGACTATAAAATCCTGGATCATCGACCCGTTGCCGTGGAACAGCACGATGCAAGGCGCGCCAACCGCACCGCAATCGAGATAATGAAGGCGTATACCGTCGCATTCCATGAATGAGCCGACGGGCGGATTCTTGCGTTCTGCGATTCGCGAGAAAACTAAGTTCCCCACGACCAGAACAATGATGGCCGCCACACAAACGACGAGGGCGATTTCAAGAGTAGTCATCTGGTGAGGCCTCAATGTTTCGCGGCTCATTCGCACAGACGGGATTGCTGTGGGTTCAGAAGCCAACCTGCCCGCTAACCGGATCTTTCAGCGCTCGTTCCAGAGCTGCCTCACGTGAAATGTTAAAACATCACTAGAACCGGAACGGTTCTAAACCGGGTGCGTTTGCTGCGAGGGAAAGTGGGCGCAGGGCACTACACCCCCAATAACAACCAAGCATCGAGAGAGGAAACACCATGGCAAATCCGCAGGACAAGTCTAACCAGCGAGTTGAGGAGACGGCCCGCCAAATGGGCGACAGGACTGCTGAACAGGCAAACCGCGCGGGCCAAGCGGCTGCTGATGCGAGCGGAAAGATGGCTCAAGCCGGTGCCGACGTCAGCGAAAAGGTGGCTAAGGCCGGCGCCAATCTGTTCCAGCAAAATGCCGAAACACTGCAGAACGCCTGGCGTATCGGTCTGGATATGGCGACTGCATTGATGGGTCGCTCTACGGACCAGCTTGATCGAACGCTAGGCTTGTCGGGAAAAGAAGCGGAAGAAGCAAAGGAGCGAACCTCCCGCAACGCCGAGGTCATCCTCTATTCTACCACCGAAGCGAGCAAAGTAATGAGTAGCATATCCCGAGAGTACATGGAGTTCGCGCGACACCAAATGGAGAAGAGCTTGGAACGGATGAACCATTTGCAGTCCTGCCGAACTCCACAAGAATTCGCCGCTGCTCAGGGTGACCTCTTACGTGAAGTGATGGCGGGCGCTTTTGAGAGCAGCCGCCGAATGGCAGAAATGTCGCTGAAACTAGCCGACGATACCGCAAAGCGAGTTCAAAATCCGGAACGGCACGCGGCTTGACTAGCCGAGAGCGTTAACGGAACTAGTACAGAGAGCGGCTGGCACTCAGCCGCTCTCTGACTGAGCTGGTCGAGTTCGGGCTTTTGGAGGAGCGACTGTTGTTCAATCCTTTGATGATGCTGGCACTAGAGGCAAATAACGTGATCGCGCTGCGGCTGATGAAGCTGATGCGCGGCGGCAGGGCCGCCAAGAGAGAAGCCCACCTGATGGTGAGCGAGAAAATAGCTGCGGCAGTGGAGGCTTCCGCTAGCTTGGCGACGGGTGCATCCGGGCATGACGTAGTTCGTCGGTATCGACAGCATGTCGCCGCAAATGCGAAACGGCTGGGCAAGCCCAAATCAAACCGAGGCCGCGTTAAGCGTGCGCGACGCCGACGGAAGTAGCGGCCAGGACCGGCACAGCGGGGTTGCCGTGAGGCCTGAGATAGCCTTCTTTATCCCTTCGCGAGCTCTTTGGATTTGTGGAAGCATGCCGATCCAAGACACTTTAGAAAGACGCAGCATCGCACTATTGGGACTGTTACGCGCTGGCGGAAGACCGAGCGTTTTCGGCTCCGGACACGGGGTTCCGGTCACCGCCTCCGAAAACGAACTCATCAGTAGTGACCCATATGCCCTTCGAAATGTTGCGGCAGCTTCCGCGGCCTTTCCTCAAAATTGGGGTCAGAGGCTTTTGCAGCTCTAGGCTGAGCATTCTGATACGTAGCGCCACAGGTAAACTTTTCCCGGCTTGGTGACGGACGCCGCCGTTAGCTCGGGCGACTTCCGTTTATCCCTAGAGAGCAGACTTGGTGCCAGGAGCGACATTTGCCGGGTACCTAATGTGAGGCCTTGCCAACACATGCCGAAACTAAGCGGATTACAATTCGGGCTCGCTGCCAAGCCGTATGCTGAGCCGACAATGTCACCTTGATCAGGACGCCGTTGCCGATAGAGTCACCAAACCAGCCGGTCACCTTAAAACCGGATCATAGGGAGGTGAGTTCAATGAGCGGATCCGTTACACGACGCACGATACTGGCCGGTGGTGCGGCCGGGATGCTGGCTGCCCCTTGGGTGGTCAGGGCACAGGCCAATACGTTGCGCATCGGAATGCAAAGTATCTTGTCGGGCCCGATCGCGCTCCTTGGCACCTCTTCACGCAACGCGCTGCTGATGGAGCAGGACCGGATCAATGCCGCCGGGGGCTTCCTCGGCCGGCAGATCGAATTTATCTTCCGCGATTCAAAGGGCCAGCCTCAGGAAGCCGCCCGTATAGCGCGCGAGCTAGTGAACACCACCGGCTGCGAGTTGCTCGTGGATGCCGAAGCCTCGTCCGCATCGTTCGCGGTGCAGGAAGTTGTGCGCGACCTCGGCGTGGCCTGCCTACACACCAACAGCGAGACCTCGTCGCTGACCGCCGATCCCAAGATCCGCGTGCCCACGGCTTTTCGCGTCGCGCGCCAGGGCGTACACGATGCGGTTGCCGGGAGCATCTATCTTGCCGAATACGCCAATGCCAAGAAGCTCAACAAATGGGCCACCTGCTCACCAGACTACGCCTACGGTCGCGATACTACTGCGCAATACCTGCAGTTTTTCAAGCAGTTCAAGCCGGACGTTGAGATCGTCACCGATGCGTGGCCGAAGCTCGGCCAGCCCGACTTTACAGAGGTCATTACCAAGCTGATCCAGGCCGCGCCGCAGGCCCTCTTTACGCTGCTCTACGCCGGCGACCTCTCGGCCTTCGTCAACCAGGGCAACATCTATGCGCTGTTCTCGAAGATGATGGTGGCTACGCCCAACGTCGATTATCCCGTACTGGCCGCCATCAAAAATCTACCGCCGGGCATTCAGTCCGCGACGCGTTACCTCGAAACCTTCCCCGACACCCCCGCCAACAAGGAATGGGGTCAAGCTTACCTCAAGAAGTGGAACGAGCGGCCGACCAACTGGTCATGGCAGAATTCGCTGGCGATGCACTTCTACGAAGAAGCAATCAAGAAGGCCAACTCGCTCGACGGCAAGGCGATCGCGGCGGCGCTTACGGGTATGAAGATCAACTCGCCGTTTGGCGCCGATGGTACGATCACCATGCGCGACGACCATACGACGATCGGCTACGCCATCGGCTGGGGCCAAACCACGCCGAAGGAGCCGTTTATCATCGATGTGAAGGCCGCCGACTGGGGCAAGATCATCGAGCTCGAGACAGATTGGAAGAAGCAGCAGAAATACATCTGAGCTTCGATGGACCTCAACGCGCTCGGCGCTTGCCTCATGACGTCAGCCTGCGTGGTCACCCAGACCACCAGCGGGCTGATCGTGGGCATGTTGCTGTTCCTTGTCGCCGCGGGCGTGACATTGATTTTCGGCGTGCTGAAGGTCGTGAACTTCGCGCACGGCACTTTCTATATGCTGGGCGGCTATGTCGCCTATTCCGCGCTCGGGGCAACCGACAGCTATACTCTTGCAGTGCTATCGGGAGCGCTAGCGATGGCGCTATTCGGCGTACTATTCGAGCGAGTGCTGATAAGTCGCGTGTACGGTTCCAATATGCTGATGCAGCTCCTGGTTTGTTACGCCGTCGTCTTGATCTTCGATGATCTCGTCAAGATCGTCTGGGGGCCAGAATTCCACGCGATGGGGATGCCGGCGGCTTTCCAAGTGCCGCCATTTTTCATCGCGGGCGGCGTGGTGCCACCCTTTTACGCTGTGCTGATCGGCATCGCCGCGCTGATCGCGATCCTTCTTGGCCTCGGTCTTTCCTTCACCCGGTTCGGCAAGACGGTTCGTGCCGCCGCAATCAACCCTCAGATGGTCTCGGCGCTTGGCGTGAACACAACGCTGCTGTTCGCGATTGTCTTTGCCCTCGGCGGCGGACTGGCCGGGCTGGCAGGCGCACTCGCGGCCCCCGTACGCTCGCTTTCGCCCGGCATGGGCTTCTCGGTGCTGATCGAAAGCTTCATTGTCACCGTGATTGGAGGCATGGGCTCGATTGCGGGAGCGCTGGTGTCGGCGTTGCTGATCGGCTTGGTCCGCGGCTTCGGCACAATCGGTTTTCCAAGGTTTACCGACGGCCTGATCTACATTGTGATGATTGGAATCCTGCTCTTGCGCCCGCAGGGCCTGTTCGGTCGCAGGACGTGAAGGGCCACCCCGCCCTTCGCGATGCGGCAATCGCCGCGATTGGCCTGATCGTCGTGTTGGCGATCCCCCTCCTCCATCGCAGCCCCTCGTTTGAGGATTTCGTCATTCGCCTGAGCGCCATGGCGCTGTTTGCGACCTCACTCAATCTGCTGATCGGGAATGCAGGCATGGTCTCGTTCGGCCATGGCATGTTCTATGGCCTCGCCGCCTACGTCTTCGGACTGACCATGCAGCTGACGGAGCTCTCGTTGCCGGTTGCCGCCGTGTTCGCTGTCCTACTCACAACTATTGCCGCTTTTTGCGTTGGCGCAATCTGCGTGCGCCTCAGCACGGACTACTTCGCCTTTATCACGCTTGCGGTGCAGATGCTGTTCTTTAGCGTCATTATATCGTGGCAGAGCCTCACCGGCGGCGATCAGGGCCTGCGCGGCGGTATCCCGCGGCGCGAGCTCTTCGGATTCGAGCTTGGCTCCCAACTTCATCTCTATCAATTCTGCGCTGTAGTCGCAGTGCTCGGACTGCTGGCCCTGCGACACATCTCGACGAGCCCGTTTGGCCAGACGCTTCGCATGATCCGCGATAACGAGATCCGCGCAAGCTTTCTAGGAATCGTTCTGTGGCGGGCCAGGCTGTTGGCCTTTACGATCGCCGGGGCGTTCGCGGGATTGGGCGGCGTGCTGGCAGCGCTCTTCGTCTCGGGCGCCTATCCAGAACTCGCCGACTGGCCGAATTCCGGCCAGGCGATCTTTGCCGTCATGCTCGGCGGCATCAACAGCTTCCTGGGACCCGTTCTGGGCGCGATGATACTACTTGCGCTGAACGATGTGGTGACACGCTTCACCGAATATCATGGACTGGTTCTGGGACTCGTAATCCTGACTTTCACGCTCGGGCTGCGCCGCGGCGTGCTCGATTTTCTTAGACTGACCTGGCCCGGACGCAAGCGATGAAACTGGAGATCAAAAATCTCACGAAAACGTTCGGCGGGGTTCGCGCCATCGATGACTTATCGTTGGATTTTTCATCTGGATCGCTTTCGGCGGTGATCGGTCCGAACGGGGCCGGCAAAACTACCTTCTTCAATTTAGTCAGTGGCGCATTCTCAGCCGATTCTGGCCACGTGTTGCTTGAGGGTGCAGACGTCGTTCGACTTTCGAAAGGCAAACGGATGCAACTCGGCATCGGGCGGGCTTTTCAGGTCGCAAGCTGCTTTCCGACTATGACGGTGGCGGAGAACCTGATGGCTGCGGTCACCGCACACGCCGGCCAGTGGGGCAATCTCTCCCGCCGCTTTCCGCCACCCGGCATGCGCGAGCGAGCCGAAGAGGTAATGGAGCTGGTTGCCCTGACGCACGTGCGGAACGTTGAGGCGGCGATACTCTCCCACGGCGACCAAAAGCTGCTCGATATTGCGATTGCGCTTGCGCTCAATCCGAGCGTCCTTCTCCTTGACGAGCCCACAGCGGGCATGGGTCCTGAAGAGCGCTGGCGCATGATCGAGCGGGTGCGCGGTTTGTGGGAGCAACGCAAGCTCACGCTTGTCTTCATCGAGCACGACATGGACATCGTATTCAAGATTGCGAGCACAATTCGCGTGCTGTGCTACGGCCGCCTGCTCGCCGAAGGCACGCCGGACGAGATTCGCAACAACCAGGCGGTCATTGATGCCTATCTCGGCGCGGAGGCGGCATGACTGATCTCCTATGGACCGAAAGAGTGAGCACCTTCTATGGCGCAAGCCAGATCTTGTACGATATCGATCTTGCGTTACAGGAAAACCGCACCGTGGCGCTGCTCGGGCGGAATGGCGCGGGTAAGAGCACGACAATGAAGATGCTTGCGGGAATCCTCCCAGCGCGACGGGGCCGGATCTTCTTTGCGGGCCGCGATATCACCGAAGCGCCGCCGCACGCGCGCGCGCAACTCGGCCTCGCCTACGTGCCCGAGGATCGCCAAGTATTTCCGGAACACAGCGTAGAAGATAATCTTCTGATCGCGGCTAAACGCGGTCCCGACGGCCGACAAGAATGGATCCTGGCGCGCATCTGGGACACCTTTCCGCTGCTCGCAAATTTGCGGTCGCGCCAAGCGGGCCGCCTGTCCGGGGGGGAGCAACAGCTCTTGGTTATCGCACGCGCCTTGATGGGCAATCCTTTGGTTTTGCTGCTCGACGAACCGAGCGAGGGTCTGGCGCCCGTCGTGGTCGCCGTGATCGGCAAGGTCCTAAGGGAACTGGGCGCGAGTGGCGCCACGATCCTGCTCGCCGAGCAGAATATGCATTTCTGCCTGCGGATTGCCGAGGAGGCCCTTGTCATCGACAAGGGAAAGGTCGTGCATCGTCAGGATACGGTGGGCCTTGCTGCCAATGAAGACATCCGCCGGCGGTATCTTGCAATGTAGCGCTGATCGGAGTCAGCGTTGACACGAGTCATCTCTGCCAGGGCATCCATCGCGATGTCCTTCCTAAGCGAACTCCATGTGCGCATTGATCCTGCAGGAGGCGCCCGTCGCGCGTGCTCCGCTGGTAGATCGAAACGAATACAGGTGCGGCGGCACGGCGCCGCGAATTGGCTCAGGAAATCGCCGGCATTAAATACTACGGGGTCGCTCTGGGAACGAACTCCTTTCAATTCGATGAAAGTGACGTCTTTAATTGTGAACACTCAGTACGGAGGAGTTCACATGCGATCCGACCGGTTGGTTCTGGTTTTCATAGATCGTAAAAGGGGCGGGACTCAATCCGACACCCGTTCAAAATTCCGCTCACACCGCCGTCGGAGCAGGAGCATCCCGCAGCGCGTGCTGGCGCGACTGGATGGCACGACACTCTTGGTCGGGCATTCTTTCTCCGCTATGATCGTGCAATAAGCGGGTATGCATCCGTACGTCTTCGCCGTTTCCGCGCGGGCGCCGGATGCGGGCGAGGATTAGACGAACGTTGGCCTCCTTTTCAGCGCCGGAGATCAAAGGGCCGCTTCCGGACTCCAGGACAGAAGGCTGGCTAAATGGAAATCGCGTTAGAACACCTCGTGGATCGATAGGTGCGCCTTGCCCCCTGCGATCGGCTTCACCTATTTGCGCCGCTTCATGTGCTGACCGACTATGTGCGGCCAGGTTGCGTTCGCAGCAAAGCGGTAAATAGAGGAGGTTCACGTGCGCGCAGCGAATTTATCGGAATCCATCGCTTGGCACATGTCTCGCCGCTTCCGTTGCCTGCGCGACCTGGCGATGCTGGCTATTCCCCTTTCGTTTGCGCTGACAGCGTGTGGGGAAAAGCCGCCGCAGCAAGCAGTGGCTTCCGCACCACCCACGGTCACAGTTGCACAGCCGGCAAAACGCACGGTCACGGATTGGGACGAGTTCACCGGCCGATTTCAGGCGGTAGAGGAGGTTCAGGTTCGCGCGCGGGTCGGCGGATTCGTTACGAATGTCGAATTTCGCGACGGTGCCTTCGTCAATGCCGGCGATCTTTTGTACGTCATCGATTCCCGTCCCTTTGAAGCAGTCGCATTGCAGGCGGACGGGCAACTCTCGGACGCACGCGCAAAAGCGGAACTTGCCAAGCGTGAACTCGATCGCGCGCTGACCTTGAATGTAACTCAAGCGGTCTCGGACGCAATTGTCGATCAGCGTCGCCAAGCTCTGCAGGCGGCAAAGGCCGCGGAGATGCAGGCCGAAGGCGCGTTAAAGGCAGCCCAGCTCAACATCGAATTCACCCATGTCCTTGCGCCGATCGGCGGAAGGGTCAGCCGTCATCTCGTTAGCGTCGGCAATCTGGTGCAAGGCAGCGAGGGCGGCTCGACGCTGTTAACTTCGATCGTCTCGCTCGACCCGATCCACATTTACTTTGATACGGATGAGCCGACCTATCTGAAATACAACCGGCTTTGGTTCGAGGGCAAGCGTCCGAGTTCGCGCGACAATCCTAATCCCGTGGAGGTGACCCTGACCGGGGAAACCAAACCGTCTCATCACGGAACGGTGGACTTCCTCGATAACCGCCTAGATCTCTCTACCGGGACCCTGCGCGGGCGCGCCGTAGTTCCGAACAAGGACTTTTCGATTCTGCCGGGACAGTTCGGTCGCGTGCGATTGATCGGAAGTGCGCCGTACGAAGCGCTGCTGCTGCCTGATACCGCCATCGCAACCGATCAGTCGCGCAAGATCGTGTTCGTGGTCAGGCAGGACGATACAGTCGAGGCGCGGCCGGTCGTGCTCGGACCTCTCGACGGGGGCTTGCGCGTGATCCGAGAAGGATTGAAGCCGGAAGACCGAGTGATCGTTGAGGGCATTCAGCGGGCCCGCATCGGCGCCAAGGTGAGCCCGCACGCCGCGGCGACCGGAGGCAAGACATGAACCTCGGCCAGCTCTCCATTAATCGGCCGATTCTGGCGATGGTGATGTCCATCGTGTTGTTGATCGTGGGCGCTATTGCCTACACCACGCTCCCAGTCGCGGAATATCCGCAAGTCGTTCCACCAACTGTTGTGGTCACGACGCAGTATCCGGGCGCGTCGGCGCAAACCGTCTCGGATACCGTCGCTGCCCCAATAGAGCAGCAGATCAACGGCGTCGACGACATGCTCTATCTCTACAGCCAAGCGACCTCAAACGGCCAGCTAACGATCACAGTCACGTTCAAGCTCGGGACCGATCTGGATAAGGCGCAGGTACTGGTTCAGAACCGGGTCGCGATTGCCCAGCCCCAGTTGCCGGAAGAGGTGCAGCGCAACGGCGTCGTCACCCGCAAAAACAGCCCGGACATATTGATGGTCATATTCATGCTGTCGCCCGACGACAGCTTCGACCAGCTGTATATCAGCAATTACGCTCTGCTGCAGGTTCGCGACCAGCTGCTTCGGCTGGACGGCATTGGTGATATCCAGATTTTCGGCGCGCGCGATTACTCCATGCGTCTGTGGCTCGATCCCGACAAAATCTCTACGCTTGGATTGACCGCGGGCGACGTTCTGGCGGCGATCAGGGCCCAGAACCTGCAAATTACCGGTGGCCGGCTCGCCGCCCCGCCAATCGCTGACAGGGCGTTTCAACCCAACCTCACCTTCACCGGGCGCTTAAAGGATATCAAGCAATTCGAAGACATCGTCGTCAAAGCTGGCGAAGACGGACGCACCGTGCGGCTCAGGGATGTTGCCCGAGTTGAATTGGGGGCATTGGATTACACGACCAACAGCTTCCTGCTTCGGAAAACCGCGGTCGCGATGCTGGTGACCCAGCGGCCCGGCTCGAACGCGCTTGCCACCGAAAAGAATATTTCTAATGCCATGGCCAGGCTAAAGGCCGATTTTCCCAAAGGGCTCGACTACAACATCGGCTACAATCCAACCGAGTTCATCGCGCAATCCGTCCACGAGCTGATCAAGACGATCTATGAGGCGATGTTGCTGGTCGTCATTGTCGTCTTGGTGTTCCTGCAGGGCTGGCGTCCCGCTATCATTCCGATCCTGGCGATCCCGGTATCCCTAGTTGGGACCTTCGCCGTGATGGCCGCGCTCGGTTTTGCGGTCAATGATCTGACCCTGTTCGGCCTCGTTCTCGCGGTCGGCATCGTGGTCGATGACGCGATCGTCGTCGTCGAGAATGTCGAGCGCCATCTTCGCGATGGCATGAGCCGGCGCGACGCGGCGCTAAAGACCATGGAGGAAGTCGGCGGCGCGCTGGTCTCGATCGCGCTGGTGCTGTGCGCGGTATTCGTCCCGACAGCGTTTCTCGGCGGCATCTCCGGCCAGTTCTTTCAGCAATTTGCCATCACCATCGCCGTGGCGACCGCGATTTCCTGCTTCTGTTCGCTGACGCTTTCGCCCGCGCTAGCTTCCCAAATCCTGCAGCCGCATCAAGAGAAACGGCCGCCGTCGAACTGGAATTTCATCGCGCGGGCCTGGAACGCATTTACCGGATTCTTCAATCGCGGCTTTGACCGCCTGTCCCACTTCTATGCCGGGGCCGCTGATTTTGTCATCCGTCATTCACTCGTGATGTTGTTGGTCTACGTCGGGTTAATTGGCAGCGCGGGCTGGCTGCTTGCCACTACTCCGCAGGGCTTTATCCCCGCGCAGGATCGCGGCTATGTCATCATTTCCGCGCAGCTGCCGGGAGCGGCCTCGCTGGCACGAACCACCGAAATCGTCCGCCAGATCGAAAACATCGCCCTCAATACTCCGGGCATCGTTCGCGTGGCGGCGTTCGCTGGACTAT
This sequence comes from Bradyrhizobium sp., assembly GCF_035273305.1. GTDB lineage: Bacteria > Pseudomonadota > Alphaproteobacteria > Rhizobiales > Xanthobacteraceae > Bradyrhizobium. The sequence continues at coordinate 6,668 of NZ_DATEPI010000109.1, read as the reverse complement.
CCGGGGCTACGCGTACCCAGGCCAGCAATGCCGCGGCGTTGTTTCCGGTGTTCGAGGAGCCCGAAATTCGCTTGAAGAAGGGTCTCACATCAAACGCGATCACAGCGGACCTGCGCAGGCGTTTGGCCGCCCTTGAGGGCGCGTTCATTATTGTCATTCCGCCCCCCGCGGTCCCCGGCATCGGCACCGGAGGCGGTTTTGCCATGCGAATTCAGGATCGCGGCGGACGCGGTCCCGAGTTGATGGCGGCGGCCACCGACGAACTCGTCGCGGCAGCCCGCAAGGCGCCCGGCCTCACGTCGGTGTTTTCTCCATTCAGCGCGAATACGCCACAGGTGTTCGTCGATATCGATCGCGTCAAGGCGCAGAAGCTCGGGGTACCGATCCAGAATGTGACCGACGCAATCGAGACCTATTTCGGCTCCGCTTACGTGAATGATTTCAATATCCTCGGTCGCACCTATCACGTCACCGCGCAGGCGGATCTGCCGTTCCGTAAAGAGACCGCCGACCTCGCTCGGCTGCGCACCCGCAATGCCGCCGGCGACATGGTGCAGCTCGGCAACGTCGTCGATTTCCGCGACGTCTCGGGACCAGACCGCGTGGCGCGCTATAATCTCTATCCGAGCGCGGAATTGCAGGGCGACACCACGCCCGGCACCAGTTCGGCGACGGCAATCGATACTATGAAACGGTTGGCCGCCGAGACGCTGCCGAGCGGATTTTCTTTCGAGTGGACCGATCTGTCGTATCAGCAGGTCAGCGGCGGCAACTCCGGCCTGCTGGTATTTCCAATCTGCGTGTTGTTCGTGTTCCTGGTGTTGGCAGCGCAATACGGAAGTTGGAGCCTGCCGTTTGCGGTAATCCTGATTGTGCCGATGTGCCTGTTGGCCGCCACCATAGGAGTCCGGATCATGGGGCAGGACGTCAACATCCTGACGCAGATCGGCTTCGTCGTTCTCGTCGGCCTCGCCGCGAAAAATGCTATTTTGATCGTCGAGTTCGCCCGCGACATTGAGCTTGCGGGACAGAGCCGTCTAGACGCAGTTATCGAAGCTTGCCGATTGAGGCTGAGACCGATCTTGATGACTTCTTTTGCGTTCATTCTCGGCGTGCTGCCGCTCGTGATTTCAACTGGCTCCGGATCGGAAATGCGTCAGGCGGTGGGCGTCGCTGTGTTCTTTGGCATGCTCGGCGTCACCATGTTCGGCCTAATCTTCACACCGATCTTCTACATGATCGTACGCAATTTGGCAGATCGATCGCGGCCAAAGCCTCCCCTAAAGAAGCAAGTGAGCTCCGGCTAGTGCTCCGACAACCGGCGACTCTGACCCGCGACAATGAGCCAGAGCCCCGGCTCCGATAGCATCACTTTCCCTCCGCTTCCGCCCGAGCTCTCCAGGCAGAGTGACGGGCGTTTCTCTCTGCAAGTCTTGCACTGACGCTGTGCCGACCTCTACGACCTCAGGCCGAACCGGCGAATGAAGCTCGGGCCGGACCGCGGCTGGTTCGATCAGTAAATCCGTCTGACATTGCCATTTGTGCCAAACAGCACAGTTCGCCTATTTTAATAGGTCAGGGCGAGCAGTCGTTGCACGATTGCGCCTAAGCAAACCAGCACGACGAGCAATTTGAGGAGGTTTGCGAGTCGGCGATCGTTGGCAAACTTTTCGATGGCCCAAAAACAAATTGCGCCGACAACAACAATGACCAGAACCCCGATCAGAACTGAAATGCTTGCCATGTGATCCCCGGGATCTGGGCGTGTTAGTGGCGAGCATCGTCCGAGGACGCCTGTACGTCAAGGACGACAACTAGCTGGCACCAGTCATGACGTTGATTGAATCTAGCGATTTGCGGTCGCCCCGCCAAAGCTCTATGTCGTAACGGTCCACGACTTGCCTGGTATACTCTTTGAGGCCCTCAAACTTGCGATTCAATCTAGAACTTGAGCTCTAGCAAAAGCCAGTCACCGACGCTCGCTGCGATTAGGGAACGATCGACTCGGGCCGGAGTCGAGTCTGTGCTTCTGGCCTTTGACAGCCCCCGGTCGTCGGCTGTAACCGCTAAGGTTGGCGGCCCTGGCGCGTCCCCACGCGCGGGGCCGTTTCCTTTTCCGCCGGTGCCACGCGAGCTTAATCAAGAATAGCGTTTTGCGGTGCGGCTACCTGGCGGGCCGCGCGCTATCTGACAATCAGTCTCGTTCTCAAGTAAAAAGAGGCCGCCCACTGAGGTGGCCTTACTTACGATTCTTAATGAAGTGATCAATCTCGGTCTGTGCAATTTTGATTGCGAAGGCTCGGCCAGATCGTGTTTCGCCGGATTTGTTTTTTCCATCGGCAAAATTCGATTTCGCATCGCCAACCACCAAAGCAGTTGCACGATGGTGTATTCCACCCCCTGTAGATAAGAACCGCTCTAGAGCGACAGTTCGAGTGAGCGTCGGTACATTTTGTGCAGTATGCAAACTAGGCCATCTGACCGGTCGTCATAGCTCCGGTCACCTTTGCTGATCACCAACTGCATGTGCGTGTCCCGCGGTGTCCAGGTCAATGCGCGGCCCAGAGGCCGCACGCCCTGGCAGGACGCCCCCGTGGAGCGCGATGCCCGACCAAGTGATGCGTTGCATGTGAGGCATGTACGCATCGTCATACAGATTGGAGTAGTGGTCCGCCTGTTTCTGGATGATGCTAAAGATTCCGGCGGGCGTCTCGCGTCCCCGTTGACCGCTTGAGACCGGCGCGCGAACAATTGCCGTTGGCGCCATACACGCTGATACGCTGCTGGTAGAGCGCAACGATTGCCATGATCGGCTCTTCCGACATGCCCACTCAGTGGGTGCGACCAAGCGCTCGCTTCGATTATCCGTCGCACTCGCATGATTATTGGCGCCGATAAAGCCGGCCAGAGCCGTGACGGCAAGCAGCGCCCGCGGCTGACTCATTAGCTTGCCCTTTTTAAGCAGGACGTGTTGAAAGGAGGCATCGGCGTGGCAAGTTGTCACTCAATCAGCAATAACCCGCGTTTCTTATTGCCATCGAGCGTATTTACGGCGGCGAACAGTCGCGTGCGCTCAACGAGCCAGGGTTGATAACTGTTATTGACGTCAAGGATGAACACTAGATCCTCGGTTTCTAGATAGCCACCTATTGGCGAATGGTGTCCGTGGCCAGCCCCAAATATTTGCTCGCGACTGAAGTTCACGATGTATCGTCGACTAGGATCATTAGAGCGGCGCACATGGTCCCGAAACTGTTCTTCGCTTAGATCGCGTAGGACGGTAACTTTCCGGCTCGTGTTGGCCCGTGCGACATCGGCCAGTTCGTCAAGCGTTAGGCCTAGGATGCAGAGACCTGTCCAGCACCGGCCCGTACCAGCCAGCACCTCGCCCTCTGTGCTTGTCGCCTCCCCCAGCGACCGATACACGTTGGCTACGGCGGCGGGCCCACAACGCGACGCATTTGACTGCCAGGTAAGTTGCCCGTTGAATGTGGCCGCCACCGGCAAGCGCCAGGCGCGCTCCATAAGCTCCGGTGTACGTACTACCGAGGACGCGATGGCCTGAGGCGACACCTTGGATTGGTTGACAACTACCAGAGTCCCCGCGCCGAGCAGGCCTGCAGCAGCAATAATACTGACAATACGTAGATAGTGTTTGCGCTTCATCGTCTGAACCTTCATCGGAAGTCATGACCCAATGGCCCAACCGCGTCTCCGAACGGTCTATGGTCTAATTAGCCGCGCACGCCCGTTTCAGGGGTCATTCGCGTCATTTTGCCAGCTCCGCACCACGTGTCCGGTTTACTCCGGCTAGTAACCGATCGGCCGACATCACATGAGGTTCCGAGAAGCGGGGTCAAGCAACTGCGGAAAACGGGCTGCTATCCCTTACTCAATCACCTCATCAGCGCGGGTGAGCAGCAAGGGTGGCACATCGAGACCGAGCGCTTTTGCCGCTTTTAGATTGATCATCAGTCTGAACTTGACAGGCTCTTGTACGGGAAGCTGTTCCGGTTTGGCCCCTTTCAAAATCCGATCCACGTATGTAGCAAGTCGAGGTTCGAGGGGATCATCGATGTTGTACGACATCAGGCCGCCAGTGATGACAAATTGAGGCACGAAATACATCGCGGGCACCTTGTGCCGGGCAGCAACCGCAATGATCAGTTCACGTTGACTCGCAACGAAGTAGTCTGGAGTCACAACGAAACCGCTAGGCGGCTGGCCTTCCAGTCGCGAAATGACGCGCTCAATTTCCGCGGCATTGCGAACAGGTGCCATCACAGGTGTGATCGCAAGCGACACGGCCGCGGCTTCGAACGGACGCATATAGTAGCTTCCACGGCCGGGGGCTGCATCAGGATTGAACAGGAGCGCGACCCGAGTAATTGCGGGCGACATTTCCTTGAGGAGTTCGGGCCATTTGCTTACGAGGTCCTTGCCTCCATAAGCAAAACCCGTGGCATTGCCGCTAGGGCGTGCATAACTTTGGACGAAGCCGCTGCCAACCGGGTCCGATACAAGGCCGAAGACAACTGGGATCGTGCGAGTTTCGCCGAGTACTGCAGCAACCAACGGGGTATTAACAGCAACGATCAAGTCTGGATGAAGGTCTACTGACTCCTTTGCCAATTTCCGCAACCGGCCAAAATCTCCCCCCGCGTCGTGATACTCGACTCGGATGTTCGAGCCGTCAATCCAGCCTAAATGCCTGAGGGCCTGAGCGAAATCCTTGCGAGATATTGGATTGAAGATGCTGTCCTTCGTTTCGCCGTACGGGCTCAACACAACAATGAACGGAGAACGCGTTGCCTGGGCCAAAGCCGTGCGGCGGCTATCAAGTGCTGCGAGGACTAACAGCGCGATGAACTCCCGCCGCCTCATTCGATCACCTGTCGGCGTGAGCAGGCAAACTAGCATGTTCTAGGGCCGGTAGTGAACGGAGCTGACGTCCGCCTACGGTCAAAAACGGAAGCGTCGTCGCCTCATATCACTTCCGCTTTGCCGCCGATGACGGACATTGCTACCCGTACTCGGCAGGTCCGCTAAGGGCCACAAGCAGACATCGCCTACTCAATCACCTCGTCGGCGCGGGCGAGCAGCGTGGGCGGCACGGTCAGCCCCAGTGCATTCGCAGTCTTCAGGTTGAGCACCAGTTCAAACTTGGTCGGCTGGATAACCGGTAGATCGGCTGGTTTCTCACCCTTCAGGATGCGCGCCACGTAGGTCGCGGCTCGACGAAAGGAGTCCTCGAAGCTGGACGCGTAACTGATGAGGCCACCTGCCAAAACGAACTCGCGCGCGTAGTACATGGTCGGCATCAAATACTGAACTGCCAACGCGACGAGCTGGCTGCCATGGCTCATGAAAAATGGATCGGCGCTCACCACCAGCGCGTCGTTCTGCTGTCGTAGCCTCCGGAAGACGTTGTTAAAATCGCCTTCAGCGCTCGCTTGCCACGCATCGAAGCGCAGTCCGAGCGCTCTTGTTGCCTCTTCCATTTCCTTCGTCTGCGGCGCGGCATTCGGGTTGTGGGGGTTCACGAGCAGTCCTACTGAAACGATTTTGGGTGCGAGGTCGCGTAGCAATTCTAGCCGTTTCGAGCCCAATTCGACCGAGAGGAACGTAGCGCCGGTGGCATTGCCGCTGGGCCGATTAAGGCTGGTGACCAGTCCGGTCCCAACCGGATCACTACCTACGGCGAATACGATTGGAATATTTACGGTCGCTGCTTTGGCCGCGAGCGCAGCGGGAATTGGAGTTGCGAAAATCACAGACACTCGTCGATTTGCCAGCTCGGCTGCCATGGTCGGTAGTGTCTCGTAATGACCTTCTTCGGCCCAACGATATTCAATGTTGATGTTGCGCCCCTCTCGAAAACCTGCCTCCTCAAGGCCCTCGCGGAATGCCTCGGTAAGTTTGCGGTTTGTCTCCGGTGAGAAGCTGCTCAGATAACCGACCACGGGCATGCCACCCTGTGCGCGCGTCGCCAGCGGCCATGTCACCGTGCCGCCGAGCAGACCGATGAAGTCGCGGCGCTTCATCATTCGATCACCTCGCCGCCACGTCTTTGATCGTGGTGGCCTTGGGCCTCAGGCTTCTGACTGAAAGGATAGCACACCTCGATTTTGGGCAGGAGCGTGCTGCGCTGCGGGATTTCGTCCCAGCGTAGGACCGCCTCGGGTCATCTGCAGATTTCGCAGAGCGCTTACAGAACGTCTGCTTCACGACCGAAAGGAGACATTCAGCTGCGCTTACCGCTCTGAGACTGTGCTCATGGTTCTTGTAAAAACGGCAACCGAGAACTGCGTCCACCCCACACAGTGCAGGTCGAACCCGGTCTCCGGTCCGCGTCTCCCAAAAACGGGAATATTTCAATCAGTGGCCGGAGACTATCGCCGATTTCCCTCGGAGATTGTGCAAATTAGGAGCATAGAGGACGCAACTAAAATCTGCAAAAACCCCCGTTCTGCGGGCGCTTCTTTGATTTCAGACGCAACAATCTCCAGTTGAGTGAGTGCCTGGCTGGGGCGGGAGGATTCGAACCTCCGCATGGCGGAATCAAAATCCGCTGCCTTACCACTTGGCTACGCCCCAAAACGAGGTCGAAATATTGACCGGCGGCAACATAGCGATGCCAACCTGATGGATCAATGTTCGTAGTATTG
>NZ_DATEPI010000108.1:0-2186 GCF_035273305.1 Bradyrhizobium sp. | reverse complement strand
CCTGGCTGGACTCGACAAAACCACCGAGGAAGAAAACCGAGGCGATTGAAGCTGAAATCGCGCGCAGAGATTTACAGGCGAAGTCAATTTCGCAATTGCTTGATCGGCTGCAAAAGGATGCGACATCTCTGGTGACGCAGAGCCAACAGGGCGAGCTCGCGACGCCGATGATGAACCTGATCGAAAAACGCGACAATAATCTAAAGGCTCTTGTCGAACTAAGAGAGTCATTGAATGGCATCTCGTCTGATGTCGTCTTTGGCCCTCCCGATCTGCCTGCCGAGCCGAGTTGGCCGAAAAAGGCAATCATCACGATCCTGGCAGTGGTCGTTAGCACCCTGCTGTTACTGGTCTTCGTCATTCTGCGGCGTTTTTGGTCAGCCCGGAGCAGCGCGTTGACCCGTGGTGGCTGAACGCAGCGGCGATTGCATCGCTTTGCACTAGTCCATGAACACCACCGTTTTGCGGCCGTTGAGGATCACCCGATCCTCCAGGTGATAACGGATGGCGCGTGCCAGCACCCGCCGTTCAATGTCGCGACCCTTGCGAATGAGATCGTCGGGCCTGTCGCGATGGCTGATCCGCTCGACATCCTGATCGATGATCGGACCTTCGTCGAGCGTGCTGGTCACATAATGCGCGGTGGCGCCAATCAGTTTGACACCGCGCTCATGCGCCTGATGGTAGGGCCGTGCTCCCTTGAAACCAGGCAGAAACGAGTGATGAATGTTGATGCAGCGGCCGGATAGCTTTTCCGACATCTCATTGGAAAGTATCTGCATGTAGCGGGCGAGCACCACGAGATCGGTTTTGGTTTGGCCGACCAATTGCCAGATCGCGGCTTCCTGCTCACCCCGGGTCTCTTTATTTAGCGGCAAAAAGTGAAAGGGCACTTCTCGAAAATCGACATTGCTGTAGGTCTCCCGTGGATGATTCGAGACGATGGCCGTCGGGATCATCTCGAGTTCGCCGGTGCGCCAGCGATACAGAATATCGGCGAGGCAGTGATCGGATTTTGACACCAGCAGCATGACCCGTCTTCGGCTGGCGCGGTCGCGCATCTGCCAGTCCATGCCGAAGCGTTCCGCGATCGCCGTGAACCCGGTTTGAAGGGCCGCCAGATTGACGGCGAGATCGGCGGCGGCGAATACGACCCGCATGAAAAATTGACCGGTTTCCATGTCATCGAACTGCTGGGCATCCAGAATGTTTTGCCCGTTGTGGGCGAGAAACGTGGAAACCGCCGAGACAATGCCCGGACGATCCGGGCAGGACAAAGTCAATACGTATTGGTGATCGGGCATGAAGAAGTTGATGTACAATCGGGGTGAAGGTTGAAGGCTAACGCGGCCCTGCTCTATCATCGGCCGTGCGCTTGCGCCAACCCCGGACGCGAGCACGGCGATGAGCAAACCGGCATCCAAATGATCTCATGACTGACAGACTGAACGGCTACCGTATTCTCATCCTCGAGACACGCGAGGAAGCGCAATTTTCGCGTTTGCTCCAAGAACGGGGCGCGGATGTGCTGCAATGCCCGATGCTCATGATCAGCGACGCACCGGATGCCGCGCCGATCGAAGCCTGGATCCGGCGCTTCATCGAAAGGCCTTGCGACGATCTTGTGCTGACCACCGGCGAAGGGCTGCGGCGCCTGCTCAAAGCCGCTCGACGCATGAATGTCGAACCAGCCTTTATCGACGCACTTGGCAAGGCGCGGACCTATGCCCGTGGTCCCAAGCCCGGCCGGGCACTGCGCGAGATCGGGCTTGAGCCGCACGCCACCACGCAAAAGCCAACCTCCGAGGGGATTGCGGAGATGCTGTCGCTGATCGACCTCAGGGGGCACCGCGTCGGCTTGCAGCTTTATCCCGATAAGGACCACAGCGCTCTGATTGAAGCGATCACCGCCCAAGGCGCAGAACTCGATAGTGTCGCGCCCTACGTTTATGACGCGCAGTCAGCAGACGCCAATATCCTCATCGCGGTGAACGAAATGGCGGAGGGCCGAATAGACGCGATTGCGTTGACGAGTTCAGGCCAAGTGCGCCGTTTGATCGAGGTCGCGCAAGCCCATGGTTGCGAAGGTCGCCTGCGCGATGGCCTGGAACGGACGCGTATCGCTTCGGTCGGTCCCGTCGTTTCCAGCGAACTTCAATCGCACGGATTGCGAGCCGATATTTTTC
>NZ_DATEPI010000107.1:0-2548 GCF_035273305.1 Bradyrhizobium sp. | reverse complement strand
CGAGATATTTTCGGATATCGGGGTCAAGCCTGCCGGGGTCGCGCAGCACCTCCTGCCAATTCGGGTCCTTTAGCCATGCATAATCATCGACGATCGTGATTCCATGTCGGGTGAATGCATACGGCCGGCGAGGTGCGATCGGCGTCGATCGGCCCTTTGATTTTATCGCTTCTGTCACTTAGGTCCTCAGTTTCCAGCGCAAGATCGCCGCCAGGATGGATGTATATCGGTCTGATTTGGGCGGATTGCCAGATATCCGCGCCCGTTTTCGCGGAGGGGGCTAGTTGCGCAATCGCGCACCGGCGTTAGCGCCGAATATCGGAATGCGGTTGACGGCCAGCACCACTGCGAACGTGATCACCAGCATCGCGATGCCCAGCACCGAAATCGCCGCGAGATCACCGCTTTCGTTGAGATCGTAAATCAGCACGCTGATCACTTTGGTTTGCGAGGTGAAGAGTACAATGGCCGCCGAGAGTTCGCGCATGACGCCAATGAAGATGAAACACCACGTAGCGATCACGCCGGTGCGCAACAGGGGCGCTGTAATCTGGCGTAGCGATTGTAGCCGCGTCGCGCCCAGGATTCTGCTGGCGTCCTCGAGCTCCGGGTGAATGGTGGCGAAAGCCGCCTGCAGTTGCTGATACGCCGACGGCAGATTAATGGTCAGGAAGGCAACCAGGAGAATCCAGAGCGTCCCGTACAGCACAAAAGGTGGCCGGGTGTAGCTCAGGAATAACCCAACGCCGAGCACGATGCCGGGCACGGCGACCGGAGCAGTCGCGAGAAACCCGAGCACGCGTGAGCCCGTCACCACACGTCGCGTGGTCACATACGAAATGACCAGGGCGAGCACCGTGCCGATCGTGGCTGTGGCGGCGCCGAGAATCACCGTGTTCTTGAGCGCGAGCTGGGTCGAGGACAACTCCGTGAATACAAACACGACATTGTGCAGGGTCATCGTTGACGGCGTGACCAGCGTGGTCGCATTCGGTGAAAATGCCGCATTGAGCAGCGCGAAATAGGGCAGGAATACCGGATTGAGCAGCACCACTAGGCAAAACGCCAGCGCCGCCCAGCGCCATTTCTTCATTTCGACGCGGCGCGGCGCGCCATATTTGCCGCCAACCACCGAATAGCCGCGGCGGCCGAGAATGAACTTCTGCGCCTGCAGCAAAATGATCGTTAGGATAAGTAGCGGCACCGCCGCCGCGGCGGCCAGCTCGAGCTTCGGCGGATACTGGAACAGGCTCCATATTTTTGTGGTCATGGTGTGGAAGCCGGCTGGCAGCGCCAGAATCGCCGGCGAGCCAAACAGTGTCATCGCCTGCAAAAACGCGATCAACGCGCCCGCAATCAGGGCAGGCAGCGCCAGGGGAATCGTGATGCGGCGCGCGGTGGTCCAGGCTCTTCCGCCCAGGATGGCGGAAGCATCTTCGAGTTCGCCGGGCATGTTATCCAGCGCATTGGCGATGAGCACGAACACGAAAGGAAATGTGTAGCAGGAAATCACGAAAATGATGCCGCCCAGCGAATAGATATTGAACAGATGCTCGTCCGCCTCGGCTCCGCTTACGAACCTGAATAGTTGATTCAGCAATCCGCTGTTCGGCGCCGCCAGCAACTCCCAGGCGACGGCGCCGAGGAATGGCGGCGTCACAAACGACGCGGTGACCAGGGCGCGGATGAACTGGCGTCCGGGCATATCGGTGCGCGACACCAGCCATCCCATCGGCGCGGCAACAGCGCAGCAGATTGCCGCGGAGGTGACCGCAATGATGGCCGTCGTTAGAAGCGGGTCGAGGAAATCCGGATCGGTGAACAGCTTGACGAAATTCGATAGCGTCAGGTGATTGTTTTTGTCGGTGACGCTGTAGATCGCGAGCCAGGAGAGCGGCATCAGGATCAGCACAATCAGGCATGCCGCGAACAGCCACAGCACCGGTTTGGTCCAATCGACCCTGCCGCGGGTGCCGTCGATTGCAGTCGTTGTGCTCATTGGCTCTCAACTCTGAAGTGTTTCTCGTCGGCGCATAGCGCCGCAGCAGCTATCGCGCGGCGTGCGGTCGGCGTCTTTCCATCTCGAGGCAATCGGATGTCACACCCGGAACAGCCGTGCATAACGGGTTTTGATCTCCTCCGCCATTTGCTCGACGCCTGCAGCGTCTTCCTTCATCAGCTTGATCTCGGAGATCTTGCGACGCCCGGGTTTGGAATGCACCTGCGCATGAACCGAATGTTGCGCGGTGAAGTCGATGAAGAACTGCTGGGTTTCGCGTGTGTGCAGCCAGGCCTGAAATAACCGGGCGGCGTTCGGATGTGGCGCGCTGGCGAAAATTCCGGTCGGGCCTGAGATGGTCGGGGTGCCCTCGGTCGGATAGACCGGCTCGATCGGCTGACCGGCTTCCTTCAACAGCACGACGCCGTATTCGTTGCCATCGGCCATCACGGCGCGCTCACCAAGCGAGAGCTTCTTCGGCGGGTCGGTCGACGACTGCACCTGCATCACACGCTGCCTGGCCAGCTTCTCGAAATATCCCCAGCCGAG
>NZ_DATEPI010000106.1:0-15634 GCF_035273305.1 Bradyrhizobium sp. | reverse complement strand
CGCGATTGCGCTCGGTCATCCCCTCGGCATGAGCGGCGCCCGCCTCGCGATGACGGCGGTGCACGGCATGGAGAAGCGCGGCGGCAAGCGCGCGCTGGCAACGATGTGTGTCGGAGTAGGCCAGGGCGTCGCGATGGCGATCGAGAAGCTGAACTGAGCGGGGCTCAGTCAACATCAGTGCATCGTCGCCGCGCCCGCGGGACGGGCGCGGCGAATGGCACGACGCTATTCCATCACCGAATGTTCCGGGGCCAGCGACTGCTTGCGCAACGCGAGCTTGGTCGAGCCGATCATGATCGCCAGCGGAATGGCGCAAAGTGTAAAGAGCATGACCATCTGGTAGTCCTGCGAGAACGCGATGATCTGCGCTTGCAGCGAGACCATGACGTCAGCCATTGCCCGCCCCTTGTCGCTGGTAAGATTGATGATGCTGCTAACGTCCGGCATCTGCAGCGCGTGGTTGAACGGGTTGATGTGCTCGGACAAAACGGCATAGACGCGCCGCGATCCTTCCGTCAGTTGGGCGATGACGATGGAGATGCCGATCGAGCTTGCGACGTTGCGCAGCAAGGTCAGCATCGAGGTGCCGTCGGTGCGCAGATTGTTCGGCAGCGTCAGGAACGCCACCGTGCTCAGGGGCACGAACACCAGGCCGAATCCAAACCCCTGCACGATGCTCAGCGTCACGATCTCGGGCACGCCGGTCTGGTCTGTCCAGCCGGTCATGTAGAACAGCGAAAGCCCGGTTAGGCCGAGACCGGTGATGATCAGCGTGCGCGCCTCGATGTGACGCATCAAGCGGCCGACCATCATCATGGCGACGAAAGTGCCGCAGCCGCGGCTCGCCAGCAACATCCCGGCGGTGATGATCGGATAGCCGATCACGTTCTGCAGATAGGGCGAGGCCAGCGCCATGGTCGAGAACAGCACCAAGCCCATGACGGTCATGAACACGCAGCCGCCGATGAAATTCCGGTCCTTGAAGATCGCGAACTGGATGAACGGCTTGTCGGTCGTAAACGAATGCGCGAAGAAATAGTAAAAGCCGGCCGCGGAGACGATGAACTCGGCGATAATTTCGTTTGATTCCAGCCAACCGAGCTGTTCGCCTCGGTCGAGCGCGATTTGCAAGGCGCCGATGCCGACGGCGAGCGCAAAGAATCCGAACCAGTCGAACCGCAGATCGAAGTTCTTTTTGGTCTCGTCCATGAACACCAGCAGTCCGAGCACGGTGAACACGCCGAACGGCAGATTGACAAAGAACACCCAGTGCCAGGAATAGGTCTCGGTCAGCCAAGCGCCGAGCGACGGCCCCATGATCGGGCCCATCATCACGCCCATGCCCCAGATCGACATCGCCTTGGCGCGCTCGTGCAATGCGTAGGTATCGAGCATCACCGCTTGCGACAGCGGCACCAGCGCCGCGCCGAACATGCCCTGCAACAGGCGAAACAACACCATCTGATTGATGTCCTGCGCCAGTCCGCACAGCACCGAAGCAACCGTAAAGCCGCCGGAGCATAGAATGAAGATCCGCTTGCGCCCAAAGCGGTTGGCGATCCAGCCCACTGGCGCCGTCATGATCGCGGCGGCGACGATATAGGAGGTCAGCACCCAGTTGATCTGGTCCTGCGAGGCCGACAGCGTGCCCTGCATGTAGGGCAATGCGACGTTGGCAATCGTGGTGTCCAGCGCCTGCATAATCGTCGCGGTCATGGCGCAGATGGTCACCATGTTCCGGCGCAGGCCTGGAACGGCGACGGGTGATGCGGACGCCGTGCTCATGCTGGATTATTCCTTTGCCGCCACTGCGGGCGCGAAGCCCAATAGTGCGGCAAGCGAACGATGATGCCCGGTATCGATCGAGGTGTAGGCGCTCATGCCGGCCTTCAGCTTTCGCACATACTTGTCGTTGCGGTCGAAATAGATTCGGATCGGCACGCGCTGCACCACCTTGACGAAATTACCGGTGGCGTTTTGCGGCGGCAGGATCGCGAATTGCGCTCCGGTGCCCGGGCTCAGCGAGCCAACAGTGCCCTTGAAAACGTGATTCGGAAAAGCATCGACATCGATCGTGACCGGCTGACCGACTGAAACATAGGTGAAGTCGGATTCTTTCGGATTGGCATCGACCCACGGATTTGAAATGTCGATGATGCTGAACACTGGCGTGCCGGCCGCGATGAAGCGCCCGAGCTGAATCTGATCGACCTGGGTCGCAACGCCGTCCATGGGCGCGCGAACCGTTGTCAGCGCGAGGTTTCGCTCCGCGTCGTCAAGCGCAGCCTTGGCCTGGATATAAGCGGGAAACTGGTCCAGCGGCAGCTCGGGATTTCCGAGCAGTTGGTTGAGCGCCGCTGATTTTTGCTGCTTTACAAGTTGGAGCTGCGCTTGCGCCGTGACCAGCGCCGTGGCGGCGTTATCGAGATCGAGCTGCGAGCCGTAATTGTTTTTCACGAGCGCGGTTTTGCGATCGACGTCGCGCTGTTTAAGCGCCACACCAGCGTTTACGAGCTCGATCGTCTGATTGTAGAGCTTGACGTTATCAACGTAATTGTCGTGGCTCGTTTTGGCGTCATCCAGCTTCGCCCGTGCCTGCGACACGGCGAGCTGGAACGGCACCGGGTCGATCTGGAACAGGATATCGCCAGTGGATACGGTCTGGCCTTCCTTCACCGCGACTTTGACGATCTTGCCGGAGATGTCCGGCGTGATCAGAACTTTCTGTGCGCCGACGTAAGCGTCATCGGTCGTCACGTAACGTCCGCCTTGCAGATAGAACACCAATCCCGCAGTCACGGCGACCAATGGCAGCACCACAAGCAACAGCACGCGGCGGTACCGTCGCAGGCCGGCCATGAATCGGCGACGCGGCTCTGCGGCAAGTTTTTTCCGAGGTGCCTCCGGCGGATTACCCTTTTGTTCGGGCTGAAATTTCAGTACCGGTTCAGCCATATCGCGGTTCCTTCCGTGCCGGTTCGACCGGCGCATTCTGAATGGCGTTGCGCACGTTTTCCTTGATGGCTTCCAGTTGAGCCAGCAATCGGTGTGCATCCGCCGGATTGATGCCTTCGAGGGCGGTCGCGGTCAGCTCGGAGCGTAGGCCGCTCAGTTTGCCGAGCAGGGGCCGCGCGCCCTTGCGGAGATAAAGCCGATTGACCCGGCGATCGGTTTCATCGCCGCGACGCTCAATCCAGCCATTCTCGCAGAGACGGTCGATCAGTCGCGTAAGCGTGATCGGCTGCATTTCCATTTGTTCCGCGAGTTCGGACTGCTTGAGCCCCTCGGCGCGTTCGATCTTGGCCAATACCGCCCATTGGGCGCGCGTAATTCCGTAGCGCGCGGCCTGCTTATCTGCATAGGCGCGCACCAGCCGTTGCAACTCGGCGAGCGTGAAAAGAAAGTTCATGTCGACGGAACCGCGGGCCATCGGAGGTCCTCTCATAAGCTTTAGATATAATAAGCTAGCTTATGATTTTCGCACAGCCAGTTAACAGAAAGCTGACCTGTCGCGAGCACATGGCTCCGCTCGGTACATTCGCGAGCGCCATTTGGGATCGGTCCGGTAAAATGCTAGAGAGGGATGCCCAGCCAATTTCCAACGGAAACTGATGGGCAGATGCAGCGCGCCAACCGACAGCTTTGACCGCCTCTATTCATGACCCTGACTAAACCTGCATTTCCCGCGCCGGATCACGATCACCGCCGCTGCGCCGCGGATGGGATCGAGCATGCCGAACGGGTTTGCCAAATACGCTCCCAGAAATTCACGCCGGTTCGCCGACAGGTGCTGCAGGCGCTGTTGTCCAGTCATCGTCCGCTGGGCGCTTACGAAGTAATCGACGAGCTCGCCAAATCGATGCCGCGGCCGGCTCCGATCACCGTCTATCGCGCACTCGATTTCCTGATGGAAAATGGATTGGTCCACCGCATCGAGAGCCGGAACGCCTATCTCGCGTGCGGCCATGATCATGACATGGCGGCGATGGTCGCATTTCTGATCTGCGAGGCCTGCGGTTCGGTTGGCGAAATTCCGGCGGCCACGATCGCGCAGAGCCTCGGCGCCGCCACGCGCGCAGCCGGATTCGCGCCAAAGCTATCGGTCGTTGAAATCACCGGCATTTGCGCGCACTGCCAGAAAGCCTGATCGGATTTCGGCAATACTTTCCATACACCGAAAGGCAGATGTTGCGATCATGCCCCAACAACACGGCGGCAAGCCGGATAACGAGGTTTGATGTCTTCCTCACAGCAATTGACGACCCCAACGGCAGGGCGTCCGCTCAGCCCTGGCGCGGTAGCGCTCATGCTCGTGCTGTGCCTGAGCTGGGGCTTCAACCAGGTCGCGGTCAAGCTGGCGCTGCCCGACATACCTCCAATGCTGCAGGCGACGATCCGGTCCGCGGGCGCGCTGATCGTGTTGTTTTTGATCGCGCGCATACGCGGCGTCAAAATGTTCGAACGTGACGGCACATTGCGCGCCGGACTGCTCGCGGGAGTCATTTTCGGCTTCGAGTTCTTGCTCATCTATCGCGGCCTGCTGCTGACCTCGGCTTCACGCGCGGTGGTGTTTCTCTATACCGCGCCGTTCTTTGTGGCGTTCGGCTCATTTCTGTTTCTCGGCGAGCGCTTGCGCGCCTCACAGTGGGGCGGCCTTGCGCTCTGCTTTGCGGGCGTGGCGCTTGCGATCGGCATTCCCCAGGCGGACGTCGATGCCAACGTGCTGCTGGGCGACTTGATGGTGGTCGGGGGCGGCGCGCTGTGGGGAGCCTCAACGTTGGTCGTTAAGGCGACGGCGCTGATCAAGGCTCCGGCGGAAAAAGGGCTGGCTTATCAGGTCGCGCTGTCGGTTCCGATTCTGGGGATGGCTGCCTGGGTTTTCGGCGAAAATCTGACCCGGGTTCCCGGTCCGTTGGCGCTGTCGCTGATGGTGTATCAAGCGGTTTGGGTGGTCGGATTGACGTTTTTGGTCTGGTTTGAGCTGGTCAAGAGCTATTCGGCCAGCAAATTATCGGCATTTACCTTTATCACCCCTTTGTTTGGCGTCCTGGCTAGCTATTTCATCCTCCATGACACCATGAGCCTGGCCTTTGGCGCCGCGGCGCTGCTGGTAATTGCCGGGCTTTATCTCGTTAACCGGCGCGGCCCGGCCAGCCCGGTTCCGATTGATCCATTGCTGAATGTCACAAAAACCTGATATCCGAGAGCCCATGAACAAGCCCGTAAATCCGCCGCAGAGCGATGTGGCCGGCCCGAAATCCCGGCACGCCACAACCCAGGTCATGGTCGGCAACGTAGCGGTCGGCGGCGGCGCCCCGATCGTGGTGCAGTCCATGACCAACACCGACACCGCCGATGTCGCCGGGACCGTGGAGCAGATTGCGGCACTTTCGCGCGCCGGCTCCGAATTGGTGCGGATCACGGTCGACCGTGATGAGGCCGCGGCCGCCGTTCCCCATATCCGGGATGCGCTCCGCAAGCGTGGGATCACCACGCCGTTGATCGGCGACTTCCATTATATCGGCCACAAGCTGCTGGCCGATTACCCGGCCTGCGCCGAAGCGCTCGATAAATACCGGATCAACCCGGGCAATGTCGGTTTCAAGAACAAGCGCGACAGCCAATTCACGGACATCATCGAGATTGCGATCAAGAACAACAAGCCGGTGCGGATCGGCGCCAATTGGGGTTCGCTCGATCAGGAACTGCTGACCAGACTGATGGAAGACAACGCCAAGTCGCCGGACCCGCTGGACGCGCGCGCCGTGACCCGCGAGGCGATGGTGCAGTCGGCGCTGCTCTCGGCGGCCCGCGCCGAAGAGATCGGCATGCCCAAAAACAAGATGATCCTGTCGGCGAAAGTGTCGGCGGTGCAGGATTTGATCGCGGTGTACAAGGAACTCGCGTCCCGTTCGGATTACGCGATTCACCTTGGCTTGACCGAAGCCGGCATGGGATCGAAGGGCATCGTCGCTTCATCCGCCGCGCTAGGCATTCTGCTGCAGGATGGCATCGGCGACACCATACGGATTTCGCTGACACCTGAACCCGGCGGCGATCGCACGCTCGAAGTGCAGGTTGCCCAGGAACTGCTGCAAACGATGGGCTTCCGCACCTTCGTGCCGCTGGTCGCGGCATGCCCGGGGTGCGGTCGCACGACCTCGACGACCTTCCAGGAGCTGGCGCGCTCGATCCAGGATTTCATCCGCGATGAAATGCCGGGTTGGAAGACGCAATATCCTGGGGTGGAGGAGCTGAACGTCGCGGTGATGGGTTGCATCGTTAACGGTCCGGGCGAGTCCAAGCATGCCAATATCGGCATTTCGCTGCCGGGGACCGGCGAGGCGCCGGCGGCTCCGGTGTTCGTTGATGGCAAGAAGTTCCGCACCCTGCGCGGCCCGACGATCGCAGCCGAGTTCAAGGCGTTGGTCATCGACTACATCGACCAGCGTTACGGCGCTGGCGCCAAGCCGACCGCCGCCGAATAATTCGCAGCGGTCATGCGAGGGCGTGACCGGCGACCTCTTACCGGCTAGGCTCGGCGCAAAGCCACTCGCCGGAGGTCGCCCGATGAATTCGCTCGCCAGCAAGCAAGGCCCACGCTATCGCCATACGTCCGGCGAAGAAGAACCGTACGAAACCATCGCGGTCGAGAAGCTCACGCCCATTATCGGCGCGGAGATATCCGGGGTCGATATCGGCAGACTGGTCTCGGAGGACTCGCGATCCAACCGCCAGATGGACGAGATCCACCGCGCGCTGGCGGAAAATCTGGTGGTGTTCTTCCGGGATCAGCACATCACCCCGCAGCAGCATCTCGCTTTCGGACGCAGGTTCGGCGAACTGCACATCCATCCCGCCGCGCCGCATGAGGGTGACGATCCCGCGTTGATGAAGATTTACGCCGACAAGGATTCACCGCGCGCCAATGGCGAGGGCTGGCACACCGACGTGTCCTGCGATCTCGAACCGCCGATGGGATCGATCCTCTACATCCGCCAGTGCCCGCCGCGCGGCGGCGACACCCTGTTCGCCAGCATGTACGCGGCTTATGAGTCGCTATCGGAGCGGATGAAAGCCTATCTCGACGGGCTGACCGCGCTGCATGACGGCGAGTCGACCTATCGCGGGCTCTACGCCAATTATGGCGTTGCCGATCGGCCTTCCTATCCAAGCGCCGAGCATCCGGTGGTGCGCACTCATCCGGTGACGGGCAAGAAGGCGCTGTATGTGAACCGAGGCTTCACCCGTCATATCCTCGGGATTCCCCGAGACGAGAGTGATGCGGTGCTGGCCTATCTCTATCAGCATATGGAGAACCCGCTGTTCCAGTGCCGCTTCCGCTGGAGCGAAAATGCGATCGCGTTCTGGGATAATCGCTGTACCCAACATCGCGCGATGTGGGATTACTGGCCGCATACCCGCGCCGGTACGCGCGTCACCGTCAAGGGCGAGCGGCCGGTGTGATCATGCGCCGCTTGGCTTAGTGGCGCGCGGGCGCCGTTGCGCGCACCTCGCCATGAGGAATTGGCTAAGGAAACGCCCGACGGGCAAATCACTTTGCGTCTGGCTTCCATCGAGTAGAGCGCTATCTGCAAAAAATATCGCTTCGCGATTACCCCAAATCAAAACTATAAGCCGCGCCGTCTCGTCCCATCAAAGGGGCGCTCGCGATCGTCACGGACGCGGGACGGGATGCGATGGACGCTGATGTGCCGCTGACGAACGGCATGTGATGCGGACGGCGAAGTCGTGTGGTTCTGACGCCTCGACGCTGGCGTCAAGTTGGCGGGAAGTATCCCGCTGGCGACGGTGACAACAAGCCCGATCACCGGGAAGAGCACGAAGGAAACCGTTAAAACCATTGTGTGCGGGAATGCCGGGTGAATCCGGTGAACCCACGGTGACTACGCTCGTGTGGTTCTATTTTTTCCCACGCGAGGCTGCGGGTGCATCGAGCACCCGGCATTCCCCACGCCCTCTGAATTTCAGAAGGCTTTACGACTGGCAAACTCGCGCGAAAATGCGCGGCGAGATCGCGGAGGTGCGGTGTGAACTGTCCCGATGTCACTGCATGCAGTACCACCGCATCGGCGGTGTTCATCCCTCCCACTTGTGGGCCGAAAGCGGGGCGCGGGCTGCTCTTTCTTATCTCTCCCCTGCTTTATGGGGAGGGTGGCGCGAAGCGCCGGGTGGGGTATGCGTCATAGCACGAACAGCCCCCACCCGTCACATCGCTCGCTCCGCTCACGATGTGCCGCCCTCCCCACAAAAGGGGGAGGGATAAGAAAGGGTGAGCTTCGTCTTGGCCACAAACGGGGGAGGGAAGAAAGAGGGAGCTTCGCTCGCCAACAATGGGGACGCGGTGCGCGCCAACTCAGCGTCGATGAAAGAGCGACCTTCGCGCATCTCGATGCGGCGCGTCTCGAACCATGCAGGCTCGTATGCGTATGATCAATCATGGCCGCCCGACGTTGACGGGTCCGGCCACCTGCGCCAAGCTGGGTAAAAATCAATCACCCCGGAGGATCGCGATGCTCCGTGCAGAGGAAAACAAATTCCTGACCGAAAGCGGCGCGGGAACGGGCATGGGCGAGCTGCTGCGCCGATTCTGGCTACCGGTGTTGCTCTCAGAAGAATTGCCTGAGCCGGACGGGCCGCCCAGGAAGATCATGGTCATGGGCGAAGAGCTGCTCGCCTTCCGCGACTCGCGCGGCGTGGTCGGGGTGATCGATCAGCATTGTCCGCACCGCGGCGCCAATCTCTGGCTCGGCCGCGTCGAGGAGTGCGGCATCCGATGCGTCTATCACGGCTGGAAATTCGATACCGACGGCCGCTGCGTCGACATGCCGACCTCCTATCCCGACCTCAATGCCAAAGACCTGATCCGCATCAAGTCCTATCCAGTGCGCGAATGGGGCGACATGATCTGGGCCTATATGGGTCCGGCCAACCAAATCCCGGATCTGCCTGCGCTGGAAATGGCGCTGGTGCCGGTCTCGCATCGCTACGTCTCGAAGAAGTGGCAGGATTGTAACTGGGTGCAGGCGCTGGAAGGATCGATCGATACCGCGCATTTCACGTTTGCGCATCTGAGCTTCGACAAGGACGAGGATGAGGTCCTCGACATCAAGAAGCACTTCGTCAATCCGATTGCACGAATGAGCTCCGATCACATGCGCTGGATCGCGGAGGACCCGCGTCCGGTCATCAAGATCAACCCCCATGAGGCAGGCTTGACGATCGGTGGCGGCAGGCGCACCGGTGGGAACAACATCTACTGGCGGGTCGCACAGTTCCTGATGCCTGTGCATTCCTATGCGCCGAGCGCGATGCCCGGCGAGAATATTTTCGGCCAGAGCTTTGTGCCTGTTACCGATACCAGTTGCTGGATCTACACATATGCCTGGAATCCGGAGCGCCCGTTGACGCAGGCCGAGCGCGATGCTTACGGCGGCGGCAATGGCGTGATCGCCGAGGTCGATGACAATTACGTGCCGCTGCGCAACAAGTCGAACGACTACCTGATCGACCGCAAGCTGCAAAAAACCAGGAGCTACACCGGCATCAAGGGCGTGTCCGAACAGGACGCGGCGGTGCAGGACAGCCAGGGACCGATCGCCGATCGTACCCGTGAACATCTCGGCCCGACCGATCTCGGCATATTGCATTTTCGAAAACTGGTGATGGAGAGCGCTCGCGCGCTGCAACAGGGCAATCTCCCTCCGCAGCTTGCGCATCAGGACCGATACGCCGTGCGCTCCGGCGCATGCGTGACCGATCAGGCCAAGGACCTGCCTGAGGTCATGATTGAGCGCTTCGGGGATCCGAACGGATTTGTCGGGCGACCAAGCATTGCGGCCGCAGAGTAAGTGTGAAGGCGTGATCGTTCACCTTGGCGTCTTGCGGTATTCGCGATTGGCGAGGCTCGCCTCCTCCAAGTCGAGATCGCGCTCGATCCGCCGCCTTGTCTCGTCGGTGATTTTGCCGTCGCGTAGCAGGACGTGAATGAACTTGCGCTCGGCAGCGATCAACTCGCGCGTCAGGTCGATACCGGCCGCCGAAACGTCGTCCACACCGGGATCAAGCGATTCAGGGAGCTGGTTGATGCGCGTCTCATGCCGGGCACGCAAGAGTTTGACTACCTCATCCGACAACTCGCGGTCATCGGTGATGGCATCGAGGGACTTGAGCGCCGCCCCAAGCGCCTCGCGACGGGCGGCGATTTCCGATTCGAGTTCGGCGCGATGTTCATGAAGGCCGGCTTGCGAGATGCCGAGCAGGCGCACCACAAGCGGCAGGCCAAGCCCGAGTCCGACCAGCGTGATCAGGATCACGCCGAACGTGACGAACAGAATCAGGTCGCGATATGGAAACGCTTCGCCGCCGGGCAGGGCGAATGGCAATGCCAGCGCCGCCGCCAGCGACACCGCGCCGCGCACGCCGGTAAATGCAAGCACGAATACCCATTGCCAGGGTGGCGACGGATCGCGCCGGCGCACGCGCTCCAACAACCGCGGCAGATAGGTGCCCGGAAACACCCAGGCGAAGCGGGCGATGATGATCATCGCGGTCACCAGCGCGGTCGCGAACAGGATATCGTGCAACGGAAAGGCCGCGGATTTCTCGAAGAGCGAACGCATCTGCAGGCCGGTCAGCAGGAACAGCATGCCCTCGATCAGGTAAATCACCAGGTCCCAGAAGAAAATGCCCTGCAGGCGGGTCGCGGACGAGATCAGCAGCGGCCCGTTCCAGCTTATGTAGAGACCGCAGGCAACGGTAGCGATCACGCCGGAGCCGCCGAAATGCTCGGGCACCCAATAGGCAACGTAGGGCGTGATGAGGGAAAGCGTGATCTCGATCTGCGGATCGCGCGCGCGTTGGCGTACGCGCAGGCTGAGCCAGCCCACCATGGCGCCAAACAGCAGCTCACCGGCGACGATGACGGCGAATTCTCCTGCGGCTTTCGGCAGCGAGAACATGCCCGTCGTAATGGCCGCCACCGCGAACCGGTACAGGATCAGCGCGGTGGCGTCGTTCGCTAATCCCTCGCCCTCGAGCACGACAAGAATTCGACGCGGCAGTGCAAGCTTGCGGGCGATCGCCAGCGGGGCGACCACGTCGGGCGGCGCGACAATGGCGCCGAGCAGGAATCCGATGCTCCACGGCAGCCCCATCACATAATGCGCGGCGGCAGCAACCGCGAGTGCGGTAAAGATCACGCAGCCGACCGCCAGCAAAACGATAGGCCGCAGGTTGAACTTGAACTCGCGCCAGCTCATGGCGACGCTGGCCGAATAGATCAGCGGCGGCAGTACCAGCAGCAGCACCAGTTCGGGCGGCAATTCGAGCGACGGCATGCTCGGCACAAAAGCGAGCGCGATGCCGGCCAGCAACAACAGGATGGCTGGAGCGACGTCGAGCCGGCGCGCCAGCAACGCGGTGCCCGCGAGCACGGCCAGCAGAATCAGAAAGATCTGGAATGTCGCTGCCACGGCGATCCGGTTTCCTGTATCGGTCCAGTGTGCCCGGACCGGCGACGTCGTCAATGCGGCGGAATCCGGTGCGGAGGATGGCTATTCCCGCAAATCATAGCGATAAGATTTCGAGACAATCTGCCAGCCATCGCTGAGCTTCATCGCCACCAGATAGTCGGTGAAATAGCGCGGGGGCAATTGGCAGCGCACTTTGATGAAAGCGGTGGACTCGTCGGAGCGGTCGATGGTGACAACAAAATCCTCGCGCGGTTTGCCTTGCGCGCGCGCCGAGGGTCGCTTCCTGACGCGATCCAGCCAGTCCGGCACGGCGAGTACCTGCAACTCGCCCTTTTCGAGCCAGCGCAAATCCGCGGAGGGATGGAAGACCTCGCCGAGCTTCTCTGCGTCACCTTCATACAGCGCGTCGAAATAGTGCTGGACCACGGCTTCGACGCTGGAACGATCGTGACTCATGGCAGCCTCCCTGATGTGTCTTTCTATCTAGATGGCACTCGCCGCGATGTTGACCATCAACGCCAGCAGCGCGGTATTGAAGACAAAGGAAATGATGCCGTGCGCGGTGGCGGTGCGGCGGATGGTCTTGTCGGTGATGCCAACATCAGAGACCTGCGCGGTCATTCCGATCACGAACGAGAAATAGACGAAGTCCCAGTAATCGGCATGATCGTCCTTGTCACCGCTCGGAAACTGCAGGCCGCCCGGCTTAGCGCCGCGGTAATAGTCATGGGCATAATGCAATGCGAAGGTGGTGTGCACGGCGGCCCATGTCACGGCGATCGTCACCGTGGCCAACGCGAGTTGCGGCGCGCTGCGATGCCCCGCCCCGAGCTCGGACACGATTGCGGCGATGCTTGCGAACGCGCCGAGCGCGGTCACCAGCAGGATCAGAAACCGGCCGTCGTCCTGCAGCACGGCGTTGCGGCGGATATGAGACGTCCCGCTGCTCAACACCATCGCGTAAACGAGAAGCAGGTAAAGCGCGACGAAGATGTCCCAAGAGATCAACAGGCGCGTCACCAGCCGCAGCGATTCCGGTTCGAAAAAGAACGATACGATTCCGACCGCCACCGCAAAGAAAGTACGCGGCCGCGCATAAACCACGCGTGCCGGCCGCCACATGCTGCGGAACCGGAGCAGTACGGGGTCCTGGGGCTCCTGTCTCGCCATCCGGCGCCTTCAGTTCTTGCGATGGGCGACGAACAGCGCCGCGGCGCGCAGCACCTCGCCCCTGGCGCCGAAGATTGCGAGCGCGGAATCGGCGTGCGCCAGCAGGTCACGAACGCGCTGCTTGGCGCCTTCGGTCCCGAGCTGGGTCACGAACGTGGTCTTCCCGAGTGCCGCGTCCTGTCCGGTTTGCTTGCCGAGCGCGGCGGCATCGCCTTCGACGTCGAGCAGGTCGTCCGCGATCTGGAAGGCTTCGCCGAGCGCCCGGCCATAATCGTCGAGCGCCTGATATTGCTTCCGCGAGGACTGGCCAAGGATGGCGCCGGCAACGCAGGCGAAGCGCAACAGCGCGCCGGTTTTCATCTGCTGCAGCCGCGCCACGTCGACCGGCTCGCGGTCGCCGAACCGGCCCTCGCCGGCGAGGTCCAGCATTTGGCCGCCGACCATGCCGCCGATGCCCGATGCGCGCGCCAGCGCCCGCGTCAGCAACAGCCGGACGGTTGGATCGTTATGAATTTCGTCGCGAGTGATGATGTCGAACGCGAGCGTCAACAACCCGTCGCCGGCCAGGATAGCCGTGGCGTCGTCGGTCTTCTTGTGCAGCGTGGGCCGACCGCGGCGCAGATCGCTGTTGTCCATTGCCGGCAAATCGTCATGAATCAGCGAATAGCAGTGGATGCATTCGAGCGCAGCGCCGGCCAGCAGCGCTGCCTCGCGCGTAACTCCGAACACGGCCGAACTCTCGACCACCAGAAAAGGCCGCAGCCGTTTGCCGCCGCCAAGGCTCGAATAGCGCATCGCCTCCATCAGGCGTTTCGGCCGCGCGATTTCATCGGGCAAGAGAGTGTCGGACAACAGCTTCCCGAGCAAGGCTTCGGTGTCCTCCGCGGTTCGGTCCAGTCGTTTCGCGAAGTCGGATAGCGCAGTGCCGGTCGTCATCAAAAACAGCTCCAGATCAGGTTGGCCGGGACAATCGGTTATGGCACAGCCTTCGTCAATTCCGCGCGGCCGGCCTCAAAACCACTGGAAAACCGGAACTATGATCCGAGCCGACCAGTTCTCGCCGAACGCCCGGAAGATTTTGGGGCGAGATGGAAACCGACAGTCGTTAACAAGGCCTCGGTTCTGTTAACCTCAACTTCGCCCTGTTCAAAACCGTATCCAGCTGCGGGATACGCCCTCAACCCAGCCAGAACCGCCAATATTGCGCCTCGCCCGAAATTTGCTGCTAATCGTGGTGGCTGTGTTGCTGCTGCCCTATCTGCTCGCGCCGCTGTACCGCATCGGTCATCCGGTCTCGACGCTGATGGCCTGGCGCTGGGTGACCGGTGCGCCGGTCGCGCGTCAATGGGTCGATTTCAGCGCGATCTCGCCGTTTCTGCCTCGTTCGGTGGTTGCGGCCGAGGATGCCAAGTTCTGCAATCATCACGGGATCGATTGGGGCGCGCTGCGCGAGGTGATCGATGACGCCGAGGACGGGGAGGTCACCCGCGGTGGGTCGACCATCACGCAACAGGTGGCGAAGAATCTCTTCCTTTGGCCCGGCCGCAGCGTGGTCCGCAAAGCGCTGGAATTCCCGCTGGCGCTCTGGATCGATTTGGTGCTGCCAAAACAGCGCATCCTCGAAATCTATCTCAATGTCGCCGAACTCGGTCCAACCGGCCAGTTCGGCGCGGAAACCGGTTCCAGCTATGCGTTTGGTCATCCCGCTTCGGCGCTGTCGCCGCGTGAAGCCGCATTGCTCGCAGCGATCCTCCCCAATCCGGTCAAGCGCAGCGCCCGCAATCCGGGCCCGGGGGTGCGCCGGCTGGCGGGGACTTACATGGCGCGGGCGCAGGCTGCCAGCCTGCAGCGGTGCTGGAGCGAGAATCGCGCATATCGAGCCAATTTGGGTCCATTTCGGTAGATTGCCGCCCTAGCTTTGCGCTGTCCCATCCTCTATAAGCGCGGCCTTATCGGCATCTCAGCTCGCGCCAAAAACGCTTCGCCGTCCGCTCGGACGATGCCTCACGACAACATCCCCTAGAGGACACCGACATGGCCGTTCCCCGTAGAAAAACATCGCCGTCGCGGCGTGGCATGCGCCGATCGGCGGATGCATTGAAGAAGCCGACCTATGCCGAGGACAAGGATTCCGGCGAGTTGCGCCGTCCCCATCACCTCGATCTGAAGAGCGGTATGTACAAGGGTCGCCAGGTTCTGAAGAAGAAGGAATCCTGACGCAAGCGGGGGCCGCACGCTGGCTCAAGTACAAGCCGGCCTCAATCCGGCGGACGAGTCAGATACACAGGTTTCCGGCGGCGGACCCCGGCGGATTGGCCGCCGTGAAAAGAAGGCCTCGCCCCGATGTCCATGCTCGGTTTCCCGCTGCTGCTGATTCCGCTCGCGATCTACAACATCATCGCATTGCTGATGCGCGATGTTTCCTTTGTCGAGCCGCTTCTGTCTCTGACGCTGATCTCCGGCACCGAGTGGTCGGTCACGCTGAGTGATGTCCTGCTCGCGCTTGGTGTCGTGCTGTTGCTGCTGGAGGTCGTGAAGGGGTCCCGTCCAGGCGGGAAATACCTGACTGATCATCTCCTGTCGCTGATCGTGTTCGGCGGCGCCACCGCCGAATTCCTGCTGCTGCCAAGGTTCGGCACGTCGACTTATTTCCTGCTGACCCTATTGGCGCTGGTGGATTTCCTCTCAGGAATCGCATTGCGCGCTCGCCGCGGAACGGCCAAACCGGCCGCCGCGACCCGATCGGCCAGCCGACAAGTCGAAAGTGCGCCCGCAGCTCGGATCGATCCTGATCCAGTGAATGTTGGCGCGGCCGCAGAATCGATGTCGCCAAATCGCGCTGTGCCGAAAGGCATGCCGGCCCATGTCGCGCCGGCAGGGCCGTCGCCCGAGGTCGCCTATTCAGGATTGCAGCCCGCTGAAGGCACGCCGCCGCCGCAGAACCCTCCGCACCAAAGTTAAACGGTCTG
>NZ_DATEPI010000105.1:0-2059 GCF_035273305.1 Bradyrhizobium sp. | reverse complement strand
AAAGAAGGCGTGAAGCCGAGAATGCGGCTTTAGGGTTAAGCGGCTGTAAATGCCGCGAGAAATATGTGAATCGAGATGCTCGGCCTGAGCGGGCCCGCACTTCATGTCACTCGGAAGGGCGACGCGCGCCCTCCCTGGCGCAAAAGTTCCCGATGCCATTCCGGATGGACGCCTACTAACCCCGTTTTCGCCCACGCGGTCGAAAAGACCCCCCGAGGCGCATCCGTCCTGTGCCTTCCGGTTATGACGAGAGTTTGGACGAAGATGGGCGGCCGGCGTCCGGACCGGCAAAAAACGGCCATTTTCAGGACACAGTTCGCACTGTCGCTGCGCCGCACGATTTAAGATGCGGAGCAATGTGAAATTTGAAGCCGCGCGCGATTTTCAAATCAGCTATTTGGCTGATGACAACCTGCCGCAATGCTCCGGCCCTGCCGCTTGAGTCATCGCGATCCGACAGGCCGCGCACTCGCACACCTATTGACCGCGATGCATCGCGTCGGCCTCGATGCGGCGCATCAGTTGCATTGGCTGAACGCAATTCGGGCAGAGCGGCGCAGAGGCCAGCATGATGCGGGGCCGTACACCGGCGCCCCATTTTCCGGCAAGCCTTTTGGCTAAAATGCCGCAGATATTCCTGCTTCAGGAAAGGGAAGGAACTGCCGGGGCTTCAATGAGTTAACCCGCTCGAACCGTAACAATGAAGAACAAGAAGACGCACGAGACTGAACTCATGACAGCACAGCAGTATCTGCTCAGCCAGGCCGAGCATTGCCGCCGCACTGCCGCAGAGACGAGCGATCCCTTCGTTGCGGAAGAGCTCAAGCGGCTCGCGGCCGAATTCGAACGTCGCGCGCATGCCGTACGGGAAGGTGGCCCCACGACGCAGGCCGCCTGAGACGCGCACCGATTCCAGCCTGGCGGGCGCATTCCGGAACATTGAATGCGCTGCACGGTTGATTAAGTTGCTCGCGAGGTTCTCCTAACATTTCCAGAGGTCCCTGCATGCCCCGCTCGCGTCTCTTTGTCGTCGGCGCGGTAGTGGCCGCACTCGGCATCTTGCCGGTTGCGGTCGCCAAGACCGCTTCCCGCAACGATCCGAACAAGGACCGGCTGAATGCGAACGATCTCGCCCTGCTCGGCGGCGTCATCGAGCTGGTGCAGCACGACTACGTGCACCCGATCGCGTCGGACGAACTGACCAAGGACGCGCTCAAGGGGATGCTCAACCGGCTCGATCCACACTCGGATTACATGGACGAGCAGGAATTCAGAGAGACGCAGGCCGATATTTCCGGCCAGTTCGGTGGACTGGGCATTCAAATTTCCTCGCAGAACGGCGTGCCCAAGGTGATCGCGCCGATCGACGGCACGCCCGCGGACAAGGCCGGCCTGCAGCCCTCCGACCTGATCGTCGCGATCAACGGCGAGAGCACGCAGGACATGGGCCTCACCAAGATCGTGCGCCTGCTGCGTGGAGATCCCGGCAGCAAGGTCACCATCACCATCCTGCGCGGCACGCAGGAGCCCTTCGATGTCACCATTACCAGGCAGATCATCCAAGTCGCCTCGGTGAAGTCGAAACTCGAGCCCAACAACGTCGGCTATGTGCGCATCACCGAGTTCGGCGAGAACACGGTGCAGGATTTCCGCAAGGCGATCGCTAAATTGAAACAGGACGCAGGCGGCGGTTTGAAAGGACTAGTGCTCGATCTACGCAACGATCCGGGCGGGCTATTGTCGGCGGCGGTTGCGATCGGCGATGACTTTCTGGGCCAAGGCACGATCGTGAGCATTCACGGCCGTAACCAGACCGACGATCACACCTATCGTGCGACGCCCGGCGAATTACTGCCGAACACGCCCGTTGTCGTGCTGATCAACGGCGCCTCGGCGTCGGCGTCCGAAATCGTCGCAGGCGCTCTGCAGGATACGAAGCGCGCGACGGTGATGGGGACGCAGAGCTTCGGCAAAGGCTCGGTGCAGACCGTCATTCCGCTGAATGGGCATGGCGCGCTGCGGCTGACGACTGCGCTTTATTACACGCCGAGCGGCCGCT
>NZ_DATEPI010000104.1:0-72692 GCF_035273305.1 Bradyrhizobium sp. | reverse complement strand
GCGGGTGTTGGCGCTCGCGGTTAGTCTCACGGCAAGCGAATGGCTTCGCGCCCATGTGCTCTCGGGCTTTCCCTGGAACGCGTTTGGCTATGCCCTGAGTGAACCGCTGGCGCTGGCGCAGACCGCGTCATTAATCGGCCTCTGGGGCATGACATTTCTGGCGACCGCGATCTTTGCCAGTCCGGCGGTGTTGATCGATGGCAAATCGCATCGGCGGCCATGGATGACGCCGAGCATCGCGATATTGCTTCTCATCGCCATGGGTATTTTCGGCGCTGTTCGGCTGAAGCAGCATCCGACAATGAGTGTCGCAAACCTCAAGCTGCGGATCATGCAGCCCAACCTGCAACAGGACGTCAAATTCAACTACTCCGCCAAAGCAGAGGTGATGCAAAAGTATCTGAGCTTATCGGATCGCGCCTCTGGGCCGCAATCTACTGGCGTGCGCGACGCCAACATCCTGATCTGGCCGGAATCGGCTTTTCCGTTTTTCCTCACGCGCGAACCCGACGTGATGGCGCAAATCGCCGATCTGTTGCCCAAGAGCACAGTCCTGATCACGGGCGCGGTTCGCGCGCCGGATGCTCCCGCCGGCACGGCGATCACACGCGCCTATAATTCAATTTACCTGATTGACCACGACGGCAGCGTGCTGTCGGTCTATGACAAGCTGCATCTGGTGCCGTTCGGTGAGTACTTGCCGTTCCAGGACTGGATGGAGAAGGTCGGCCTGGTGCAACTCACGAAGGTTCAGGGCGGATTCATCCCGGGCACTCGGCGCCGCCCGCTGGACATCCCGAATGCGCCGCGCGCGCTTCCGTTGATCTGTTATGAAGCAATCTTTCCCGACGCGATTGGAGCGGGTGACGATCGACCGGGCTGGATCATCAATCTTACGAATGACGGCTGGTTCGGAATTTCGACCGGTCCTTACCAGCATTTGCAGCAGGCGCGGCTACGCGCTATCGAGCAAGGCTTGCCGCTCGTGCGTGCGGCAAATACCGGCATCTCCGCCATTGTTGACCCGATGGGACGCGTTGTCGCGCAACTCGGCCTCGGCATGGAAGGCGTGCTGGATTCGACCCTGCCGGCCGCGATTGCTCCAACCGTTTTCGCCCGGACCGGCAGTCTTCCCGCCGGGATGCTGATTGCCGCGGCGTTGGTTGTGGTGATCGTTCGGCGGGTTCCAAAGCGGAAGTTATGAATGCCGGGCGGGCAGACTCACCGCCTCGCGGCCATACGTGAGTTGACAGACCGGCCGTGCCGTTCGCATTCTGGCCGCCAATAGAAAAATCCCCATCATTACCCGCTCGTCTGGTTGAACTCGTCATCGACGTTTCGCGCGAATTCCGCGATAGGCGCTGAGACGTTGACCCAGTCCAACAACCCACATATGCGATCAACACCAGCATGCCGATGAGCGCCAACCCTTTTGATCCGATGACCATTCTCGACGGCATCCGCCGCTGGGTGGAAATCGAGACGCCCACGGAAGCGCCCGCGCACGTCAATCAGCTGACCAACGTGGTCGTTGATGGCTATCGCGATCTGCCGGTCAGCATTGAGAGGATTGCCGGACATTCCGGCTGCGGCGATCATCTCGTCGTGCGTTCATCGTGGGGGCAGGATGCCCCTGGAATACTCATTCTCAGTCACCTCGACACCGTGCACCCGATCGGATTCATCCAGCGGCTGCCGTTTAGCATAGACGGCGACAGTGCCTTCGGTCCCGGCATCTACGACATGAAAGGCGGAGCCTATCTCGCCTATCACGCATTCCGGCAGATTTGCGCAAACGGTCAGCGCTCACCGCTAGCTATTACTCAGCTCTACGTCTCGGACGAGGAGATCGGCAGTCCGACTTCGCGACCGCTGATCGAAGCGGAGGGACGCAAGGCCAAATACGTTCTTGTGACCGAACCCGCGCGCGATGGCGGAAAGATCGTTACTGGCCGCAAGGGCGTCGCGCGTTTCGAAATTTTCGTCAAAGGCGTTGCTTCGCACGCCGGCACGAGACCGGAAGACGGCCGTAGCGCCATTCGCGAACTCGCCAATCTGATTCAGACGCTGGAAGCCATGAACGATCTGAAGCGCGGCATCAGCGTCAATGTCGGCGTGGTCAGGGGCGGTACCAGGCCCAACGTGATCCCTGAGGAAGCCTATGCCGAAGTCGATATGCGCGTCCCGACCATTGCGGACGCCGACGAGCTCGTTCCGAAGATCCTCAATCTGAAATCCGGTACCGAGGGCGTCAGCGTCAGGGTCATCGGCGAGTTGAACCGGCCGCCTTACGAAAAAAGCAATGCGGGTGCTGCGCTTTATGAACACGCCAGGGCGCTCGCCGCTGAAATCGGCTTCGATCTGGTGGATAGTTCGACCGGCGGCGGCTCTGACGGGAATTTCACCGCGCCGCATACGGCGACGCTCGATGGCCTCGGCGTCGATGGCAAAGGCGCGCATACCGATTACGAGCAGATGTACATTTCGTCGATCGAGCCGCGGGGGCGGCTTTTGCATCGGCTTTTTCAAACGTTGCGATGATGGCCGGAAGCCGCGATGCCAGAGGGCGCCATGTATTGCCGGAACATGGGACGCCTCACCCGCATGGCTCGTTCTTCGGACGGCGCAAAGGTCACAGGCTGCGCGCACATCAGGCCGATCTCATCGAACATCTGCTGCCACGCCTGGCATTGGATATCGGAGCTGCCAGCCCACCCGACCTTGCCGGGCTATTCAATCGCGCCGATGAGGTCAGGCTCGAAATCGGTTTCGGCGGCGGCGAACATCTGATCGCGGAAGCGCGCGCCTTTCCGAATACCGGCTTCATTGGCTGTGAGCCGTACGTCAACGGTATGGCGAAGGTCCTAACGCAGATTGAGGTCCATAACATCGGCAATATCCGGCTGTTCGCCGGTGATGCCGCCGAGTTGCTGGCGTGGGCGCCACCTCTCTCACTGGAACGGATCGACCTGATCCATCCTGATCCATGGCCCAAACGCCGACACTGGAAACGGCGCTTTGTGCAGGATTCGACCGTGGCCGCGATGGCCCGCGTTCTGAAACCCGGCGGCGAATTTCGGTTCGTTAGCGACATCGACGACTATGCCGCCTGGACACTGGCGCATGTTTTGCGGTCAGCCGATTTCACCTGGATGGCGGAGCGTGCCTCGGATTGGCATCTGCCGTGGACCGGTTACACAATGACGCGCTATGGCGGGAAGGCCGAACGCGAAGGCCGCCAGGCGACGTACCTGCGATTTCGGAAGCTGCAATAATTCAGCATCGGCTCAAGCCAGGCGAGCGGCCTTGCCGCGCGCTTGGGATCGCCTTACCTGACCGTGTCGTCCAGCCCGGGGGATCAAATGAGGTAACCGTCACCAAATCTGGCTCGAACCCCGCCTCGGCGGCGGATTTCGAGCGAATTTAGGTCTGGTGGTGAAAACGATTGGGTCTGGAAATAGAGCGGAAATGGCTGCGGTTTAGGCCAGCGGCCCTTGCCGTTTCCAGGAAAAAAGGCTATATCGACGGCAACTTACGTTCTCATACGATCCGTATTGAGAGTGGGCCCCTCGGGACCCGCTCTTTTTTATTACCGCGGCGAGCAGCGCGTGCTGCGAGGCTGCCTGGAACCGGTGTCGATCTCAGGCCAAGCCATTCGAACACTAACGCCCTGATTTGAGCGGCCCGAAACCTAAGCGGATCAAAGGCAAAATTTGACGCTGGATATGACCGATCGGACGACTGATTCAGTGGACACTGATCTGCTTACCGAGCCTCGTCTTGTGGTCGAGCCCGGAGTTGCGGCCCGGGTATCGGCAGTCGCGGGTCCGGTGCTGCAAGGAATGGGCTATCGGTTGGTGCGGATCAAAATTTCGGGAGAGTCCGGCTGCACGGTTCAGATCATGGCGGAACGGCCGGACGGATCCATGCAGATCGAGGATTGCGAGGCCATTTCGAAGGCACTATCGCCCGTGCTTGATGTCGCCGATCCGATCGATCGCGCATATCGGCTAGAGATTTCCTCGCCGGGGATCGATCGTCCGCTGGTGCGCCGCTCGGATTTCGAGCGCTATGCGGGCTACCTGGTCAAAATCGAGATGGCCGTTACGCATGACGGTCGCAAGCGGTTTCGTGGTACGCTGGCCGGTGTCGAAGGCGACTCCGTGCGGCTACACCGCGATGACACCCGCCCAGGCGAAGACAATGACATCCTGCTGGTAATGGAAGATATCGCCGATGCCAGGCTGGTGCTGACTGACGACTTGATCGCGGAATCGATGCGGCGCGGAAAGGCCGCGGAACGCCAGCTGCGCCAAAGCCTGGGACTTGAGCCGCCACCGCCGGCCCATGCAGCGCGAAGCGATGCTTCCAGGAGCAACAAACCGAAATTGAAGTCGAGCAAGATCGCCCCGAAGAATACCAAGCAACACCGCCTCGCCGCAGACAAATTGCGAGAAGGCAAAACCGATCCCACCAGAGGAGACTAAAGCCATGGCAGCTGTCAGCGCCAATAAACTCGAACTGCTGCAGATCGCAGACGCAGTCGCGCGCGAAAAATCGATCGACCGCGGCATCGTTATTGCTGCGATGGAGGACGCCATCGCCAAGGCGGCTCGCGCCCGCTACGGCAGTGAGACCGACGTTCACGCCGAGATCGACGCCAAGAAGGGCGAACTGCGCCTCTCGCGTCACATGCTGGTGGTCGATCAGGTCGAAAATTCATCAAACCAGATTTCGCTCGAAGACGCTCGCCGGGCCAATCCCGGAGCTCAGATCGGCGACACCATCGCCGATACGCTGCCGCCGCTCGAGTACGGCCGCATCGCCGCGCAATCCGCCAAGCAGGTTATCGTGCAGAAGGTGCGCGAGGCCGAGCGCGACCGGCAGTACCAGGAATTCAAGGATCGCATCGGCGACATCGTCAACGGCATCGTCAAGCGCGTCGAATATGGCAGCGTCATCGTCGACCTCGGCCGTGGCGAGGCCATTATCCGCCGAGATGAGATGCTGCCGCGCGAGGTGTTCCGCAACGGCGACCGCGTCCGCGCCTACATTTTTGACGTGCGGCGGGAAACCCGTGGCCCGCAGATCTTTCTCTCGCGCACCCATCCGCAGTTCATGGCAAAATTGTTCGCGCAGGAAGTGCCTGAAATTTATGACGGCATCGTCGAGATCAAGGCCGTCGCCCGTGACCCCGGCTCGCGCGCGAAAATTGGCGTGATTTCCCGGGATTCGTCCGTCGATCCGGTCGGCGCCTGCGTCGGCATGCGCGGCTCGCGCGTGCAGGCGGTGGTCAATGAACTGCAAGGCGAAAAGATCGACATCATTCCTTGGTCGCCGGATATTGCGACCTTCGTCGTCAACGCGCTGGCGCCCGCCGAGGTCGCTAAGGTTGTGATCGATGAAGATCGTGAGCGGATCGAAGTTGTCGTGCCCGACACCAACAATCAATTGTCGCTGGCAATCGGCCGGCGCGGCCAGAACGTGCGCCTCGCGTCCCAACTGACCGGGTGGGATATCGACATTCTCACCGAGCAGGAAGAATCCGAACGGCGGCAGGCCGATTTCGAGAACTCGACTCGCGTGTTCATGGAAGCATTGAACGTCGATGAAGTCGTTGGCCAATTGCTGGCATCTGAAGGTTTCACTTCGGTGGAGGAGCTGGCGCTGGTCGATGTCAAGGAACTGGCCGCGATTGAAGGCTTTGACGACGAAACCGCCAACGAATTGCAAAATCGCGCGCGCGAGTACCTGGAACAGCTCGAAGGTGAGCTCGAAAGCAAACGCAAGGAACTTGGAGTGGAAGACGCATTGAAGACCGTACCAGGGGTGACCTCGAAGATGCTGGTCAAGTTCGGCGAGAATGACATCAAGACGGTGGAGGATTTGGCCGGTTGCGCGACCGACGACCTCGTCGGGTGGACCGAGCGCAAGGAAGGTGGCGAGCCGGTCAAGCATCCGGGCATTCTCGATACCAACGAAATCTCGCGCGATGATGCGGAGAACATGATCATGCAGGCGCGCGTCGCCGCCGGCTGGATCACCGAGGCCGACCTTGCCAAGGAGGCTGCGGTCTCCGAAGAACAGCCGGTTTAAGGAGCTATGTCCCCCGCATGCCAGCTCTCGCCTGCCCCGATCTCGACAACGGACCGCGGACCGACAGGTCCGCGACGGTGCGGATGTGCGCAGTCGCGCGGCAGGTGCGGTCGATTGATGAGCTGATCCGCTTTGTCGTCTCGCCTGCGGGCGAGGTGATTCCGGACTTGAAACGAAAGTTGCCGGGTCGGGGCATGTGGATTTCCGCTTCGCGCCGCGCGGTTGCGGAAGCTGTCCGGCGTCACCAATTTAGCAAGGGCTTCAAGCGCGAAGTCCGCGTTTCTCCCAGTCTCGCAACCGATACGGAAGCGCTGCTGGCGCGCAGCGCGATCGAGGCGCTTGCCATGGCCGCCAAGGCTGGCCAGGTGATATGCGGCTTTGGCAGGGTCGAGGAAGCCCTCAGGTCACGGCAAACCCAAGCCTCGATCCAGGCGCTGATCCATGCTTCGGACGGGGCCGCCGATGGAATCCGGAAATTGGATGCCATCGTCAGGCAGAATGCCGGAGTTAACGATGAATCCAAGCAGTTTCCGGTGCTCACGGCCTTGACCTCCGAAGAATTGGATTTGGCACTAGGCCGGTCAAATGTGGTACATGCTGCGCTGCTCGCGGGCCCGGCGAGTAAGACATTCCTGTCGCGCAGCCAGAGCCTGGTCCAATACCGGATGGCGGACGACGACAAGACGACCGGCAATGCGGTTAAGAATTAGCCGATACTGAATGTGCGGATGCGCACGACGAACGAGATTAGGACTGCTGAATGGTTGATAAAACGCCTGGCGACAGGAAACTGAGTGTTCCGAACAAGACCTTGACGCTCAAGCCGCGGGTCGAAACGGGCACCGTGAAGCAAAGCTTCAGCCATGGCCGCAGCAAGCAGGTCGTGGTCGAAAAGCGTGGCAAGCGTCGCGTTGGCGGCGAAGGCCCCGCGACGACGGAACCGCGCGCCCCCGAACCGGCCCTTGCCAAGCCCGCTCCCGCCGCACCGGCGAGCGCCCCGGTCGCGCGCACTGGAGCGCCGGCGGCTGCGCCGCGCGCCGCTTCCGGCGTGGTCCTGCGCACCCTGACGGAAGACGAGCGTAGCGCGCGCGCCAGTGCGCTTGCTGACGCAAAAGTCCGTGACATGGAAGAGAGGCGACTGGCGGAAGAGGAAGCCCGGCGCCGTAACAGCAAGGAAGGTATCGAGCAGGCCGAGCGCGAAGCCGCCGAAGCTCGCCGCAGGGCCGAGGAAGAGCGCCATCGTCAGGACGAAGAAGCCCGACGCAAGGCGGAACTCGAAGCTAAAAAGCGTTTCGGCGAGACCGAAGCCAAGACCGCTGGCCGCCCCGCTTTGCCGGCGGCCCGCGCCCCCGGAATTGCGGCCGATATTTCCGACGAGGACGAAGGTCCGCGCCAGGTCCGTCGCGGTCCTGGCGGCGCCGTGCGTCCCGCCGCAGCCCCCAAGACCACCGCGAAACCATCGCCGCAGAAGCAGCGCGGGCGACTGACGCTCGTCACCGCGCTCAACGCCGATGATGTTCGCGAGCGCTCGATTGCTTCTTTCCGTCGCCGCACTCAGCGCCTGAAAGGACATGCGTCGAACGAGCCAAAGGAAAAGCTGGTTCGCGAAGTGGTCATCCCGGAGGCTATCAACATCCAGGAACTCGCCAACCGCATGTCCGAGCGCGCGGTCGATGTGATCCGGCTGTTGATGAAACAGGGCGCGATGCACAAGATCACCGACGTGATCGACGCCGATACCGCGCAACTGATCGCTGAGGAACTCGGCCATACGGTGAAGCGCGTAGCCGCCGCGGACGTTGAGGAAGGTTTGTTCGACACCGTCGATGATTCCACGGACACCGAGCCGCGTTCGCCGGTCGTGACCGTGATGGGCCACGTCGACCACGGCAAGACCTCGCTGCTCGACGCGCTTCGCCATGCCAACGTGGTGTCCGGCGAAGCCGGCGGCATAACCCAGCATATCGGCGCTTACCAGGTGAGTTCGCCGGAAAGCGGCAAGAAGATCACGTTCATCGATACGCCGGGTCACGCCGCGTTCACCGCCATGCGCGCCCGCGGCGCCAAGGTGACCGACATCGTCATCCTGGTGGTCGCAGCCGACGACGGTGTGATGCCGCAGACGGTCGAGGCGATCAATCACGCCAAGGCTGCGAAAGTTCCGATGATCGTAGCCATCAACAAGATCGATAAGCCCGACGCGAAGCCGGAGCGGGTTCGAACTGAACTGCTGCAGCACGAGGTTCAGGTCGAATCGCTCGGCGGCGACGTCGTCGATGTCGAAGTTTCGGCCAAGAACAAAACCAATCTCGACAAGCTGCTCGAGATGATCGCACTGCAAGCCGAATTGCTCGATCTCAAAACCAATGCGGAGCGTCCGGCGGAAGGCACCGTCATCGAAGCCAAGCTCGATCGCGGTCGCGGTCCGGTCGCCACCGTGCTGGTGCAGCGCGGCACGCTGCGGGTCGGCGACATCGTCGTGGCTGGCGCCGAGATGGGCCGCGTTCGCGCGCTGATCTCCGATCAGGGCGAAGCCATCGAGGAAGCCGGTCCTTCGGTGCCCGTCGAAGTACTTGGCTTCAATGGACCGCCGGAAGCGGGCGACCGCCTCGCGGTGGTGGAAAACGAGGCCCGAGCCCGCCAGGTGACGAGTTATCGCGCCCACCAGAAGCGCGAGAATGCCGCCGCCAGCATCTCCGGCATGCGCGGTTCGCTCGAGCAGATGATGTCGCAGCTCAAGACCTCGGGTCGCAAGGACTTCCCGCTGATCGTCAAAGCAGACGTGCAGGGATCGCTCGAAGCGATCCTCGGTTCGCTGGAGAAACTCGGTACCGAGGAAGTCGCCGCGCGCATCCTGCATGCCGGCGTCGGTGGCATTTCGGAATCCGACGTGACGCTGGCGGAAGGCTTCAATGCCGCGATCATCGGCTTCAACGTACGCGCCCACAAGGAAGCGGCCGCTGCGGCAAAGCGCAACGGCATCGAAATCCGTTACTACAACATCATCTACGATCTCGTGGATGACGTGAAAAAAGCGATGTCCGGGTTGCTCGCGCCGACGCTGCGCGAGACCATGCTCGGCAACGCGCAGATCCTGGAGGTGTTCAACATCTCCAAAGTCGGCAAGGTCGCGGGCTGTCGCGTCACCGATGGCACCGTGGAACGCGGCGCCAACGTTCGGCTGATTCGCGACAATGTCGTTGTGCACGAAGGCAAGCTGTCGACGCTCAAGCGCTTCAAGGATGAAGTAAAGGAAGTGCAGTCCGGGCAGGAATGCGGCATGGCATTCGAGAACTATGGCGACATGCGCGTCGGCGACGTCATCGAATGCTATCGCGTGGAGACCATCCAGCGCTCGCTGTGAGTCCAAGTCTCACAAGCGCTACGGCGGCCTGATAATTCGAGACGCGGCCAAGCAGCCGCTTCCTGGATCAGGCCACACACTGAAGCCTAAGGTTAGCCTAACGTTCATGGCGAGAAGCGTAGCTCTTTGCGCGCGGCTCGATCCCATGAAGTCATTGAGAAACAGATTCATGCCCCGTCACCATAAAAAGGACTCCGCGCCCGGCGGCTCGCAGCGCCAGCTACGGGTTGGTGAAACCATTCGCCACGCCCTCGCTGAGATACTTTCGCAAGGCAACGTTCATGACGCAGACCTCGAAGGCCATATCATCACCGTGCCAGAAGTGCGGATGTCGACCGATCTCAAGCTTGCGACCATCTACGTGATGCCGCTCGGTGGCCGCGACACCGAAATCGTGATTGCGGCGTTGGAGCGAAACAAGAAATTCCTGCGCGGGGAAATTGCGCGGCGCGTTAACTTAAAATTTGCGCCTGATATCCGCTTCCGCGCGGACGATCGATTCGATGAAGCGGAACGAATAGAGAAATTACTGCGAACATCTGCGGTGCAAAGAGACCTCGCGCCAGATTCGCAAGATTCGGAAGAGTGAGCTGATGATCGTGACCAGCGCCGGCAGCGAATTCGAGCCGCAGAATGCCGATCCGCACGACGGCGAAAAAAATAATTCTCGGGAGCCGCTTGGAGCAGCACCGAATAGTGATGAACGCGATCAGGACCGTCGCAACGGCAAGCAGCCGCGTCAGGCTGGCGAGCCTCGGCGCGACAAGCGCGATGTGCATGGTTGGGTCATTCTCGACAAACCGATCGGCATGACCTCGACCCACGCGGTGGCGGTAGTGAAGCGGCTGTTCCAGGCCAAGCGCGCGGGCCACGCCGGAACGCTCGATCCGCTGGCCTCCGGCGGGCTGCCGATTGCGCTCGGCGAGGCCACCAAGACGGTGCCTTTCGTGATGGACGGCCGCAAGCGCTATCGCTTCACGGTATGCTGGGGCGAGGAACGTGATACCGACGATACCGAGGGCCGCGTCGTCAGGAGCAGCGAAGCCCGCCCGTCCGTCGAGGCGATCGAGGAGTTGCTGCCGCGGTTCACGGGCTTGATCGAGCAGATCCCGCCGCAATATTCCGCGATCAAAGTCCAGGGCGAGCGCGCCTATGATCTGGCGCGGGACGGCGAAACCGTCGAATTGAAGCCCCGCCCGGTCGAGATCCACCATTTAGTGCTTGTGGAACAGCCAGATAGCACGCATTCCGTGTTCGAGGCGGAGTGCGGCAAGGGAACCTACGTCCGGGCGCTGGCCCGCGATATTGGGCGATTGCTGGGCTGTTACGGCCATATCTGCTCGCTGCGGCGGACGCTGGTCGGTCCGTTCACCGAATCGGACATGATTCTGCTGGAACAGCTGCAGGCTTTGTGCGATAGAGCCGCGTCTGGCGAGGGCAGCCTCGCCGACGCGCTTTTGCCCGTTGAGACCGCGCTGGACGACATCCCGGCACTGGCCGTCACACGGGCTGATGCGGCAAGGCTCCACCGGGGCCAGGCCGTTTTGTTGCGCGGACGGGATGCGCCCAATTGTAGCGGCACAGTCTATGTCACGGTGGCAGGCCGACTTCTGGCCCTCGCCGAAATTGGCAATGGCGAACTCATCCCCAAGCGCGTGTTCAACCTGACCGGACTGACTGCCAGTCCGGCTCGCAACCAGGAAAGTGTTTGACGATGTCGATTACTGCCGAACGCAAATCGGAAGTCATCAAGACGAACGCCACCAAGGCCGGCGACACCGGCTCGCCTGAGGTTCAGGTCGCTATCCTCTCGGAACGCATCAATAATCTCACCGGGCACTTCAAGACCCACGTAAAGGACAACCATTCGCGCCGCGGGCTGTTGAAGCTCGTATCCACGCGCCGTTCACTTCTGGATTACATCAAGAAAAAGGACGAGGCGCGCTACAAAGCGCTGCTCGAAAAGCACAACATTCGTCGTTGAGCTGAATACGCGCGCGATCGACGCGCGTTTTTGCGTGTGGCTTCAAGAAACGGATCGACTGTATTCGGCAAGCCATTCGCACACCGATGCGAGCCATCGAGGGCCCGCTTCGGGGCGTGAACTTCGAAACGTTTTCGTGGAAGAGTTGACGCCAGATACACGTTCGTCCAGCAGCACTCCGGCGACTGGACGATGACGGGCAAGGTGCCCGTTGCGCAGGGCCAAGGGCTCAAGAGCCTCAACCCCGCACCAAACCGGAAGGATGAAGCCATCCAGCACGTCAAGACCATGGCAGGATCGCCGGACGCTGACCTCGCATTGCGACCAGCGTCCAGCAATCTTGCGCATGGTTTTATGAGCTGGCGTTTCAGGCCTTTCGTGAAACCATGAAAGAAGATCGAAATGTTCAATATTCATTCAGTCGAGATCGACTGGGGTGGGCGCCCCCTCAGGCTTGAAACCGGAAAGATCGCCCGCCAGGCCGACGGCGCGGTCGTGGCGACCTACGGCGAGACCGTTGTGCTCGCGACCGTCGTCGCCGCGAAGACGCCCCGCGAAGGCGTCGATTTCCTGCCACTGACCGTGGACTATCAGGAAAAGACCTATGCCGCAGGCCGAATTCCCGGCGGATATTTCAAACGCGAAGGCCGCCCCACCGAAAAGGAGACGCTGGTATCGCGTTTGATCGACCGTCCGATCCGCCCGCTGTTCGTCGAAGGCTGGCGCAACGAGACCCAGGTCATCGTCACGACGCTGTCGCATGACATGGAGAACGATCCCGATATTCTGGCGCTGGTGGCCGCCTCTGCGGCGCTGACGCTGTCGGGCGCTCCCTTCAAAGGTCCAATCGGCGCCGCCCGCGTCGGCTTCGTCAACGACGAGTATGTCCTCAATCCGACGCTGGACGAAATGGTCGAAACCCAGCTCGACCTGGTCGTCGCCGGCACCGCCGATGCCGTGTTGATGGTGGAATCGGAAGCCAAGGAACTCAACGAAGAGATCATGCTTGGCGCCGTGATGTTCGGTCACCGCCACTTCCAGCCGGTGATCAATGCGATCATCCAGCTTGCTGAAAAAGCCGCCAAGGAGCCACGCGAAGTCAAGATCGTCGACGAGAGCGCGCTGGAAAAGGAAATGCTCGGGCTGATCGAGGCCGATCTGCGCGCAGCCTACGCCATTCCCGTCAAGCAAGACCGCTACGCGGCGGTCGGCAAGGCCAAGGAAAAGGTGATGGCGTATTACTTCGCGGAAGGGCAGGAGGCGAAATACGACAAGCTGCGCGTCGCCGCGGTATTCAAGGAGCTCGAAGCTAAGATCGTTCGCTGGAACATTCTAGATACCGGCAAGCGCATCGACGGCCGCGATTCCAAGACCGTCCGCAACATCGTCGCCGAAGTCGGCGTGTTGCCGCGCGCGCATGGCTCGGCGCTGTTTACCCGCGGCGAAACCCAGGCGATGGTCGTGACCACACTCGGCACCGGCGAGGACGAGCAGTACATCGACGCGCTGTCGGGAACGTACAAGGAAACCTTCCTGCTGCACTATAACTTCCCTCCCTACTCCGTCGGCGAAACCGGCCGGATGGGTGGCACCAAGCGGCGTGAAATCGGCCACGGCAAGCTGGCCTGGCGCGCGATTCATCCGGTGCTGCCGCCGCACCACGAGTTTCCCTATACCGTGCGGGTCGTCTCGGAGATCACGGAGTCGAATGGATCCTCATCGATGGCTTCGGTTTGCGGCGCCTCTCTGGCGCTGATGGATGCGGGCGTTCCGTTGAAGCGTCCGACCGCGGGAATCGCAATGGGCCTCATCCTCGAAGGCAGCCGATTCGCGGTGTTGTCGGACATTCTAGGTGACGAGGATCACCTGGGCGATATGGATTTCAAGGTTGCGGGCACCGACCAGGGCATCACCTCGCTGCAAATGGATATCAAGATCGCCGGGATCACCGAAGAGATCATGAAGGTTGCGCTTGGCCAGGCCAAGGACGGACGCATCCATATTCTGAGCGAAATGTCCAAGGCGCTCACCGCCGCGCGCGCCGAGCTCGGCGAATATGCTCCGCGGATCGAAACGTTCAAAATCCCGACCGACAAGATACGAGAAGTGATCGGCACCGGCGGCAAGGTGATCCGTGAAATCGTCGAGAAAACCGGTGCCAAGGTCAATATCGACGACGATGGCACCGTCAAGGTCGCCTCCGCCGACGGCGAATCGATCAAGGCCGCCATCAAGTGGATCAAATCGATCGCCTCGGACCCGGAGATCGGACAGATCTACGATGGCACTGTGGTGAAGGTGATGGAATTTGGCGCCTTCGTGAATTTCTTCGGCGCCAAGGACGGTCTCGTCCACATCAGCCAGCTCGCGGCCAACCGCGTGCAGAAGACCTCCGATGTGGTCAAGGAAGGTGACAAGGTGAAGGTCAAACTGCTCGGCTTCGACGATCGCGGCAAGACCCGCTTGTCAATGAAAGCTGTCGATCAGACGACCGGCGAAGATCTCGAGGCCAAGCAGAGAACCGAGGCTGCGCCGCGTGAAGCGGCCGGCGAATAAGTTTTCGCAAGCATTTCGATAAAACGACAAAGGGCGGCTTTTCAGCCGCCCTTTTTATTTGCGCACCGCATCTGCGTTAGCGTGCTGAGCAAGCGACGCATGGACCGATGTTCTACGGGTTCACGGGACCCCTGAGATATTCGGCATGCAGCCATTTCCCAACGACGCCGCCGATAATGCCGCCGACAATGGGCGCAACCCAGAACAGCCACAGCGAGGCCAAAGCCGCCGTTCCGCCGAATACCGCGGTTGCCGTCGAGCGCGCCGGGTTCAGCGACGCGTTGGAGACGGGAATGGCGACCAGGTGAAACAGCACCAATGCGAGGCCGATCGCGAGCGGAGCGAATCCGGCCGGCGCGCGCGGCGACGTAACGCTGACGATCACCAGTATGAATAGCGCGGTGATAACGACCTCGATCAAGCCCGCGCTCAGCATCGAAAAGCCCGAGCCGCCATAGGTATTGGACACTGCGAGAAAGGTGTTCCATTTGCCTGTCGCTGGCGCACCCTGCAGAATGATGTAGAAAATTGCCGCCGCGGCCAACCCGCCGATCACCTGCGCGATGATGTAGGGAATTGCCTTGCCGGCCTCGAAGCGGCCCGCCGCCACCAGTCCGCATGTCACCGCCGGATTGAAATGACCCCCCGATATAGAGCCCACCGCGTAGGCCATAGCTACGACTGAGAGCCCTACGGCAAATGCCACGGCAATTAGTCCGGCGCTTGGCGCCGAGAACAAGGCGGCGCCGCACACGGCGGTTACGAGCGTAAACGTGCCGATAAATTCTGCGCTCAACTCTCGTGACATCTGCAATTCCCCCGATGAAGCTCTCCGCGAACCGCTGGAGCGAAGCCTGGATCATGCCACCAAGCCCTCGTCGATGACAACGGCGGCGGAACAGATTCTCGACATGCGCGGGCGACAATAGTACGTTCGGTCTGCGCGGCGTATCGCGTTGAAGAGGTCGGTTGTAGCTCTAGCGGCGCGTTTCGCTTGCAGGCTCGATCCTTGTATAGAAAGCATAGTAGCCTCGCTCGGGATGCTGCTCGAGCAAGGATCGCCTTATGCCGCCGCCAACTATTCGCCATGCCCGGACCGATGAATATCCCGAGATCGCGCGGGTCTGGATGAATAGCTGGGTCTCGACCGGACTTGAACAGCCGAGCAACTTCCTGCTTGCCAACCTGCGGGCGCGGATTTCAAAGGAAATGGAGAAGGGCTGGAATTTGTTCGTCGCCGATGATGCCGGTAATATCGCGGCGATGTTGGCGTTGCATCTGGCGGAGCATCATCTCGACCAGCTGTTCGTTGCGCCGGAATATCAGGGCCGAAGTATCGGCCGCAGACTGCTCGCGTTCACTCGTCAGCAATTGCCCGACGAAATCTCGTTGCGTTGCGTGCGCGAGAATGAGAAGGCATGGCGCTGGTACGAGCGTGAAGGGTTTGCGTTCGAAAAGGAAGCCGTCGAGCCGATGACCGGATTTACGATGAAGTACTATCGTTGGAAATCGTCCAGCGCACTCAGTTGAATCTCTAGGAGGCAAACTCGCGATGATGAAGCTCTATTGGTCGCCGCGCACGCGTTCATTCTCCTCGCTATGGCTGATGGAAGAAACCGGCGAACCCTACGAACGCGTGCTAATCGATG
Source organism: Bradyrhizobium sp. (assembly GCF_035273305.1). Classification (GTDB taxonomy): domain Bacteria; phylum Pseudomonadota; class Alphaproteobacteria; order Rhizobiales; family Xanthobacteraceae; genus Bradyrhizobium. Next base: position 57,043 of record NZ_DATEPI010000104.1, on the reverse strand, counting down.
TCTTCAAGGGCGCCCAGAAGACGCCCGAATATCTCGTCATCAATCCGATGGGCAAGGTGCCGGCTCTTCGGGACGGTGAAGCGACGCTTGCGGAAGCGGCGGCGATCTGTGCTTACGTGGCGGAGCGCTATCCGCAATCCAGGCTGGCCCCGCCGCTGGGCGATCCTCTGCGCGCCAAATATCTTTATTGGCTGTTTTTCGCACCTAGCTGCGTCGAGCCTGCCATGGTGCAGCTCACGACCAAGATCGAAATGAATCCGGTGGCGGCTGGCTGGGGTGACGCGCAGCGGGTGTTTGACGTGCTTGACGCCGCTCTGCAGAAAGGTCCGTGGATTCTCGGGGAAACTTTTTCGGCCGCCGATGTCGCGATTGGATCGGGACTGAATTTCGCGGTGCGGCTGTTCAAGATGGCGCCGTCGCGCCCATCATTCGAGCGCTACATTGATCGCTGCGCGGCGCGACCGGCATTCCAACGGGCGAGCGCGATTGCGGCAGGATAACTTATTCTGCGACATTCTTGAGATCTTCCGGTCGCGGCATCGAAATGATGTTGTAGCCGGAATCCACATAATGGATTTCCCCGGTCACGCCGGTCGACAGATCAGATAACAGGTATAGCGCTGCCCCCCCGAGTTCATCGAGCGAAACACCGCGCCCGAGCGGCGAGTGCTTCTGCTGAAACGCAAACATCGCGCGGGAGTCACCGATCACGGCACCAGCGAGCGTACGGACCGGTCCCGCTGAAATCGCGTTGACCCGGATTTTCTGTCTGCCAAAATCGAAGGCGAGATAGCGTACGGAGGCTTCCAGCGCCGCCTTCACAACGCCCATGACGTTGTAGTTGGGCATCACCCGAGTCGAACCTCCGAACGTCAGCGTGATAATGGAGCCGCCCGTTTCCGGCATCATCTCCGTTGCGCGCTTGGCCAGTTCAGTGAACGAGAAGCACGAGATCACCATTGTGCGTGAAAAGTTCTCGCGCGTGGTGTCGGCATAGCGGCCACGAAGCTCGTTCTTGTCGGTGAAACCAATCGCATGGACGAGAAAATCCAGGTGCGTCCATTTTTCTCGCAAGGTCGCGAATGCTGAATCGACGCTGGCGATGTCTTCGACGTCACAGGGCAGCACCGTGCGAACCCCAAGCTGTTCCGCCAGCGGTTTGACGCGCTTTCCGACCGCCTCGCCCTGATAAGTAAAGGCCAGTTCGGCTCGGTGGGCTGCAAGGACTTTGGCAATGCCCCAAGCAATCGAATGATCATTAGCGATGCCCATGATCAAACCGCGCTTGCCCTTCATCAAATCCTGCATCGCTCCCCCTGCCCCACTCACTTCCCGTGCCGTGGCTCACGCAAGCGGATGAGCTAACGGCGTATTGGTTGCTTCCTGGATTATGAATCGGCGATGTCAGGCATCCATGCGCTTGAACACCAGCGTGGCATTGGTGCCGCCGAAGCCGAAGGAATTCGAAAGCACAGTTCCGAGTTTCGCGTTGTCGATGCGTTTCCGCACGATGGGCATGTCCGCGAATGCAGGATCGAGCTCGGTGATGTGGGCGCTCTCACAGATAAAGCCATTTTGCATCATCAGCAGCGAATAAATGGCTTCCTGTACACCGGTCGCACCGAGCGAATGGCCGGTGAGCGCCTTGGTAGCCGATATCGGCGGGCACTTGTCGCCGGTGCCGAATACTTTTCGGATCGCTTCGATCTCGGGCGGATCACCCGCCGGCGTAGAGGTCGCATGCGGATTGATGTAGTCAATTTTGGAATCGACCGTCGCCAGCGCCATCTTCATGCAGCGCTCGGCGCCCTCGCCCGATGGCGCAACCATGTCGTAACCGTCGGAGGTAGCTCCATATCCGACGATTTCGCCGTAGATGCGCGCACCGCGCGCCTTGGCATGCTCGAGTTCTTCCAACACCACCACACCCGCGCCGCCAGCAATGACAAAGCCATCGCGGCTGATGTCGTAAGGACGCGAAGCAGTCGCGGGCGTGTCGTTGTATTTCGAGGACATCGCGCCCATCGCGTCGAACAGCACCGAGAGCGACCAGTCGAGTTCCTCGCAGCCACCCGCGAAAATGACGTCCTGCTTGCCGATCTGAATGGTCTCGTAAGCGTTGCCGATGCAATGATTGGAAGTGGCACAGGCCGAAGATATCGAGTAGTTCACGCCCTTGATCTTGAACCAGGTAGCGAGCGTGGCGGACGCAGTCGAGGACATCGCCTTCGGCACCGCGAACGGGCCGACCCGCTTCGGCCCCTTGGCACGCGTGGTATCGGCCGCTTCCACAATCGTGCGTGCCGAAGGGCCGCCTGAACCCATGATGATCCCGGTGCGGATATTGGAAACGTCGCTCGGCTCCAGACCGGAGTCCTGGATCGCCTGTTCCATGGCAATGTGATTCCATGCGGCGCCTTCGCCCAGGAAGCGCATCGCGCGTCGGTCTATGACGGCGGCGGGATCGACGGTCGGAGCACCCTGCACCTGTGAGCGGAAGCCCAACTCGGCGTATTTTTCGGCGCGCCTTATTCCGGACTTTGCCTCATGAAGGCTCGCAAGCACTTCCTGGGTGTTGTTACCGATCGATGAGACGATGCCCATCCCCGTGATCACAACCCGCCTCATGATCGCCTCGTCCTCTCGTTCGCTGTTTGTGTGATGGCCATATTCATCCCAAAGCCGCCTCGCGGCGGAGGCGTGAGGCTATGTTTCCGATTGCAATGCGGCACCCTGTTTCAGGAGTCCCACTCTCAAATCCTTGGCGCGATAGATAATCTCGCCATCGGCCGAAAGCCAGCCGTCGGCGATACCTAGCCAGAGCTTTAGGCGCATGACCCGTTTGATGTCGACGTTGTATACAATCTTGCGGACGTTCGGCATCACCTGGCCGGCGAGCTTCAACTCGCCAAGTCCAAGCGCCCGCCCGCGCCCTTCGCCACCCGTCCAGCCGAGATAGAAGCCGATCATTTGCCAGAGCGCGTCGAGTCCGAGACAACCCGGCATCACCGGATCGTTCTTGAAATGACAGCCGAAAAACCACAGGTCCGGCTTCACATCGAGTTCGGCCCGAACCACGCCCTTGCCGTATTCGCCACCGGTCTCGCTGATTTCGCTGATGCGGTCGAACATCAGCATCGGAGGCAACGGCAATTGCGCGTTGCCCGGGCCAAACATTTCCCCGCGCCCGCAAGCCAGCAGATCCTCGTATTCATAGCCGCCGCGCCGATCCAGCATATCGCTTGGCCTCTCTCATTTCCCGATGGAGCGTTCTTGAGCGAAATGGACCCGTTTCGCATGGCAAGTGCGCCGATTGTGCACAGCCGGCGCGCTTACCGCAGTCAGGATGCCCTGCGGCTACCGCCTCTCGCTTTGCTGAAGCTGCAAAGCCAAGTCCGCGCGCTCTCTATCACAGGGTCCCTCAGCCGGCAAAGCATCAGCGAGCAAAACGCAGCCTATCAGAGGCGGCCCGGGGCGCCGCGCATCATTTCTTCCTGCAGCCGCTCTAGTTGCGAAAAACTTGCATCTGACGGCTTTCCTCCTTATATTCCACTATGATAGTGCACAATGAGGGACCGCGGTGCCCGACGTAGAAATGAGTTTCGACGCCTCGATTTTGAACGATGACGCTGCCGCTCCCCGCGACGCCGGACGGCAACCGGCGTTGACCGGCTGTCCTTGGCACGATGTGAACGAAATGTTGCAGGCGGCCGGCCTACGTCCGACCCGCCAGCGCATGGCATTGGGCTGGCTCCTGTTCGGCAAGGGCGCGCGCCACCTTACGGCGGAGATGCTCTACGAGGAGGCGACGCTGGCCAAGGTTCCGGTCTCGCTCGCCACGGTCTACAACACGCTCAACCAACTGACCGATGCAGGCTTGCTTCGCCAGGTCAGCGTCGATGGCACCAAGACCTATTTCGATACCAACGTCTCGGCGCACCATCACTTCTATCTCGAGCACAAACACGAGCTCGTCGACATTCCCGACCCGCATCTGGTGCTGCAAAAGATGCCGGAAGTGCCCGAGGGCTATGAAATCGCCCGCGTCGACATGGTCGTGCGGCTGCGCAAGAAGCGCTAGACCCCTCACCGCAACCAGCGACATGATAATTGGACGGCCGCGCCTGTTTTGGCAGCGCGGCTAGGATCGCGGGTTGCTGCGCAGTGGTTGCGGTCCAAAAAGCTGGTTATCGGCCGCCGGCTGGAAGGTCAATCCACCTTTTCATCGGCGTACACACCCCACAACCGCTGTTGCTCAATCCATCCATCGAAACCGTTACCGGTGATGTGGCACCAACCTGCGGAGCAGCGCTTGACTTGGGCGACGACGCCAGCCTGCAGGCGGGCCGCGACGGCGCTACCGGGATCGGCGCGCTCATACAGCGCCGCGAGGTCGCCCTTGCTCTTCATCGTGATCACCGCCGTGCGACGTCCCGAAAGCAGTGAGTGATAGACCCAGCCCTCCGAACCCTCCGAATCCCGCACTCGGCGCCAGTTCTCGAATTCCGCCGTGATCTCGACGGGGAGGCCAGAGCGCGTGTAAACCCAGGCAACGTCATTGTCCTTGGTTGGTCCGGCCCTGACATTCACATGATCGGATTTGAGACTGACATAGCGCGGCACCGGCAAGCCGCTCGATGTGGCGGCCGAATCCTTTGCCGAAAATCCTGAGCTGACCGACGCGCCCAGTATGCTACCCGCAAGCCCCACCAGAAAACAAAAACGCCGCAACGCCATCCACTCGTCTCCCGCGAGAACAGCTCAACTCCCTCGAGCTGAAATCCTCGCCAACGCCCAAACCCCCATACCACGCCTGGAATGCCTCTCGGCTTGTGGCGCCGTAGCTCTTTGCCGGGGTTCTTGTCTTGGCGCGGCCTTCTGCTAGAGAGGGCAGAACAGGGAAACAACCAAGCCCGATGCTCCCTTTTGAAATTCGAAGGGAACGAGCGGGGAACCCAGGAAACGCCGGCGCGGCGCGGTAGCGGCAGTGTCGAACAACCGGGTTAATGAGGTCTGAACGACCTTACGAGAGCAAGGTATGTCGGTTAAGAAAAAGCCTCTCGTTGTCGTCACGCGCAAGCTGCCGGACTCGATCGAGACCCGGATGCGCGAACTGTTCGATGCGCGCCTCAATCTCGATGACACGCCATTGACCACGGAGCAGATTACACACGCGGTTCGCTCCGCCGATGTCTTGGTCCCAACTGTCACTGACGAAATCACCGAGGAGCTGCTCAAACAGCCCGAGTGCAAGCTGCGGCTGATTGCCAATTTCGGCAACGGCGTCGACAACATCGATGTCGCGGCGGCGCACGCGCGCGGTATCACCGTGACCAACACGCCGAAAGTTCTGACCGAAGATACCGCCGACATGACGATGGCGTTGATATTGGCGGTGCCCCGCCGGCTGATCGAAGGCGCTTCGATCCTGACCGAAGGCAAGAACTGGCCGGGCTGGTCGCCAACCTGGATGCTCGGTCATCGCATAGGCGGAAAACGACTCGGCATCATCGGCATGGGCCGTATCGGCCAAGCGGTCGCGCGCCGGGCGCGAGCCTTTGGCTTGCAAATTCATTACCACAACCGACGCCCGGTGGCGCCCCGCATCGCCGATGAACTAGGCGCGACCTACTGGGAGAGCCTCGATCAGATGCTGGCGCGGATGGACATCATCTCGGTGAACTGTCCGCACACCCCGGCAACTTTCCATCTGGTGTCCGCACGGCGTTTGAAGCTGATCCGCAAGGACGCCTACATCGTGAACACCGCGCGCGGCGAAGTCATCGACGAGGAAACGCTGACCAAGCTGATCGAAACCGGTGAGATCGCCGGCGCCGGTCTCGACGTTTACGAGCACGAACCTGCGGTCAATCCGAAACTGGTGCGGCTCGCAAAGGCCGGCAAGGTGACTTTGCTGCCCCATATGGGTTCGGCGACCATCGAAGGCCGTGTCGAGATGGGCGAGAAGGTGATCATCAACATCCGAACCTTCCTCGACAATCACAAGCCGCCGGATCGCGTGCTGCCGAGCATGCTTTAGGATTTTAGCGGGCTTTAAGCGTGTCCGCTGAGGTCAGTAATGATCAGGGCATCGCCGTTCAATGGGTTGAGCGGATCGCGCGCGTATCGCAGGGTCTCGAACCGCATCGCACGCGCATCCACCATCAATAATCGCCCGACCAGTCCCTCACCAAAGCCGACGATTTCGCGGATCGCTTCCAGCGCCATCATTGAGCCCAGGACGCCGGCGAGAGCGCCCATAACTCCCGCTTCGGCACAAGTCGGAATCGTGCCAGCTGGCGGAGGTTCGGGGAAAAGGCACCGATAGGTTGGGTTGAACTGGCCCTCGGCGTTTTTTTCGTGAGCGCGGATCGTGGTCAGCGAACCATCGAACATCCCAAGCGCTGCGGTGATCAGCGGCTTCGCAGCGAGGAAGCACGCATCGGATACCAGATAGCGCGTTTCGAAATTATCTGATCCGTCGAGCACAAGATCATAACCGCCGATCAGCGTCATCGCATTGCCGGCGCTGAGCCGCGTCGCGTGCGCCGCAAACTGCACATGAGGGTTCAGCGCGTGAATTCGCTCCGCCGCAGTGTCCACTTTGCGGCGGCCGATGTCCGGCGTCGTGTGAATGATTTGTCTTTGAAGATTGGATAGCGACACGACATCGTCATCAACGACGCCAAGTGCACCGACACCGGCTGCGGCAAGATACATCAGCGCCGGCGCGCCGAGGCCGCCCGCGCCGATTACCAGCACGGAAGCGTCCTTCAACGCGGCCTGACCGGGGCCGCCGACTTCGCGCAGCACAATATGCCGGGCGTATCGTTCGAGCTCGTCGGCACTTAACATGATCGGGTCGATCCTCTCCCGCGCTGACGACTATAGCATCGTGCGATAATGGTGCTGTTTCTTCAACCGGAGCGCCACACGCAGATGTGCTTCGTTGGCCGAACTTCAACGCTCCCTGCGCCTTCACAATCGATGCCGACCCCAGTTTAGGCCCTCGCCTCATGCCAACGCAAAGCGAACGCCTGATCTGGCCAGCCCTCCGGCCAAGCCTATGGGCGTGCCATCAGCGCGCCAGCAGCCCGCGCCGGTCAGCATGCCATCGCCGTGAAATTGAATCCCATTCATGCCGCCGGCAACCGTCGCTACGGCTTGCACCTCGTGACCCATTGACCGCAGTTCGTCGCGAATGCGATCCGGAACGGCCGGTTCAACCTCGAGCGCATTGCCCTCGGTCCAGACCCGTGGCGCCTCGACCGCTTCCTGCAGGCTCATGCCGTGATCGATCAGATTGATCAGTGCCTGCAGCGCGCTTGGAAAGATACGCTTTCCGCCGGGTAGGCCCAGCGCATAAACCAGCTTGCCGCCGCGCAGCGCCATCATCGGCGACATCGAAGTAGTGACGCGCTTCCCGGGAGCGAGCGACAGCGCATGACCAGGCCGTGGGTCGTACAGGTTAATGTAGTTGTTCGGCACAACGCCAAGGCCGGGTATCATGAACTTCGCGCCAAACAGGTTGTTGATGGTCTGTGTGGTCGCGACCACATTGCCCATCGCATCAGCGGCCGTCATGTGCGTGGTGTGAGCGCTTTCAAGTTGCGAGACGCCCGCGCCCCAGCGATTGGCCTTGTTAGCAACGATCGCATCGCGGCGCTCTCTGGCATAATCCTTTGAGGTGAGCCGCTCGACCGGAACCGCGACGAACTCAGGATCACCGCTCGCGACCGCTCGATCTGCAAAGGCAATCTTCAGAACTTCGGCCAGCAAATGGATGGTCTCGGCGCTGCCGAAACCTTTCGCGGCAATGTCGTAGCCTTCGAGAATATTCAGCATCTGGACGATGTGAACGCCGGAGGCGGCGGGCGGAGGCGGGCCGAGTATCTCCCAGCCGCGGTAATCGCCCCGGATCGGCAATCGCTCAACTGTCTTGTATGCCCTGAGATCTTCACGGCTGATGAAACCGCCATGCGCCTTCATGTAATCGACCAAAACATCGCCCAGAGCTCCCCGATACAGCGCCGCCTCGCCTTGACGCGATATGTACGTCAGCGTCTCCGCATATTCCGATTGCAGCACGCGCTCGCCGGGCTTGAGCGGCGATCCGTTCGGTAGATAGACCGCAGAGATCGGCTTGTCTTTTGACATTTCGCTGGCCGAGTCGACGATGCATTCGTGAAGGTACGGCGTGGCCGCAAAGCCGCGCGACGCATGCTTGATCGCCGGCTGCATGACATCGGCCAGCGACATCGTTCCGTATCTGCTCAGCGTCTCGCACCAGGCCTTCAGCGATCCGGGCACAGCGACTGCTTTCGGCCCACTGAGATTTTCGTCATTGACTGTGTCGAACACCTCAGGCGCCGAACCCGGCTTGGGACGATACGTATCAGGCTGGACCGCAAGCGGAACTGTACTCTGTCCGTCGATAAAGCGATGGCTGCCATCGCTGAGGCGGATATGCGCCATGCCGCCGCCGATGATGCCGACCATCATCGGCTCGACCACGGTCAGCGTGAACAGTGTGGCGATGGCGGCATCAATGGCGTTGCCGCCAGCCGCCAGCATCTCCGCGCCCGCGGCCGAGGCGAGCGGATGATTACTGACTACCATGCCGCGGCTGCCCGATGCCGGGCTCTTCTGGCACTCGAAAACGGCAGCAGCGCGGTCTCGCCAATTCCGGGGCATCGGCCCTCCTTTGTTCAGCCTACTTCTGACACTTCGGACACCAGAACGTCGAGCGTCCGTTCTGGGCGAATCGTTTCACGATGCCGTCGCAGCCAGCGGTCTGGCATTTCTCACCTTCGCGGTCATAGACCTGAAATGAGTGCTGGAAATACCCGAGTTCGCCCGAGGTCTGGCGATGATCGCGCAATGACGAGCCCCCGGCTTTGATCGCCTGATTCAGCACCGCGTGAATCGCCGCAACCAAACGCTTGGCGTGATCGGTGGGTTCGCCGCCCGGAATACCGTTCCGTTGTCTGGCCTTCGTCGCGAGCGTGGCGGCCAGCCTACGCGGCGACAGATGCGCGCGATACAGTGCTTCGCAGACGTAGATGTTGCCGAGACCCGCGACCACGCGCTGATCGAGAAGCGCCGCTTTCAAGCTGGTCTTTTTGTTGGCGCATGAGCGCGCCAGCATAGTCGCGTCAAATTCATTTCCGAGCGGCTCGGGGCCGAGCTCGCTGAGCAGCGGCTCCTGATCGAGTGCCCGACGCGCGATGATCTTCATGTAGCCGAACCGGCGCGGATCGTTGAACACGACAGAAGCACCTGATGACATGTGGAACACCACATGATCGTGCGCGCGATCCGCGTTTCGAACGTGGTGAAATTGGCCTGGAGTTTTTTCCTCCTCATCCTTCATGACGCGAAACGAGCCCGACATGCCCAAATGCATCAGGAGTACGTCGCCGGAGGAAAGGTCCGCCAGGAGATACTTCGCGCGCCGGCCGAGCCCGGTCACGGTCTGCCGGGTAAGCCGCGATGCAAAATCCCGCTGAAATGGAAAGCGCAGGTCCTTGCGCCTGACTTCCATTTTTACAATCCGGTAACCCTCCATCACTGGCTGCAGCCCGCGGCGGACGGTTTCGACTTCGGGTAATTCAGGCATGGATGGGCGTTCACCTTGTGGTGCTGACGTGATAGCGACATTGCGGCGGGCGCGCTATGGTCCGGAAGCTGCCAGTTCGAGGGCGTAAAGTGATAGATCAGCCTGCCAACACCACGCATTTCGGCTTCAGGGACGTCCCGTCAGGCGACAAGCAGACGCTGGTGAACGACGTATTCCACAGCGTGGCGCAGCGTTACGACCTGATGAACGATCTGATGTCGGCAGGCATGCATCGCCTCTGGAAACAGGCAATGATTACCGCGCTGAATCCGCCACGTGGGGACCAGTCATTTGCACTTCTCGATGCCGCCGGTGGTACCGGTGACATTGCATTCCGCGCCGCGAAGGATGCTGGAGCTGGGTTTCGCGCAACCGTATGCGATATCAATTGCGATATGCTGAATGTCGGCCGTGAGCGCGCCGCTGCACGGCACGCGGCCGAGCGGGTCTCGTTCGTCGAAGGCAATGCGGAGGCCCTTCCTTTTCCCGATCGAAGTTTTGACGCCTACACGATCGCGTTCGGGATTCGCAACGTCCCGCGCATCGATCTCGCCCTGAGAGAAGCGTTTCGGGTTCTCAGACCCGGCGGCAGATTTCTCTGCCTTGAGTTCTCCACTGTCGACGTGCCCGGGCTCGAACGGATCTACGATCTGTTTTCGTTCAAGGTGATCCCGCCGCTCGGCCGCGCGGTCACCGGAGATGCCGAATCCTATCGCTATCTTGTGGAATCCATCCGCAAGTTTCCCAAGCCGAACGCCTTCGCCGAGATCATTCGGTCAGCGGGCCTTTCCCGTGTCAGCTGGCAAAGGCTCAGCGGCGGCATTGTGGCTTTGCATTCGGGCTGGCGTTTGTGATCTCGGCGTTGACCCACATCGCGCGGCTGGCCCGCGCCGGCTTCGTATTCGCGCGCGAGGGCGTGTTCGGCGTTGTCGATCCGTCACTGGTGCCTCCGCCCGGGCAATTGGCACTGCGACTGGCGCGTATTATCGAGCGTCCCGGCGCGAAATCCGGCCCGCGGCTGTCGCGCGCATTGACGCGGCTAGGGCCAGCCTATCTGAAGCTCGGCCAATTTCTAGCCACGCGCCCCGATGTGGTCGGCGTGGCGATGGCGCGCGATCTGGAAAGCTTGCAGGACCGGCTGCCGCCGTTCTCGCAAAGCGAGGCCGAGGCCGTCATCGCGCAGTCGCTGGAGCGACCGCTGGCCCTGTCATTTGCAAGCCTTGGTCCTGCCGTGGCCGCGGCCTCGATCGCGCAAGTACATCGCGCTGAAACCGAGCAGGATGGCGTGCGCAAACCGGTGGCGGTCAAGGTGCTTCGGCCCAACGTTGCCGCACGCTTTCGTCGCGACCTCGGCGACTTTTTCTTTGTCGCGCACAACGCCGAAACTTATTCGGCGGAGGCGCGCCGGCTTCGGTTGGTCGAAGTCATCAACACCATGTCGCGCTCGGTTGCGATGGAGATGGATCTGCGGCTGGAAGCCGCGGCGCTTTCGGAAATGGCGGAGAATACGCGCGACGACCCGGACTTTCGCGTGCCCGCCGTCGATTGGGATCGCACTACCCACAACGTGCTGACCATGGAGTGGATCGACGGCATCGCGCTCAGCGACCATGCGCGCCTGGCACAATCGAACGTGGATCTGCCGGACCTCGGGCGCAAGGTGATCCAGAGCTTCTTGCGCCATGCTTTGCGCGACGGCTTTTTTCATGCCGATATGCATCCGGGCAATCTGTTTCTTGATGAAGCCGGCCGCCTGGTCGCGGTGGATTTTGGCATTATGGGCCGACTCGGCGGCAAGGAGCGGCGCTTCCTCGCAGAGATTCTTCTCGGGTTCATCACCCGGGACTATCGGCGCGTCGCGGAGGTGCATTTCGAGGCCGGCTATGTGCCGGGGCATCATTCGGTCGAGAATTTTGCTCAGGCGATCCGCGCGATCGGCGAGCCGATACACAACCGCACTGCCGAAGATATCTCAATGGCGAAGTTGCTGACGCTGTTGCTCGAGGTCACGGGCCTGTTCGACATGCGCACCCGGCCTGAATTGATCCTGTTGCAAAAGACCATGGTCGTGGTCGAGGGAGTTGCCCGCAGCTTCGACCCGAAACTTGATATCTGGAAAATCGCCGATCCCGTGGTTCGCGAATGGATCGAGCGCAACCTCGGGCCGGTCGGCCGCATTCAAGGCGCGCTGTCCGGCGCCGGCGAACTCGGCCGCGTCATGAGCGGCCTGCCGACCATTGCGGCGCGTTCGGTTGCCGTGATCGAGCAGATGGAGACCATGAGCCGCGAGGGTCTCAGACTGGCGCCCGAAACGATTGCGGCCATGGGACGAACCGAGGGCCGGAAGAGCCGGTGGCGTACGCTGGCGCTTTGGGTGATCGCCGCGACCTTCATCGCTATCCTGTTTGCGGTGCGCCAGCTTTGATTGCAATGATTGCAAAATGTGGTATCATTGATATCACATTTGGACCCTGCCGATGGCCAGCATAACGATCCGCAAGCTCGACGAGACCATCAAGACCTATCTGCGGCTTCGTTCGGCCAAGAATGGCCGTTCTGTCGAGGAGGAGGTCCGGGTAATCCTGCGGCAAACCATAGAAGGTGTGCCCTACGAATTCGAAGCCACGCAGCCGCAAGCCATTCCACGCCCTGTCCAGGCATCTATGCGCGGCCCAAGCCGCCCTGACGTGTTCGACAAGGCTCGGGTTACACTGATCATCGGCGGCGGCATTGCCGCCTATAAGGCCCTTGACCTGATCCGCAGGATGAAAGAGCGGCGAATCCGCGTCCGGTGCGTGCTGACCAAAGCGGCGCAGCAATTTGTAACTCCGCTTGCCGCAAGCGCGCTCTCGAACGAGCGCTGCTACACAGATTTGTTCGACCCGCAAAGCGAGTTCGACGCGGGCCATATCCGGCTGGCGCGCGAGTGCGATCTGATTGTCGTGGCGCCGGCCACCGCGGATCTGATGGCGAAGATGGCAAATGGTCTTGCCGACGATCTCGCAAGTGCCATTCTGCTCGCCACCAATCGTCCGATCCTGCTCGCGCCGGCGACGAACCCTCTGATGTGGAACAACGCCGCTACCCGCCGCAACGTCGTCCAGCTCGAACGGGACGGTGTCGCATTGGTCGGACCCAACACTGGCGAAATGGCAGAAGCGGGGGAGGCGGGCCTCGGGCGGATGGCAGAACCGATCGAGATAGCATCCGCAGCAGAGCGCCTGCTGCATCGGGCGCAGCCGCAACCGCTGGCGGGAAAGCGCGTTCTCATTACCGCAGGGCCCACCCACGAGCCGATCGATCCGGTACGCTACATCGCCAATCGCTCTTCCGGGAAACAGGGGTTTGCGATCGCCGCTGCGGCAGCTACTGCCGGAGCCGAGGTCGCGCTGATTTCCGGTCCGGTCGATATCGATGATCCCCCTGGCGTTAAAGTCCAGCATGTGGAATCCGCGCGCGACATGCTGCGGCGAGTGGAAGCCGCTCTTCCCGCGGATATCGCGATCTTCGCGGCGGCTGTCGCTGACTGGCGCGTTGCGGAGCAGGGCGAGCAGAAACTAAAAAAGACTTCCGCCGGCATGCCCCCACTGCAACTGATCGAAAATCCAGACATCCTCGCAACGATTTCAAAATTGAAGGACGGCCGCCCAAAGCTCGTGATCGGCTTCGCCGCCGAAACCGAAATGCTGATCGAGAATGCCAAAGCAAAGCTGGCCCGCAAGGGCTGCGACTGGATCGTCGCCAACGATGTCTCACCAGATACGGGTGTTATGGGCGGCGACCGCAATACGGTCCATCTGCTGAGCCGCGTGGATGGGGAAATCAAAGTCGACTCCTGGCCGGTGATGACCAAACAGGAAGTTGCCACGGCGCTGGTCGCGCGCATCGCCGAGACCGTCGGAGGAAAATCGTGAGTTCAGCCATCAAAGTCGAGGTGCGGCGGCTGCCGCACGGCCAGGGCCTGATGCTGCCAGCCTATCAGACCGCCCACGCCGCCGGACTCGACCTGCTCGCTGCCGTCCCGGAGGACTCTCCGATAACTCTGTCGCCGGGCCAGCGCGTATTGGTGCCGACGGGCATCTCGGTGGCCTTGCCCGGAGGCACCGAGGCGCAGGTTCGTCCACGATCGGGACTCGCGTCAAAGCACGGCATCACCGTGCTGAATGCCCCCGGCACGATCGATGCGGATTATCGCGGCGAGATAACCGTTCTCCTAATCAACCACGGCGACGCGCCGTTTGCGATTCGGCGGGGCGAGCGGATCGCGCAAATGGTAATCGCGGCCGTGGTGAGGGCGGAACTGGTTGCGACGACGTCGCTGTCCTCGACCGAACGCGGCGGCGGCGGATTTGGTTCGACCGGACGCTGATTTCTCAACAGCTACTCAACAAGCACGCACAGGTTAATACCCATTTTTGGGCGAGCGGATTCGCGTTCACGATCTGGACTCTTACCCCTCGAGTCCGGAAGAGGATATTGTCAATCGATTCGCGCACGGTGGGGGGTCACCGGGCGCAAATTCGTGTGGTTTGGGGCAAATATGTCAGGCGTGATCGTTACGATGCGTCGGACCCTGCTGTCGTGCACAACATTGGCACGCCACGGCGTGGTCGCACTTGTGGCCGCGGCATTCGTCTCGGTTAAATCCGCCAAGGCTGATGAATCGTCTGTTATAGAAGCCCTCTCGGGCTATCTCGATCTCAATCGGCAGGAATTCGCGGTGCTTACCACCGCGCTCGCGCTGCTTGGGTTTTCGGTGCTGGCGGCGATCCTGTTAATGCGAACCCGCCTCCGCGCCGCCAAAAACGAGGCTCGGCTCAGAGCGGAAGTCGGCGAACTGCAGGCGCAGGCCGACCGCTTCCGGGCGCTGTTGTTCGCGGAGCCGCAGATCCTGATATCGTGGGCGGCCGGCGACGATCGTCCCGAAATCAGCGGCGACACGTCTCTACTGATGCCGCAGCAGTCCGCGCAACATCCACCGCAGCGCATCCTTGCGTTCGGAACCTGGTTGCCGCCCGAACCGGCCCTGCAAATGGACCACGCGCTCGACGCACTGCGCGAGGCCGGCGAAGGCTTCCTGCTTAATCTCAGCACGTCAAATGGACGCGCGATCGAGGCCATGGGTCGGGCGATCGGCGGGCAAGCCATTGTTCGGATTCGCGAACTGGGTGGTGTCCGCCGCGAGCTGGCGGAATCGAATCTGCGATATAAGGCACTGCTGGAGGAAACCGAGCTGTTGCGCGATTTCGCCGCCGCCCTGCCTTGGCCGATTTGGGCCAAGGGCGCCCAAGGCAGGCTGCGCTATGCCAACGCCGCCTATGCGAAAGCCACCGAAGCCGTAAGTACCGCGGACGCGATTGATCGCGACCTCGAATTGCTCGAAACCGACCAGCGCGAAATCATGAGCCGCGCGCTCAGTCACCAGTCGGAATTCGCCGGGCGGCTGCCGATCGTAGTTGGCGGTGAGCGCCGCGTTTATGACGTGCATGCGCTCAAGCTCGACAGCGGAAGCGCCGGTATCGCCATCGACGCCAGCGAAGCCACCGCGCTCGGCGCAGCGCTGGTACGGATGGCGGAGGCTCATCGCCGCACGCTCGATCAATTGTCGTCCGGTGTCGCCGTATTCGATGGACTTCGGCGCCTCGCGTTCTACAACGATTCCTATCGCCGCCTGTGGGATCTCGACCGGACGTTTCTCGACGCCAATCCCGATGATTCCAGCGTGCTGGATCGGCTACGCGCGGCACGCAAACTCCCGGAGCAGCCGGATTTCCGCGCCTGGAAAGCCAAGCTGCATGAGGCTTACCGCGCGGTCGAACCCACCAAGGATACCTGGTACCTCCCGGATGGCCGCGCTGTCAGCGTCGTCACCACCCCCAACCCGGAAGGCGGCGTCACCTACCTGTTCGATGACGTTACCGAAAGCCTCGACCTCGCCCGCCGGTTCGACGGCCTGATCCGGGTGCAGCGTGAAACCCTCGACAATCTCGCCGAGGCGGTTGCGGTGTTCGGCAGCAACGGCCGAGCGCAATTATTCAATCCGGCTTTTGCGAAAATGTGGAAGCTGTCACCCGACGCCCTCCGCGAGCAGCCTCATATCGAAGCCGTTGAAGCCTGGTGTCGGCCGCTGTTCGATGAAGCGAACACGTGGCGCACGATCCGCGAAGCGATTACCGCGATTGAAAATCGCGTGCAGGTGCCGCTCAAGCTGGAGCGGCGTGACGGTAGCGTGCTCGATTGCATGACCATGCCGCTGCCCGACGGCGCCACGATGCTGACGTTCCAGGACATCAGCGACGCCGAAAATGTCGAGCGCGCGTTGCGCGAGCGCAACGAGGCGCTTGAGACCGCCGATCAGATGAAGGTCGATTTCGTCCATCACGTTTCGTATGAGCTGCGCTCGCCCCTGACTACCATCATCGGATTTGCGCATTTCCTGAGTGACCCCGTTACCGGCCCGCTGACCGCAAAACAGGCCGAATATCTGGCCTACATCACGACGTCCACTAACGCGCTGCTTGCGATCATCAACAACATCCTCGATCTCGCAACCATCGATGCCGGCGCGATGTCGCTCAATTTGGGAATTGTCGACATACGCAAAACGATCGAGGCCGCCGCCGAAGGCATCCAGGACCGTTTGGCGACCGATCGCATCAAACTCAAGGTCGATATCGACGACAATATCGGCAGCTTCATCGGAGACGAGCGCCGTGTCGTGCAAGTGCTATATAATCTGCTCGCCAACGCCGTCGGTTTCTCGCCCCACGATGCTACGGTGGGCTTGAGCGCCCGACGCACCGAGCATAGCGTTACGTTCACGGTGACCGATTCCGGCCCGGGGATTCCGCCCGATGTTAAAGATAAAGTGTTCGACTGGTTCGAAAGTCACTCGCACGGTTCCCGCCATCGCGGCGCCGGGCTCGGGCTGTCGCTGGTTCGTTCCTTTGTCGAACTGCACGGAGGCAAGGTGCGAGTCGATTCCATCGTCGGCAAGGGCACGACTGTGACCTGCGATTTTCCGATCGAGCAGTCCGCGCATCGCAACGCCGCGGAATGACCGAGCCGACGACATTGTCGGTGGCGCTATCCAACGAAACCGCGACCGCAAATCTGATGGCCAATCTGGCCCTTTTGCTTGGTCCTGGCGACCTGATCACGCTTTCCGGCGACCTCGGCGCCGGCAAAACCGCAGCGGCGCGGGCCATGATCCGCTATCTAGCCGGTGACGATGCGTTGGAGGTCCCAAGCCCGACCTTCACTTTGGTGCAGGTTTATGAATTGCCGCCGTATCCGCTGCTCCATGCGGATCTTTACCGCGTCAACGATCCGATCGAACTGGAAGAGATTGGCCTATCGCCCTTGCCAGAAGGTGCTGTCGCGCTAATCGAATGGCCGGAGCGCGCCCCGTCGGCGTTGCCCTCGGACCGCATTGATATCGCGCTCGCTCACCGTCCGGCCTTGGGATCAACAGCACGCGCGGCTGAGATTACTGGATACGGCAAGGCCGCCGCGCAGGTCGCCAGATTGCAAGCGCTCCTGAGCTTTCTCGACGCTTCGGGTTATACAGCTGCGAAACGCCAGCGCATGACCGGCGATGCCTCGACGCGTTCCTACGCCCGCCTGTTGCGCGATGATGGCGCTGCCATACTGATGAACTCGCCGCGGCGACCGGACGGTCCCCCGATCTATGATGGAAAGTCATATAGCGCCGCCGTGCACCTGGCAGAGGACGTCAAGCCGTTCGTCGCCATGGCCGGAGGCCTGCGCGAGCGCGGCTTCTCCGCGCCGGCCATACATCACGCCGATCTCGATGCTGGATTCCTGATCACTGAAGACTTCGGCAGCGAAGGTATTATCGAAGGCAACCCACCTCGGCCGATCGTCCGACGGTATGAAGCCGCGACCGACGCCCTGGCGGCACTGCATCGTGAAACGCTGCCTGAAACTCTCTTTTTGGGCTCGCAGCTCACCTACACCATCCCGGCATTCGACACTGGTGCAATGCTGGTGGAGCTCGGCTTGATGCCCGAATGGTACCTGCCGGATCGTGGCGTCGCACTCAATAGCGACAAGCGTGCGGAATTCACCGCCATATGGCGCGATCTGTTGAGGGAGGCCAGCTCCGCTCCCGGAACCTGGGTGCTGCGAGATTTTCATTCCCCCAACCTGATCTGGCTCGGCGAACGGGAGGGCATCGCGCGGGTGGGAATCATCGACTTCCAGGACGCCGTGCTCGGTCCGACCTCCTACGATCTGGTATCGCTGTTGCAGGACGCGCGGATCGATGTGCCGGAGCAGCTCGAGCTTTTGTTGTTGACGCGGTACATCAAGGCGCGGCGCGCCTTCGACAATACGTTCGACGCTGCCGGGTTCGCCGAGCTCTATGCGCTCATGTCGGCGCAACGGAATACTCGGCTGCTCGGCACATTTGCGAGGCTGAACCGGCGCGACGGCAAGCCGCAATATTTGCGCCATCAGCCCCGAATCTGGACCTATCTCATTCGTTCGCTGGCACATCCTTCGCTGGAGCGCGTCAGGGATTGGTACGCGACCAACGTGCCTCCTCCGCAGGCTTAGTTTACCAGTTATTAGCGCCCGCGCTTTTATGGTGGGCTGTACCCTGACATCTGCGCGGGGCGCGGATGTGTGGGCTGGAGCGGATCAATGGCGGCAGAAAGGCGCAAGGGCGAGCGCGTCACATTTGAGCGCGGTGTTCCCGCCCAAATGATGGGTATTGATGGCACTTGGCGACGCGAGTGCATGATGGAAGACATTTCGGAAACCGGCGCCAAGCTCAGCGTAGAAGGCTCCGTCGAAGGTTTGCATCTAAAGGAATTCTTCCTCTTGCTTTCATCCACCGGTCTTGCATATCGCCGCTGTGAACTGGCGTGGGTCAATGGCGACCAGATCGGGGTCAATTTCCTGAAAACGGGCGACAAGAAAAAGAAGGGCGGAAAACGCGCACCGTTGGGCGCGGAAGTTTAATCCGCCACAGCGGTCGTATAACCGTCATCTCGTCCGGTTATTGCACCGAGACTGGCCATGCGCGAAGCGAATTGACGTGTTATGATTCTTAAATGCAACCGATAGATCCCCTTTAGATAACCCCGACATGTCCGTCAGACCCACCAAAGCCATGATACTCGCAGCCGGACTCGGCGTGCGCATGCGCCCCCTGACCGACGGGACGCCGAAGCCATTGGTTCGTGTGGCCGGCCGTCCGCTGCTGGATCATGTTCTGGACAAGCTCGCTGATGCCGGGGCCGACGAAGCCGTGGTCAACGTGCATTATCTGCCAGATCAGATCATCAACCATGTCGCCAAGCGCAAGCGGCCCCGCGTTATCATCTCCGATGAGCGCGACGAGGTACTCGGCACTGGCGGCGGTGTCGTGAGGGCGTTGCCTTTGCTCGGGACCGCACCGTTTTTTCACGTCAACGCGGACACGCTTTGGATCGACGGCGTACGACCGAACCTGGCGCGTCTGGCGGAATCGTTCGAACCGACGCGCATGGACATACTGTTGCTGATGGCGCCAACGACAACCAGCGTCGGCTACAGCGGACGCGGCGACTACGGCATGCTCGCCGATGGCGCCTTGCGCAAGCGCAGGGAACACCAAGTGGTTCCATTCGTCTATGCCGGCGCCGCGATCATGTCGCCGGCCGTATTCGCCGGCGCGCCACCCGGCGAATTTTCGCTTACCAGGATATTCGACCGGGCCAACGAGCAGGAGCGGCTATTCGGGCTCCGGCTGGACGGCATGTGGATGCATGTGGGAACTCCTGACGCGGTGGATGCGGCGGAAGAGGCATTTCTCGCAAGCGTCGCGTAGCGCGAGTCGCTTCAGTTCAATTAGCAACGGCTATGCGGCCGTGCCATGATGTCGCCTGATCCCGAATCAGGCAGCCCATGCGCGTTTTCAGCGTTCCAGTTTCTGTGCCCTTTCTGCGTACCGTAATCGCCGCGTTGGTCGACGGCCGCCTGGTGGATGGTTTCGAGGCGCGCAGCAACCCCCAGAGACTGCCGCAGGTGACCCTGTACTTGCCGACCCGTCGCGCAGGACGCTTGGCTCGCGAAATATTTCTGGACGAGATGCGCGCAGATGCCGTGCTGCTACCGCGCATCGTTGCGCTCGGCGATATCGAGGAGGACGAGCTTGCATTTGCCGAAGAGTCCGAGCAATTCGGTGGCGCGGCGCCATTGGATATTCCACCGAGACTAGGCGAACTCGAACGCAAACTCACGCTCGCCAAGCTGGTTGCCGCATGGGCAAATGGGCCGGTGTTGGCGCCGCTGGTGGTCGGCGGACCAGCCTCCACACTTGCATTGGCCGGCGATCTGGCCCGCCTGATGGACGACATGGTCACCCGTGGCGTCGGCTGGGAGGCACTCGACGGACTCGTTCCGGATCAGCTCGATCAGTACTGGCAGCACTCGCTCGAATTCCTGCGGATTGCGCGGCAGGCGTGGCCCGCGCATCTCCAGGAAATCGGAAAAATCGAGCCCGCGCTCAGGCGCGATCTCTTGATTTCAGCGGAAGCCAAACGTCTCAGTGCTAATCATGATGGTCCGGTGATCGCGGCGGGATCGACCGGGTCGATGCCGGCCACAGCGAAATTCCTGCACGCCGTCAGCGCGCTTCCCCAAGGCGTGGTGGTCCTCCCGGGGCTCGATACGGCTATTGAAGAGGAGGCGTGGCAAGTCCTGGGCGGGGTTAAAAACGCGCGAGGAGAATTCACATCTGCTCCGGTTTCGAACCATCCGCAGTTCGCGATGCACGCGCTGCTGCGTCGATTTGGTATCAAGCGTGACGATGTCCAGACGTTGGGCCAAAGCGCGCCGCAAGGACGCGAAGTGCTGGTATCCGAAACGATGCGGCCTTCGAGTGTGACCGCGCGATGGCATCAGCGGCTGGCCGAACCAGAGATAGCGGAAAAGATTTCGCGCGGGATGGCAAATCTCGCTGTGATCGAAGCCGAAAATCCCGAGATGGAGGCGCTTTCGATCGCGATAGCGATGCGGGAGGCCCGGCATCTCGGCAAGTCGGCTGCACTGGTGACACCGGATCGCGCGCTGGCGCGTCGAGTGATCGCGGCGCTGGGGCGCTGGAATCTCGCTTTCGACAATTCCGGTGGCGACGCGCTGATGGAAACGTCTGCTGGCATCTTCGCGCGGCTCATCGCAGAGGCAGCGGCCAACCGACTTGAGCCGCCCACGCTGCTGGCGCTGTTGAAACATCCACTTTGCCGGTTAGGCGGCTCGCCGGGCGCATTCCATCATGACATGGAGACGCTTGAACTGGCTTTGCTTCGCGGGACGCGCCCACAAACTGGAACTAGTGGGCTTGCGAACGACTTCTCGCGCTTCCGCCGTGAGCTTGCAAAGCATCGGCGTGGCGAGACTTCATCGCTACATGGTTCCGAACCCCGGACCAGGCTTGCTGATCGCGAACTCGACGGAGCGCAGATACTGATCGAGCGCCTGCAGGCGGCTCTCTCGCCGCTCGAGAGTCTTGTCGTCCACTCCAAACCGCACGATCTGGTCGAACTTGCCGAACGACATCGCAGTGCTCTGCTGGATCTCACACGCGATGAGCATGGCGTGGCACTCGCTTTCGATGGCCAGGACGGCAGCGCGCTCGCCACCGCCTTCGACGACATTCTCGGCGGAGAATCCCAGAGCGGATTGCTGGTTGCCCTAGGCGACTACCCCGACGTGTTTCAGACCGCGTTTGCCGATCGAATGGTGCGGCGGCCGGAGGCCGCCGACGTTCAGTTGAAGATCTATGGACCCCTGGAGGCGCGGCTCACGCAATCCGACCGAATTATTATTGGCGGATTGGTCGAAGGCGTGTGGCCGCCGGCACCGCGCGTCGATCCATGGCTGAGCCGGCCGATGCGACATGAACTCGGCCTCGACCTGCCGGAGCGAAGAATCGGATTGTCCGCGCATGATTTTGCGCAATTGCTCGGTGCGGATGACGTCATCCTCAGTCACGCTACCAAAGTAGGCGGCGCGCCGGCAGTAGCTTCAAGATTTTTGCACCGGCTCGAGGCGGTGGCCGGCGAGAAGCGCTGGACCGCCGCCAAATCAGCTGGGGCAAAATATGCCCGCTTCGCAACTGAACTGGATCGGCCCGAAAAGGTCGAACCGATCCCGCAGCCCGAGCCTAGACCCCCGCGCTCAGCAAGGCCGCTAAAACTGTCGGTGACCGCGATCGAGGACTGGCTGCGCGATCCATATACGATCTATGCCAGGCACATTTTGCGCCTGAATCCGCTCGACCCCGTCGACATGCCATTGTCCGCGGCCGATCGAGGCTCTGCCATCCACGAGGCGCTGGGCGAATTCACGAAGACATTCTCAGCCGCGCTTCCAGAAGATCCGGCGCGGGCCTTGCGCGTGATCGGCGAAAAATATTTTGCGCCGCTGATGGAACGGCCCGAGGCGAGGGCGCTATGGTGGCCACGCTTTCAGCGCATCGCCAAATGGTTCGCGGATTGGGAAACTGGGCGGCGCAGCAACCTCGATCGTATCGATGCGGAAATCCGCGGCGAAATCAAAATCCCACTCGATGCCGAGCGCTCATTTGTGCTTTCGGCGCGCGCTGACCGGATCGAAGGACGACGGGACCGCAGCTTTGCCATCCTCGACTACAAAACCGGTCAACCGCCGACCGGTAAACAGGTGCGAATGGGTTTGTCACCACAGCTCACGTTGGAGGCGGCCATTCTCAGGGAGGGCGGCTTTGAACGTATTCCGGCAGGCAGCTCGGTCAGCGAACTCGGCTATGTCAGGCTTTCCGGCAACAATCCTCCGGGAGAACAGAAGCCTCTCGAGCTGAAGCTCAAAACGGGAGATGCCGCGCAACCGCCCGATCAAGCTGCCCACGAAGCGCGCCAGAAACTGGAAACTCTGATCCGCGCCTTCGATGATGAGAGCCGGCCTTACACCTCGCTGAATCTTTCAATGTGGGCGAAGCGCTATGGTCCTTACGACGACCTCGCTCGCATCAAGGAGTGGTCGGCGGCCGGCGGACTCGGACTGGAAGAATGGTAATGGCGCGGCCAATTCCACCGGCCGTCCGCGCCACCCAGGCGCGCGCCTCGGACCCGGCATCTTCCGCATTCGTTTCGGCAAACGCCGGGTCGGGCAAGACGCACGTGCTGGTGCAGCGGGTGATCCGCCTCTTGCTCGACGGCGTCGCCCCCGAGAAGATTTTGTGCATCACCTTTACCAAGGCCGCCGCCGCCAACATGGCCGAGCGGGTGTTCTCGACGCTTGGGCACTGGGTTACGCTCGACGATGCAATGCTCGATGCCGCGATCGTTGACGCCGGCATCGCGCGGCCCGACCCGCGCTTGAGGATGGCTGCTCGAAAGCTGTTCGCCTGCGCGCTCGAAACACCGGGCGGCCTCAAAGTACAAACCATCCATGCGCTTTGTACGCGCCTGCTCCAGCAGTTTCCGTTTGAGGCCAACGTACCCGCGCGGTTCGCCGTCATGGACGAACGCGACCAGAACGAGATGATGGAGAGGGCCAATCTGGACGTGCTGCTGGAGGCAGCGGGAGACGCGGATAGCGCCGCCGGCCGCGCGCTCAATACCGCGATGGCCAGCGCGGCAGACGTTACCTTCAAGGATGTGCTACGCGAGGCGTGCCTGAGCCGCGACCGATTCGTGACCTGGACCGACCGAGCCGGCAGTCTCGAGGCCGCGGTCGCTGAGGTAACGGCCGCGCTCGGCATCAGCCCCACCGATAGTGTCGAGAATATCGAGCGCGCAATCGTCGATGGGCCCAATCTGCCACGATCGCGCTGGAAAGAAATCGCGCTCGTTCTCGACACCGGTGTCAAATCCGAGATCGATCACGCAGCGCGGCTGCGAGAAGCGCTGATATTTACCGGCAGCGAACAGGCCGAGAAATATCTGGACGTATTTCTCACCGATGAGCGCACGCCCCGCAAGACCGTACTGACCAAGAAATTCTGCGAAAACAATCCGGCGCTTGCACGTGCGTTCGATGCGGAAAGCGTTCGGATCGCCGACCTGATCGAGCGACGACGGGCGGTGCTGATCCGCGACCGCACGCAGGCGCTGTTGCAGATCGCAACGGCAGCCGCCGCCAATTACCGACGCGAAAAGCAGGAACGCGGCCTACTCGATTACGACGACTTGATAGATAAGACCCTGGAGATGCTTGCCCGTATTTCCTCGGGCTGGGTGCATTACAAGCTCGATCGCGGCGTAGATCACGTGCTCATCGATGAAGCGCAGGACACCAGTCCCAAACAATGGGACATCGTCGCCCATATCATTTCCGATTTCACGTCGGGCAAAGGGGCCCGGGATGATGTCTTGCGCACGATCTTTGCGGTCGGGGACGAAAAGCAGTCGATCTTTTCCTTTCAAGGCGCAGCACCTCGCGAATTCGATGCGCGCCGTCGGCTGCTGCAAAAGCGATTTTTAGATGCCGGACTGAAGTTCGATCCGATCTCTTTCACCTACTCATTCCGCTCGGGACCCGCGATCCTGCAGGCGGTGGACCACGTCTTTCGCGAACAAGAGATCTATCGCAGCATTCATTCGATCGAGAGCGGATACCCGCTTCACAATTCTCTCGCTGATGCCGGACCGAGCCTGATTGATCTTTGGGACTTGCAGCAGCCGGAAATCAAACAGGACATCGAAGGCTGGCGGGCGCCATTTGACGGCTTGTCGCAAACAAGTCCCGAGGTAAAGCTTGCCAGGCGGATTCAGTCGGAGATCAAGCAATTGGTCGACAGCGGCACGCTGACCGGCAGCGCGGGAAAGCGGCGACCGTTGCGGTATGGCGATATGCTGGTGCTGGTGCGACGACGCGGCAACGCTTTCGATGCCGTGATCCAGGCTTTGAAGCACGCCAATATTCCCGTAGCCGGCGCCGACCGGCTGAAGCTGACCGAGCATATCGCGATCATCGACCTGATGAACCTTGCCGACGCGCTGCTGTTGCCGCGCGACGATCTCGCGCTGGCCGTGGCTCTGAAAAGTCCGCTGTTTGGCCTTAACGACGATGATCTTTTTACGCTGGCATGGCAACGCCAGGGCTCGCTACGGCAATCGCTGAGCATGCACGCCTCGACCGATGGCAGATTGCGGGATGCGCTAGCTCGTTTGTCGGAATGTGAGCGCCGCTTCGATACCGAGACGCCGTTTACATTCTTTGCGTGGCTGCTCGGCGGCGATGGCGGCCGTGCGCGCATCCTGCGGCGGCTGGGTCATGAAGCCAATGACGCGCTCGACGAGTTCCTTGAGCTGGCGCTGAACTATGAACGTAAGGCGCCCGCAACGCTGCAGGGTTTTATGGCGTGGTTGCGTGCGGCCGATACCGAAGTCAAACGCGACATGGAAATCTCGCGCGATGAAGTCCGCGTCATGACGGTGCATGGCGCCAAGGGCCTGGAAGCAGCCGTGGTCTTCCTGGTGGACACCACCTCCTCGCCATCGGATACGCAGCGCCCAAAACTCATTCGCCTGGCGGGGGGCGTGATGGTATGGGCCGGCAAGAAGACCGACGATCCGGCCGTGGTCGCGACCGGGCGCGCGGCCATGCTGGCTGAGATCGAGGACGAATATCGCCGCCTACTTTACGTCGCGATGACGCGCGCCGCCGATCGCCTGATCGTCGGTGGCTGCATGCCCGGTAACGCAAATAGTGTCCGCAAATACTCATGGTACGATCTTGTTCGGGCGGGTCTCGTCAATTCCGGATTGCAGGAGCAGACGATCGAGAGACCCGATGGACCGATCAAACGCTACACGCGGGCCGACGAACTTGATTCTGCAAAGGGCGTTGCTGCCACCCCACAGCCCAAGGCCGACGTCGAGCTGCCACCGTGGCTGCGGATAGATGCGCCCCCGGAAGCCCGCTCTGACAAGCTGCTGCGCCCTTCAGATGGTGCCGAAGATGAAACTCGTCGGGTTCGGAGTGGCGAAGCGATCCAAATGCGCGGACAAGCGTTGCGGCGGGGCACGCTCGTGCATCGGCTGCTGCAATCTCTTCCCGACCTGCCCAGCGATCGTCGGCAGCAGGCCGCGCTTAATTACCTCGCCCGCAACGCCGGCGACTGGGCGGTCGGCGAACAGCAAGCCTTGGCTTCGGGGGTTGTGGCTCTGATCGAAGACAGTCGCTTCGCGCCGGTATTTGGTCCTGGCAGCCGTCCCGAGGTGTCGATCGCTGGCAGACTGGAGCGACCGGGGCAGCGGCCCGCCGTGGTTTCGGGCCAAATCGACAGGCTGGTGATCGCGCCGACCGAGGTGCTGATTATCGATTACAAAACCAATTACGGTCCCCCCAGCGTCCCCGGCGGGGCGCCCCAGGCCTATGTGCGCCAGCTCGCGCTCTATCGGGCCGTGCTGGGCAAGCTTTATCCCCATTTGCCGATCCGCGCCGCCCTGCTGTGGACCGAAACGCCGGAATTGATGGAGATTTCCGCTTCGGCGCTGGACGCGCAGCTCGCATCCATCATCTCGGCGTGACCGGAGCCTTGACCGGGCAATGCCTCGTTCATAGGTTGATCTGCATAATGCGGACGGCGATTCCCTCGCCGTTTTCTTCCGAACTGAAGAGGTACATCGATGGCCGTAGGCAAGGTTTCTGACGCCGATTTCGAAGCCGAGGTGCTCAAGGCGACCGGCCCTGTCGTGGTCGATTTTTGGGCCGAATGGTGCGGCCCGTGCCGGATGATCGCGCCTGCGCTTGACGAGATTTCCGGCGCAATGGGCGACAAGGTCAAGATCGTCAAATTGAACGTCGACGAGAGCCCGAAGACGGCCTCGAAATACGGCGTGATGTCGATCCCGACACTGATGATCTTCAAGGGTGGTGAGATGGCCTCGCGCCAGGTCGGTGCCGCGCCGAAGCAAAAGCTGCAGCAATGGATATCTGCCGCGGTCTGATCGGCGACTTTCGAGGAATTATTTTCCCAAGGAGGCCGGCGATTCGCCGGCCGTTTGCGTTGAGCTTCCATGCCGCCGCTCCGCAGAAACAGCCTTCCCTCGCAATCACCGCCGCTGGCGGCAATGGAAGCCCGCTCGGTTGATGCCATTCCGCGCGGCGGCGAATGGCAATACGAACCGAAGTGGGATGGCTTCCGCTGTTTGCTTTACCGAGACGGCGGGCACGTCGATCTGCGCTCGAAATCCGGCGAAGACCTCACCCGCTATTTTCCCGAACTGGTCGAGGCGGCGCTAGAATTGAAAGCCAGCGTGTTCCTGCTCGACGGCGAGATTGTGGTCCCGCATGGCAAAGCGTTCTCTTTCGATGATCTGCTGCAGCGGATTCATCCCGCCGCGAGCCGCGTGAGAAAACTTTCCAGGGAAACGCCGGCGCTGTATCTCGCGTTCGATCTGCTGGCGACCTCGGAGCATGGGGAGCTTTCGGCAAAACCGCTTCGAGAGCGGCGGCCGTTGCTCGAGCAGTTTGCAAAAGTACAATTCAAGTCGAACCGTACGTTTCGATTGTCGGCAGCGTCGACAAGTTATGCGACCGCTGAAAAATGGCTCGCGCGAGCCGGCGGCGGTTGCGACGGCGTGATCGCAAAAAGGCTCGATCTTTGTTATCAATCCGGCAATCGCGATGGCATGCAGAAGATCAAGAATTTCCGCAGCGCCGATTGTGTGGTTGGCGGCTTCCGCTACGCGACCAACAAGCTGAACGGCAGTAAGGTTGTCGGTTCGCTGCTGCTCGGTCTCTACGACGATCGTGGATTGCTTCACCATGTCGGTTTCAGCTCGGCAATCAAGCAGCAGGAAAAACCTGCGCTAACGGCACGACTCGAAGCTTTGATCGCCAAACCTGGATTCACTGGCAACGCGCCCGGTGGCCCGAGCCGCTGGTCGACCGAGCGTTCCGCGCAATGGTGCCCGCTAAAGCCGAAGCTGGTAGTCGAGGTCGCCTATGACCACTTCAGCGGCGATCGATTCCGCCACGGCACCTCCATCCTGCGCTGGCGGCCCGACAAGAGTCCCAACCAGTGCACGTTCGATCAGCTTAAGCAGAAAACCGCCGATCCGATGAAGATGTTGGCATGAACTCAGCTATCCCGGCGGCGTGCCGTTGGCGGCTAGCACGTGGCCGGCAAGATACAGCGAGCCCGTGATCAGAATGCGCGGCGGCACCTCGTAGGCCAATCTCGCAACCGAGGACAAAGCTGCTTCGACGCTGGCCGCGGTTTCTACCCGCATGCCAAGCTGCCGCGCCGCGTCCGCAAGCCGGTTTGCCGGCATCGAGCCGTCGTGGTTAGGGATCTGCACCGCGATGATGTGACGGGTAAGCCCGGCGAAATTTGCGAGAAACGCGCCGGCATCCTTATTGCCCATCATGCCAACAATGAGAACGAGTGGACGTGATACCCGCTCTTCAAGATCGCCCAAAGCCGCTGCCGCGACCCGACCTCCCGCAGTGTTATGTCCGCCGTCCAGCCAGATCTCGCAACCATGCGGCGCCCGGCTCAACAGCTCCCCCGAGGCCAGACGCTGCATCCGCGCCGGCCATTCGGCATTGACGATGCCAGCCTCGATTGCCGTTGTTTCAATTCTGAACGAATCTTGCGCGCGCAGTGTCGCAATCGCGAGCCCGGCATTTTCGAACTGATGGCGTCCGAACAATCTGGGCCCCGCCAGATCCATCAATCCTCGGTCGTCCTGGTACACCAACCTCCCCCGCTCGATATTGACATGCCACTCCTGCCCCGCGGCATGGAGCGGCGCCTTCATCCGGCTGGCCTGCTGTTCAATCACAGCCATCGCCTCAGGCGGCTGCTCCGCGCAAATCGCCGGCACATTGCGCTTGATGATCCCGGCCTTTTCATGCGCGATCGTGCTCACCGTTTCGCCGAGAAATTCAGTATGATCCATGCTGATAGGCGCGATAACGCTCGCCAGCGGCTTCTCGATGACATTGGTAGCATCAAGCCTCCCGCCGAGCCCAACTTCCAGCAGCACTACATCGGCCGGATGCTGCGCGAACAAGCAAAGCGCCGCGGCGGTTTCAATTTCAAAAATGGTAATCGGCTCACGCGCATTGGCCCGCTCGCAGCGTTCGAGCATTGCGTACAGTTCATCATCGCTAACCAGGCTGCCGCGACCACGGCGGCCCAATCGATAGCGCTCGTTGATCCGGACCAGCGAAGGCGATGTGTAGGCGTGCACGCGTAGGTCCGCCGCTTCCATGATCGCCCGCAGATAAGCGATGGTGGAGCCCTTGCCGTTGGTGCCGGCGACGTGAATCACCGGCGCCAGAGCGCGCTCTGGATGATCCAGCCGCGCCAGCAGCCGTTGCATCCTCTCCAGGCCGAGTTCGATGCGCTCGGGGTGGAGGGCAGAGAGGCGCGCAAGCAAGGCTTCGAGCGAACCGGACGGTGTTGCCGCAGGCGAACTCACGCCTGGGGCGCTGCCTGCGCCACATCGGCACTTGATAGGCTCTCGACCACAGGCGGTTTTGCTTGCGACGGAGGTTTCGCGGCAGTTTGCAGCGGCGGCGATCGGGTCAACAAGCGGCAGAGGCGGGCCAGCGTTGGTCGCAGCTCATGGCGATGCACCACCATATCGACCATTCCATGATCTCTGAGATATTCCGCTCGCTGAAATCCCTCCGGCAATTTTTCGCGAATGGTCTGTTCGATCACGCGCGCGCCGGCAAAACCTATCAGCGCGCCGGGTTCGGCGATCTGCACATCTCCGAGCATGGCATACGACGCGGTGACGCCGCCCGTGGTCGGGTTGGTCAGCACCACGATGTAGGGTTGTTGCGCTTCACGCAGCATCTGCACGCCGGCGGTCGTGCGCGGCATTTGCATCAGCGACAGGATGCCCTCCTGCATCCGCGCGCCTCCAGACGCCGCGAACACAATGAACGGAGACTTCTTCTCGACCGCGAGTTCGAGCCCACGAACGATGGCTTCGCCAGCTGCCATGCCCAGAGAGCCGCCCATGAAATCGAAATCCTGCACCGCGATCACGACAGCGGCGCCTTCTAGCTTGCCGTAGCCGACTTTGATCGCGTCATTCAGTCCTGTCCTGGCCCGCGCATCCTTTATGCGGTCCGCATAGCGGCGTTCATCTCGGAATTTCAGCGGGTCGGCGGTGACCTCCGGCAATGCGACGTCGAACCAGGTTTCGTTGTCAAAGATTGATTTCAGTCGCGCCACCGCGCCCATCCGCATGTGGTAGTTGGAGCCGGGGATCACGAACTGGTTGGCCTCGACATC
Organism: Bradyrhizobium sp.; assembly: GCF_035273305.1. GTDB lineage: Bacteria > Pseudomonadota > Alphaproteobacteria > Rhizobiales > Xanthobacteraceae > Bradyrhizobium. Next base: position 27,167 of record NZ_DATEPI010000104.1, on the reverse strand, counting down.
CTTGTAGAACACGAGTTGCCCGGAATCCGGACACTTGATCCAAAGGTTCTCGGGCGTTTCGCGCCGCAGGATGTTGCGGATTTTCGGCCGGACGACGTTGGTGAGCCAATTCATGTTTCGCTCCGAATGCAATCGATTCGCTTACTGCAGATTAAAGCGCATCGCGCTCTCAGCATATGGCGGCTCGCGAACTGGCCAACAAGCCGCCGAGCACCGGTATTTCCATCGCAATCGTGGCTTATTCCGCGGCCTGTTTGGCGCCTCGGACTCCTTGCGCCAATGATGAGACAAGATCAGCGACCGCATCGACGGTTTTGGCCGTCGCACGACCCTCCGAATCGAGGCTCCCTCGCAAGGCGTCGACCAGCGCGGTGCCAACCACCGCACCATCCGCACTTTGCGCGATGGCGCGGGCTGCCGCTGGCGTCCTGATGCCGAAGCCGACACAAACCGGCAAGTTTGTATGCCGCTTGATGCGCGCCACGGCCTCGCCGACTTCGGCCGTGTCAGCGCTGGCGCTGCCGGTGATCCCGGTGATCGAGACGTAGTACACAAACCCTGATGTGTTGGCGAGCACCGCAGTCAGCCGCTTGTCGTCTGTGGTCGGCGTCGCCAGCCGGATGAAATTCAGTCCCGCCTTCATCGCGGGCAGGCACAGTTCGTTGTCTTCCTCTGGCGGAAGATCGACAATGATCAGTCCATCCACCCCTGCCGAATTCGCGTCGAGAAGAAACTTGTCGACGCCATGGATGTAAATCGGATTGTAATAGCCCATCAGGACGATGGGCGTAGTAGCGTCCTGATTTCGAAACTCGCGCACCATCGCGAGGGTCTTTTTCAGGCTCATGCCGGCCTTGAGCGCGCGCAGCCCCGCCGCCTGGATCGCCGGACCGTCCGCCATCGGATCGGTAAAAGGCATCCCGATCTCGATAATATCAGCGCCGGCCTTTGGCAGTGCCTTGATAATTTCGAGCGAGGTCGAGGGATCGGGATCCCCGGCCATCAGGAAGGTGATGAAGGCCGAGCGGCCCTGCTTCTTCAATTCAGCAAAGCGGGCATCGATGCGCGTGCTCATGATGGACGGCCGCTCCATGGACGGCCGCTCCGCAGCCGACCTGTTCCCGGCGGTGAGATGTGAAATATCCGGCGACGGTTCGATATCACGCTTTCTTCCCCCGCAAGATGTCCGCCACCTGCGGAATGTCCTTGTCACCGCGGCCGGACAGATTGACGACCATCAAATGATCTTTCGGCCGTTTCGGCGCCAACTCCATGACCTTGGCGATGGCGTGCGCCGGCTCCAGAGCCGGAATGATACCTTCCAACCGCGACAGCAACTGAAACGCGGCCAACGCCTCGTCATCCGTTGCCGACAGATATGTCACCCGGCCGGTTTCATGCAGCCACGAATGCTCCGGACCAATGCCCGGATAATCCAGCCCTGCCGAGATCGAATGCGCGTCCTGAATCTGGCCGTCGTCATCCATCAGAAGATAGGTCCGATTGCCGTGGAGCACGCCGGGCCGACCCCCCGCAATGGAGGCGGCGTGCAGCTGTGTCAGCCCGTGTCCGGCTGCCTCAACACCAAAGATTTCAATCCCGGGATCATCAAGGAAGGGATGAAACAATCCCATCGCATTGGACCCGCCGCCGATGCAGGCGATCAACGAATCCGGAAGGCGGCCTTCTTCTTCCTGCATCTGCGCGCGCGTCTCGGTCCCGATCACCGACTGAAAGTCACGCACCATCATCGGATAGGGATGCGGGCCAGCCACCGTGCCGATGCAGTAAAACGTGTTGTGCACATTGGTGACCCAATCGCGCAGCGCTTCGTTCATGGCGTCCTTGAGGGTGCGCGTACCCGACTGTACGGGGATCACTTTGGCGCCCAGCATTTCCATGCGGATGACGTTCGGCTGCTGCCGCTCCACATCGACCGCCCCCATGTACACGAAGCAATCAAGTCCGAAGCGCGCGCAGAGTGTAGCCGTTGCGACGCCATGCTGGCCGGCGCCGGTCTCGGCGATAATGCGCTTTTTGCCCATGCGCCGCGCCACCATGATCTGGCCGAGCACGTTATTGACCTTGTGCGAGCCGGTGTGGTTCAGCTCCTCGCGCTTGAAATAGATTTTGGCGCCGCCCAGATGCTCGGTCAGGCGCTCGGCGAAATACAAAGGCGAAGGTCGGCCGACATAATGCTTGAGATAGCCGTCCATTTCGGCCTGGAATTTCGGATCTTCCTTGGCCTCGGCGTAAGCTTTTTCCAGATCGAGGATCAGCGGCATCAGCGTTTCGGCGACAAAACGGCCGCCGAAGCCGCCGAAATGACCGCGCTCGTCGGGACCGCTGCGGAAGGAATTGGGCAGTGCTGAATTCATCGAACCAGTAGCTCTTTTGTTGCACGGGCCGCGCGAATAAAGGCGCGGATCATCTCGGGATCCTTGATGCCCGGCGAGCGCTCCACGCCTGACGAAACATCTACGCCGCCGGCGCGTGTGATGCGAATGGCGTCCGCGATATTCCGGGCATCGAGACCGCCTGAGACCATGAACGGCCGTTGGAGCTCGAGTTGTTCGAGCAAGCGCCAGTCGAACGCCGCGCCGAGGCCGCCGGGCCGGGTGGCCTCGGCAGGCGCGCGGGCATCAAACAAGATACGGTCGGCAACGTCACCGTAACCCGGCAATGCGCCGAGATCGGCCGCGGTTTCGACCGCGATCACTTTCATCACCTGCAATCCAAATTTTTGCTTGATGTCGCGCACCCGCGTCACCGGTTCCCTGCCGTGGAGTTGTAGAATGTCAGGCCGCAGCGCCTCGACGATGTTGCCGAGCAGCGCATCGTCGGCATCGACCGTAAGCGCTACCTTTGCTGCGCGGCCTTGTACCTGGTTACCGAGGTCGCGCGCCGCCAGAAGGCTCAGGTGCCGTGGCGACGGCGGAAAGAACACGAAGCCAACCATGTCGGCGCCGGCATCCAGCGCCGCAGCAAGCGTTTCGCGCGTGGATAGGCCACAAATTTTCACGATCAAGGACATGGTCAACGCACGGTTAAGGCGATTGCGACAGGCCGGAACGGCCGAGGCGCCTGCGGCGCGTTCTACAACGTCGCGCCCTGCTTGTCTCGCCCAGCGGACCCGTAGGATCGCTGCGGCATCGGCCCGGATAAACGCTGCTGATCGTACCTAGCGGCCGCAGCGGTAGCGCGCAATTCGGCTAGTTGCTCTCGCGTACGGCGCGCATCCGACTCGTGCTGGCGTGCAGCGCGGCGCCAATGACGCTGCCGGAACCAGGTCGCTGTGCTGCCCGTCACCACCCCTGCGATCGCCACGGCGATGATCACGACGAACAGGGGGAGTGTGACCGCAATGGACGGATCGGCCGAATTGAACGGATCGAACGAGACCGTCACCAAATGACGATTGGCAACCGCGAAGACAAGAAAGATCAGGCCCAGGGGAATCAGGACCACAGCGGTAACAAACTTGCGCATGATCCCTCTCGCGTTGCTGGAGACCGGTGGCATGCTCTGCAGAATACGGTACGACCGCAGACGGCGCGCGGTCAAAAAGGCTTCAGCCGCCGGACTCGGGAGCTCCGTCGTCGCGGTTCAGCCGCTCGCGCATTTCCTTGCCCGTCTTGAAAAACGGAACGCTCTTCTGGTCGACCGGGACATGCGCGCCGGTGCGCGGATTGCGGCCAGCGCGCGCCGGACGATGCTTGACCGAGAATGCACCGAAACCTCGTAACTCCACCCGGTCGCCGCGCGCCAGGGCTGCGACGATTTCATCGAGAATAGCGTTCACGATATTCTCGACATCCCGCTGGTAAAGATGCGGGTTGTGCTCGGCGATACGCTGAACAAGTTCGGATTTGATCATCGAGACTGCGACCCGGAACGTACGGAGGTGCATTTCCGTGAAAATGCCTTGAACTGTCAAGACGCTAAATCAATTTTGGGCGGCCCGAAAATACGTGACAAAGCGGTGGATTGGGGATTGTGACTTCCCCGCCACGCACAATGAGGATCGAAAGACCGCAGCCAGGCGGTTCATTTGCTGCCGGGCGGCTGCCACAATGCCAGCATGCCATCGAGGCTTAAACGATCGACGGCTTGCGCCAGGCCGGCCTGTTCAATTTGGCGCGCCACCGAAGCCAAACCTAGCGCATCGAGTGTGATCGAAGCCGCCGTTCGCAGGAAGGTCAGGTCGCCGAACCGCGGCGAGAGCTTATAGTCGCGGACCGGCAGACCGCCCTTGACGCCCTTTTCTGCCACCAGCCATGCTACCGCGGTCTTCTCATCGCCAAGCTGATCGATCAGCTTGAGATCGAGCGCCTGATGGCCCGTAAAGACCCGCCCGTCCGCGACTTTATCGAGCAGCGCGTCATCCATGCCGCGCCGCGTCTTCACCAGGCTGCGAAACCACGCATAGGAATCTTTCACCAGCGAATCCAGCGCAGCGCGTGCCTCCGGCGTGGTGGGCTCATAACCATTGGGTGCGGCTTTCAGCGGAGACGATTTTACTTCCTCGACCTTCACGCCCACGGTTTTCAAAAGATCGGTAAAGTTCGGAAATTGAAACAGCACGCCGATCGAGCCGACCAGCGATGTCTGTTGGGCGACGATATGATCCGCCGCGATCGCCGTGATATAGCCGCCCGATGCCGCCAACCCTTCGACGACCACCACTAGCGGCTTCTTGGTTTTCAGTCGCACCAGCGCGTCATAAAGCTGCTCGGAGCCGGCGGTTGTGCCGCCCGGCGAATTGATATGAACGACGACCGCCGCGGAGCGAGAATTTTCAAGCCGTTCCAGGGCCTCGACGCGCTCGGCATCGCTGCGGATCAGGCCATCGATATGAACGCGGGCGATCGAGCCGGACGTACTGAACGTGTTAGGTGCGCCAGGCATGGCAAGCACGCCGGCTGTAACCACCGCGGCAATCGCAAGCAAAGCGGCGATCACGCGCCAAAACGTCAGCTTGCGGCGAATCCTGCGGCGATCCACGATCACATCTGATTCAAGCGACATAGAAAAATTCTCCCGCGAGCGGCTCCCGGAGATCGCATCGTGTTCTCTGCACACCGCCAAGAGGCGATCTCCCACTTACATCAATTGCGGCGCAATGTGGAGAAAACAAGAGGCAGATGCAGCGGCGGGGCCAGCAAAAAAGGCCCCGGTCGCAACCGGGGCCCAATTGATCGAGACAAAGAAACCAAGGCTTACTTGTCAGTGCGCTGCTTGAGCGCAGTGCCAAGAATGTCGCCCAGCGTCGCTCCCGAATCGGAGGAACCGTACTGCGCGATCGCCTCTTTCTCTTCAGCGACTTCCAGCGCCTTGATCGAGACCTGCACCTTGCGGGCCTTCTTGTCGAACTGGATCACCCGCGCATCGACCTTTTCGCCCACGGCGAAACGCTCGGCGCGTTGATCGGCGCGCTCGCGCGCCAGCTCGGAACGCTTGATGAAGGTCGTGAAGTCGGTACCGACAATCTTTACGTCGATGCCGCCTTCCTTCACCTCCAGCACTTCGCAAGTTACGACCGCACCCTTCTTGACATCGCCCGGCTCGGCGAACGGGTCGCCCTCAAGCTGCTTGACGCCGAGCGAGATGCGCTCCTTTTCGACATCGACGTCGAGCACCACGGCCTTGACCATGTCACCCTTTTTAAAGTTGTCGATCACCTGCTCGCCCGGCAGCTTCCAGTCGAGGTCCGAAAGATGGACCATGCCATCGACATCGCCCTCGAGCCCGAGGAACAGACCGAACTCGGTCTTGTTCTTGACCTCGCCCTCCACGGTCGATCCCACCGGGAATTTTTCGACGAAAACTTCCCACGGGTTGCGCATGGTCTGCTTGAGGCCGAGCGAAATCCGGCGCTTGACCGAGTCGACTTCGAGCACCTGTACTTCGACTTCCTGAGAAGTCGAAACGATCTTGCCGGGATGCATGTTCTTCTTGGTCCACGACATCTCCGAGACGTGGATCAGCCCTTCGATCCCCGGCTCCAGTTCAACGAACGCGCCGTAATCGGTGATGTTGGTGACGCGGCCGGTAAAGCGCGCATTGAGCGGATACTTCGCCTCGATGCCCTGCCATGGATCGTCCAGCAATTGCTTCATGCCGAGCGAGATGCGGTGGGTCTCGTGATTGATCTTGATGATTTTGACCTTGACGGTCTGGCCGATCGTCAGCACTTCCGTCGGATGGTTCACCCGTCGCCAGGCGATATCGGTGACGTGCAGCAGGCCGTCGATGCCGCCGAGGTCAACGAACGCACCGTAATCGGTGATGTTCTTGACAACGCCGTCGATGACCTGACCCTCTTCGAGATTCTGCACCAGTTCCTGGCGCTGTTCGGCGCGTGTTTCTTCCAAAACCGTGCGGCGCGACACCACGATGTTACCGCGACGGCGATCCATCTTGAGAATCTGGAACGGCTGCGAATTGTTCATCAGCGGAGCGACGTCGCGGATCGGACGAATATCCACTTGCGAGCGCGGCAGGAAGGCGACCGCACCATCGAGATCGACGGTAAAGCCACCCTTGACCTGGTTGAAGATGACGCCGTGCACCTTCTCGTTATTGTTGAACGCCTTCTCGAGCTTGCCCCAACTTTCCTCGCGGCGCGCCTTGTCGCGCGACAACACCGCCTCGCCAAGCGCGTTCTCGATCCGATCGAGAAACACCTCGACCTCATCACCAACCTTGAGTTCGCTTTCGCGGCCGGGCCCTGCGAATTCGCGCAGCGCCACGCGGCCTTCGGTTTTCAGGCCGACGTCGATGACGGCCATGTCCTTTTCAATCGCAACCACCTTGCCCTTGATAACCGAGCTTTCCTGCAAATTGCCGCCGGCAAAGGATTCATCCAGCATGGCGGCGAAATCGTCGCGGGAAGGATTGTAAGAAGTAGTCGAAGCCATTTGTTCTCCAGATGCGGTATCGCCGGCCATTCGGGTTAAGGGGCGTATCGCGCGCGAGGTGTGAGGGTCCGCAAACCCTAACAACCGCTAACCACGAAAAATCGCGATCGCGGACCGGCAGCATGCCTGCACGTTCGATACGTTGAGTTTTGTCCGGAGCCTGAACGAGGCAATTCGCCTCGGCATATCGATTTCAAGACCTGGAGCGGGCTTTCCTCCAATGACGGCAGCGGTTTCAAACCGGCTGCCGGCCCGCTCGGACGGCCTCGACAATTTCGATGGCGGCCCGGACGCCGCCTTCTATATCCAACTGCGAGTTATCGAGCAAGTAAGCATCTGCAGCCGGTTTTAAAGGCGATGCGGCCCGGTTTTGGTCTCGTTCGTCGCGTTTGAGGATATCGGCCAGAACCTCGGCTTCGTCGGCGTCCTCGCCCCGCGCTTTCGCCTCCAGTGTTCGCCGGCGGGCACGCACTTTGGGATCGGCCAGCACGAAAATTTTCACATCCGCATTCGGGCAGATCACGGTGCCGATATCACGGCCGTCAAGGACTGCGCCGGGTGGATCGGCCGCAAACTGTCGCTGAAAATTAACCAGTACCCGCCTGACCTCGGCAATCGCCGAGACGACCGAGGCGGCATCGCCCACCCGCTGGGTTTTCAGGACGGGATCGCCGAACTTTTCGGGGTCGAGCTCCAGGGCGGCTGCGACCGCTCGCGCCTCATCGGTGAGATCGGCGCCAGAATCCAGTAGCGCCTTGGCGACCGCGCGATAGATCACCCCGGTATCGAGGTGGCGATAACCATAGTGATGGGCGAGCCGCTTGCCGAGTGTGCCCTTGCCGGAAGCCGCCGGTCCATCGATGGCGATGATCATGAGAACTCCGCGCCGAGCGAGCGCATCATTGGGATGAAGTCCGGAAATGAGGTGGCAATGAAAGCGGTATCATCGACCCGGACCGCCTTGTCGGCGCCGAGTCCCATCACCAGTGCCGACATCGCGATGCGGTGATCCATGTGGGTGGCGACAAGCCCGCCTCCGGGAACATGGCCCCTGCCTTCTACAATGAGGTCATCACCGGAGATCTCCGCCTTTACGCCGTTGACGCGCAGCATATCCGCGGTTGCCTCCAGTCGGTCAGATTCCTTGACTCGCAATTCATGCAGGCCGCGCATGATCGTGGTGCCCTCGGCGAAGGCCGCCGCGACCGCCAGCACCAGATATTCATCGATCATCGATGGGGCGCGTTCGGCGGGCACTTCCACGCCGCGCAGTTTTGACGCCCGGACCCGCAACCGTGCCATTGGCTCGCCGGCATCGCCGCGCTTTTCAGTTTGCTCGATCGCGGCGCCCATTTCGCGCAGCGTCGTGAACAGCCCAGTGCGCAACGGATTGGTCATGACGTCCGACAGGACAAGATCGGAGCCCTCGACAATCAAGGCAGCCACTATGAAAAATGCGGCCGATGAGGGATCGGCCGGTACTACGATGTCGATCCCGTGCAACTCAGGCTGGCCCCGCAAGACGATCTTGCGGCCATGCGTGCCTTCCCGCGCCGAAACGATCTCGGCGCCGAAATGTCTCAGCATCAGTTCCGTGTGGTCGCGGCTGGCCTCGGTTTCGATCACGGTGGTGGTGCCCGGCGCGGCCAGTCCGGCCAACAGCACAGCCGATTTGATTTGCGCCGACGCCACCGGCGTGCGGTAGACGATCGGCAGCGGATCGCGCGCACCAATGAGCGTGAGCGGCAATTGCCCGCCGTCTCCATTGGATCTGACCCGCGCGCCCATCAGTTCCAGCGGGTCCAGCACCCGTCGCATCGGTCGGCTGCGCAGGGAGGCATCTCCGTCGAAAACGGCAGTGATCGGACAGCCTGCGACGGCTCCCATCACCAGCCTGCAGCCGGTGCCTGAATTGCCGAAATCGAGCGGGGCCTGCGGCTCGGCGAACCCGGCTACCCCGACGCCGCGCATCGACCAGGCGAAATCGCCGGTCCGCTCGACCTTTGCGCCCAACGCCCGCATCGCTTTCGCGGTATTCAGCACGTCTTCGCCCTCGAGCAGGCCCGAAATCGTGGTTTGACCCACCGCCAAGGCGCCCAGAATAAGCGCGCGATGCGAAATGGACTTGTCCCCGGGGATGCGAACCTGCCCTATCAAGGCACCGCTTTCGCGAGCTTCAAGCGGCCTCGGCTGGTCGGATTGGGTCAAGATTGTGTCCTCTGCGCGCGGCAGGTACCACATGGGCGCGGCTGCGTCACGCCGCTGCAGTTCGCCCGCAAAGCGCTATTGACAGGGGCGCGGCAACTAGCCAAGTGAAGCACCGTTTTCCAGAAATTCCCAGGATTCCACACGTGGCCAAATCCGATCTCGGAACCAAACGCATTTGCCCGACAACGGGTAAGAAATTCTACGACCTCAACAAGAACCCGGTGATCTCTCCGTACACCGGCGAGGTGGTGCCAATTGCACCTGTACCGCCGCCGCGCACGCGCGCCGATGCCGCAGCGCGCGCCAGTGCCGCGGCCGCCGCTTCCGCAGCCGAAGCAACACCGGAGCCGGTTGAGGCAGAGGAGTTGGTGCCGCTCGAGGAAGCCGATGCCGAGGAGAATACCGGCAAGGTTAAGGCCGTGGTTCCGGAGTCGGAAGACGATATCGAAATCGACGAGACCATCGAAGACGAGGACGACGACGATTCCACCTTCATCGCCGATGAAGAGGAAGGCGACGAGGACGTCACCGACATCATTGGCGACGTCGGCGGCGACGAGGAGACTTGAGATCGTCCCTGAACTATGTTCAGGGTGCGCCCGCCCGCGTCCCAAGCCGCGCGGCAGGTTCAAGGGGCCATAGCTCAGCTGGGAGAGCGCTTGCATGGCATGCAAGAGGTCGGCGGTTCGATCCCGCCTGGCTCCACCAGCCTTCGATAGCTTTGCAGGCTTCGGCGCGGCAAGGCACGCGCCGGTCGATCCCAACGAAATCAGACGAGATTGCACCGTCCAACCTATGGCCGAGCATTTGCGCGGAAGCGGGTGTGATGCTTAATGGCGTGATCGTGCTCGGCAACCCTGCAAGAACCACCTATGACGACTGAAACTAACTCCGGCGCGATGACCGGGTTGCGCGTGATCGACCTGACGCGGGTTCTAGGCGGTCCTTACTGCACGCAGATTTTGGCCGATCACGGCGCTGACGTCATCAAGGTCGAGCCACCCGCAGGCGACGAGGTGCGCGACTGGGGGCCGCCATTCCACGGCGAAGACGCCGCGTATTTCGTGGGCATCAACCGCAACAAGCGTTCGATCGGGCTGGACCTCGCATCCGAGGCCGGTCGCGCCGTGCTGATGAAGATGCTGGAACGCGCCGACGTGCTGATTGAGAACTTCAAGCCGGGAACGCTCGACAAATGGGGAATCGGCAATGAGGTGCTGCGGGCGAAGTTTCCCCGGCTGGTGCATTGTCGGATCTCCGGCTTTGGCGGCGACGGTCCGCGCGGCGGCAATCCCGGATATGATGCCATTATTCAGGCGATGACTGGAATGATTGCGGCGACGGGATCGCAGCAGAGCGGCCCGATGCGGATCGGCGTTCCACTGGTGGACATTTCAACCGGCCTTTACGCAGCTATCGGCATTCTGATGGCATTGGCGGAGCGGCAGAAGTCGGGCCTCGGACAGTTTCTCGAAACCACGCTCTACGAAACGGGCCTTTCCATCATGCATCCGCATGCCGCGAATTATTTCATGCACGGCAAACCTCCGGAGCTCACCGGCAACGAGCACCCGAACCTCGTGCCCTACGCAATCTTTCCCACCCGCACCGACAACATCTTTATCGGCGTCGGCAATGACGGCACGTTCCGCAAGCTCTGCAAGGAGATCGGCAAGGCTGAACTCGCCACCGATAAACGTTTCGCACGCAACAAGGACCGCATTGCCAATCGCGATGCGCTGCGTGACGAACTCGCCGCCGTGTTCAGCCAGTCCGATGCCGGGCCACTCTGCGATCGCCTGCTGGCCGCGGGATTGCCGGCCGGGCCGGTGCAATCCATCGATCAGGCCCTGACCAGCCCGCACGCCGTTCACCGCGGCGATGTCATCGCAAAGGATTGGTACAAGGGGGTTGCTTCGCCGATCCGGCTTGAGCGCAGCAAACCTGGCTTGCGCCGCACTCCGCCGAAATTCAGCGAGCATGCCGTCGAGGTCCTGACGGAATTCGGATACTCCGAGCCCGAAATCGACAGCCTGGTAGCCGATGGCGTAGTTTGCGGCGGTGAACGGAAACGCTGAGGCGAAGATTCTCGTCCCTCCGCGAACCCCGCGCTATTCCTCGCGGCTGGCTTAAGGCGATCTAACTTCCACCTACGAGGACGCCGCGTGGACAGGGCCGCACTTGAATGTGGCTCGATCCGCTCGCGAGCTCGCAATGCTCCCAAACTATCGACCCGGCGGGGTGCTGCGTTTGCGCCTATTTTCTGGCTTCCGTTGCTTTGTCTAATATGATCATTTGCGCGTCATCCAGCGCTGCTATCGCGCTAAGGTACATAAATCCAACGGGGAGGATTCATACCATGCTTCGACACTTCGGCCTTGCCACCACGTTGGCGGCCACACTCGCGCTCGCCAGTCCCGCTCACGCGGTGACCGAAATTCAGTGGTGGCACGCCATGACCGGCGGCAACAACGATGTGGTCGTCAAGCTCGCCAACGACTTCAACGCCTCGCAGAGCGACTACAAGGTGGTTCCTTCGTACAAGGGCGGCTATGCGGACACCATGAACGCTGGTATCGCGGCGTTCCGGGCTGGCAATGCTCCGGCGATCATGCAGGTGTTCGAAGTCGGCACTGCGACCATGATGGCGGCGACCGGCGCAGTAAAGCCGGTGTATAAACTGATGCAGGAAACCGGCCAGAAATTCGACCCCAAGGCCTACCTGCCGGCCATCACCGGCTACTACTCGACCTCAAAGGGCGAGATGCTGTCATTCCCCTTCAATTCGTCTTCCACCGTGATGTGGGTCAATCTCGATGCGTTGAAGAAAGCCAACATCACCGAAATCCCGAAAACCTGGCCGGAAGTTTTCAACGATGCCAAGAAACTGAAGGCTGCGGGTTACGCTACCTGCGGTTTCTCCAATGCGTGGGCAACCTGGGTCAACATCGAGCAGTTGTCGGCGTGGCACAACGTCCCGCTCTCGACCAAGGCCAACGGCCTCGATGGATTCGACACTGTGCTCGAGTTCAACCGGCCCCTCCAGGTCAAGCATCTCGAGACGTTGATCGAGCTGCAAAAGGACAAAACCTACGACTATTCCGGGCGCACCAACGCTGGCGAAGGCCGCTTTACCTCCGGTGAATGTCCCCTTTTCCTGACCTCGTCCGCCTTCTTTGGCAACGTCAAAACCCAGGCCAAATTCAACTTCACGAACGCGCCGATGCCCTATTATCCGGACGTGAAGGGCGCGCCGCAGAACTCGATCATCGGCGGCGCGTCGCTCTGGGTCATGGGCGGCAAATCGGCGGACGAATACAAGGGCGTGGCCAAATTCCTGGCTTTCCTCTCCGACACGGACCGTCAGGTCGAGATCCACAAGGCTTCGGGCTATCTGCCGATCACCAAGGCCGCTTATGAAAAGGCCAAGGCGGAAGGCTTCTACAAGGAGCAGCCCTATCTGGAGACGCCGCTGAAAGAGTTGACCAACAAGGAGCCGACCGAGAATTCTCGCGGCTTGAGACTTGGCAACATGGTCCAGTTGCGTGACGTATGGTCGGAAGAGATCGAGCAGGCGCTTGCCGGCAAGAAGACCGCCAAGCAGGCCTTGGACGCAGCGGTGGAGCGCGGCAACCAGATGCTTCGCCAGTTCGAAAAAACCGCTGTACATTGAGGGCCGATACATTGAGTCAATAACGATACGGCAGGCCGCATCCCGCGGCCTGCTACCCGCCCGGCTCTCATGCAGAAGCAATCCGTCTTCCAGTCCCGCCTGCTGCCCTACGCGCTGGTCGCGCCGCAGCTCGCGGTCGTTTTAGTCTTCTTTTACTGGCCTGCCGCGCAGGCGGTGCTGCAGTCGTTCCTGCAGCAGGATGCCTTTGGGCTCTCGACGACCTTCGTCTGGTTTGAGAATTACCGGGATCTGCTGAGCCAACCGGAATATTTCAGCACCATCGTCAGGACCTTCGTGTTCTCGTTCGCGATCGCCGCCGCCTCGCTCAGCCTCGCGCTGCTGCTCGCCGTAATGGCCGACAAGCCACTTCGCGGCGGCACATTCTACCGAACGCTCCTGATCTGGCCTTATGCGGTGGCTCCTCCCGTTGTCGGGGTGCTGTGGGTGTTCATGCTCAATCCGTCGCTGGGCATTCTGGCGCACGGTCTTCGCGCGATGGGAATCGACTGGAACCCGCTGCTCGACGGCGATCAGGCTGCGCTGCTGATCATCCTGGCCGCGGCCTGGAAACAGATCTCCTACAATTTCCTGTTCTTCCTCGCCGGCCTGCAGGCAATCCCCAGGAGCGTGATTGAGGCAGCCGCGATCGACGGAGCGCGTCCGATGCGACGATTCTGGACCATCATCTTCCCGTTGCTGTCGCCGACGATCTTCTTCCTGCTGGTCATAAACATCGTTTACGCCTTCTTCGATACCTTCGGCATCATCGACACGATGACCCGCGGCGGCCCTGCAAAGGCTACTGAAACGCTCGTCTACAAGGTCTATGGCGACGGCCTGCTCGGCGGCAACCTCGGCAGCTCCGCGGCACAGTCCGTCATCCTCATGGCTATCGTGATCGTGTTGACCGCAGTCCAGTTCCGGTTCGTCGAACGCAAGGTGACCTACTGATGGTCGAGCGCGAGGGCATCCGCCGTTATGTCGCTCACGGCATTCTGTGGGTCGGGATCGCGATCGTCGCATTTCCGGTTTATCTGGCTTTCATCGCGTCCACACAGGACAATGCAGTAATTGCCAACGGTCAGATGTCGCTGTTGCCGGGCGGTCATTTTTTGGAGACCTATTACAGGACCATCTTTGTCGGCACGAGCGGCTCGACGCGCGAGCCGGTGAGTACGATGCTGCTCAACTCGCTTGTGATGTCGATGCTGATCGCGGTCGGCAAGATCGCGATCTCGATCATATCGGCCTACGCGGTCGTCTATTTCCGGTTTCCGTTCCGGATGTCGATTTTCTGGCTCATCTTCATCACGCTGATGCTGCCTGTCGAAGTGCGTATCTATCCAACCTACAAGATTGTCGCCGACCTGCACTTGCTCGACAGTTACGCGGGCCTTGCGCTGCCGCTCATCGCCTCAGCGACCGCAACGCTTCTGTTCCGGCAATTCTTCATGACAGTTCCTGATGAATTGCTTGAGGCCTCGCGTATCGACGGCGCCGGACCGCTCCGCTTCTTCTGGGATACCCTGTTGCCGCTGTCGCGCACCAACATGGCCGCCCTGTTCGTGATCCTGTTCATCCTCGGCTGGAACCAATATCTCTGGCCTCTTCTGATCACCACGCGCGACGACATGCAGACCATCCAGATCGGCATCCGCAAGATGATCACCACCACCGATGCGCTGACCGAATGGCCTGTCGTGATGGCGACGGCCGTATTGGCCATGCTGCCGCCGGTGTTTATCGTTCTCGTCATGCAGAAACTATTCGTGCGCGGCCTGGTCGAGACTGAAAAATGAAGGCAGCGGAAACGGGAAAGGCCAATGAAACGTCACTTCTCCGCGGCTCCGTGCTCGCAGCTAGCGCCCTCTTGAAAGAGATTTCATGGCCAACGTAACGCTCCGCAACGTCCGCAAGACCTATCCCGGCGGCTTCGAAGCGATCAAAGGTATCGACTTCGAGGTAGGCGATGGCCAGCTTTGCGTCCTGGTGGGTCCCTCCGGCTGTGGCAAATCCACACTGCTGCGTATGGTCGCAGGGCTCGAGACCGTTAGCGGCGGTGAAATTGATATTGGTGGCCGTATCGTCAACGGCATCGAGCCGGCCGATCGCGATATCGCGATGGTGTTCCAGAATTACGCGCTCTATCCGCATATGAGCGTCTACAACAACATGGCGTACGGCCTTCGCAACCGGCGCATGCCCCGGCCCGAGATCGACACGCGTGTGCAGGAAGCTGCGCGCATCCTCGAACTTGGCGCGATGCTGGAGCGCAAGCCGCGGCAGCTCTCCGGCGGACAGCGCCAGCGCGTCGCGATGGGACGCGCCATTGTCCGGCAGCCGAAAGTGTTTCTGTTCGATGAGCCTTTGTCTAATCTTGACGCCAAGCTGCGGATTGCGATGCGGGTCGAAATCCGCAAATTGCAGCGCCGGCTGCAGACCACCTCGATCTACGTCACGCATGACCAGCTTGAGGCCATGACTCTTGCCGACATCCTGGTGGTGATGAATGGTGGCCGTGTCGAGCAGATCGGCAATCCGCTTGAGATTTATCAGAAACCCATGACGACCTTTGTCGCCTCGTTCATCGGCGCGCCGCCGATGAATCTGATGCCGCTACGCGATGCGGGGGGATTTCAGGCGCCCGGCAACGACGGCATCCTCGGTATTCGCCCGGAGGACCTGCTACTGACAAGCGAAAAGCCGACGGGCGGTCTGGGATTGCAGCTGACAGTGGAGGCGATCGAGCGGGTCGGTGCTGAAACATACGTCTACGGCATCCGCTCACAGGAACGCGACACTCCGACCGTGAGCCTCAGACCGGGCGAGCTGGCCCCCGGCGAAGTCATCGTTCGGCTTCCCGGCGCCACCGCCCCCTCGATCGGCGAGCGTATCCACGCCGCCGCACCTCGCGACAAGCTGCACCTATTTAGCGCCGATGGTCGAAACCGGATCAAACTGTAGCTTTGGGCGAGTTCCGGACGGTGCGTTGCAGCGCTTGAACCTAGCCTAAGCCATTGCCATATTGGGCTTGTCCGGAGGGCTAAGCCGCCGCCGGGCCGCGTAGGCAGGAGCGCCGAAAGGGCTCCAGACTGTCAAAGTCGCTTCGAGAGGACTTTGTAAAAAAATGACTCGTGTTCCTTCGTTATCCAGTCCGTTCCTTCTGGGATTCGACGAAATCGAGCGAGCGCTCGATCGCGTCGTCAAAGGCGCCGACGGCTATCCTCCGTACAATATCGAGAGGTGTGATCGCGCCAACGGCCAGCCCGAACGGCTGCGAATCACGCTGGCGGTCGCCGGATTTACCCGCGACCAACTCGATATAACCATTGAGGAAAACCAGCTCGTGATCCGGGGCCGTCAGCAGGAGGACAAGGCTCGGCAATACATCCACCGCGGCATCGCCGCGCGTCATTTCCAGCGCACTTTCGTGCTGGCGGAGGGGATGCAGGTGCTGGGCGCGGACCTGAAAAACGGGCTTTTGTCGATCGATTTGGCCCGGCCTGAGCCGGAAAAGGTCGTTAAGACAATCGCTATCAATGAACATGAATAATGGAACGAGTAGCGGACTCGACCGCTTATTCCAACAGAGGAGTCGAGACCATGACTGAAGGTACTGTTGTTTTTGAACCGGCGGCCGTCTCAACGGAGTCGCTGGCGACCTTGGGCGAGGGTTCCATCGCGTACGTGAAGCAGATCCGCTCCGAGGATGTGCCGGTCCTGTTTCCGCAGGCGCCGAAGATCGCGCCCGGCCTGAAGCTGTTCGCACTCCACGCCGCCGATGGCACTCCGATCATGCTGACCGACAGCCGCGAAGCGGCGATCGCAAACGCATGGAGCAACGAACTCCAAGCGGTCAGCGTTCACTGAATACTGCCGGTACGCCGCGTCGCTAAAACCAAGCCTGAGATTCGCAGCGCATGCTCGCTGCATCAGCGACGTTAAATCAAGAATTCACGATATCGAACGCGGGTTGTTGTTCTGGCTTGGCCGGAATAGAGCCCGCGTTTCTCTTTGGGGCGAGAGATCGGCGCCTGCTTGATTCCGATCTGAAGTCGCTCCCGCGCCGTCGCCGGCCGCTGGCTCGAACTACAAATTGATCACAGGATCGATAACGCCACCGGGCCGGTGACGCTGCCCGATGGCATAGCGATCGATTTGCCGGAGACATTCCGCGTCTACGCCGCGCTCGCGGGCGGTAGCGCGAGCACTGAATAGATCGCTGGCGCGTCGCGGGACGCGCGCAGTTTTTTGGCGACGTCCTGGTCGCGCAACAGCCGCGCTATTCTCGCCAACGCCTTCAGATGATCGGCGCCGGCCCCTTCAGGCGCCAGCAGCAGGAACACGAGATCAACCGGCTGGCCATCCATCGCCTCGAAATCGATCGGCCGCTCCAGTCGCGCAAAAAAGCCGAACAGTTTTTCGAGCTTGGGAAGCTTGCCATGCGGTATTGCCACGCCATAACCGACCGCGGTGGTTCCCAACTTCTCGCGCTGCAGCAGCACCTCGAAAATCGCGCGTTCGTTCTGGCCGGTCAGCGCTGATGCGCGCGCGGCAAGTTCCTGGAGCGCCTGCTTCTTGGTGTTGACTTTCAACGCGGGCAGAATGGCCTCGGGTGCGACCAGATCGGTAATCGTCATGGGGCGTTCCGAGGTGAATTAGCCGTCAGTATGAGAAATAAGCTTTAGCAGGGCGGCGTCAAGAAGATGAGACGGTAGGCCGGGTTACACCCGGATTTTGGTTGCGCGGCTTCTACTCCAACCGCGCTCCGCTGCCAACTCCCGCCGCACCGCTTTTGACGGCGGCGCCGTTCGGGGCGCGGACCATAGGGAGGGGCCCAAGGGTCGTCAATGCCGGTCACGCCTGATCCTCCTGCTTGCCTCCCGGCGGGTCGACCCAGCCAATATTGCCGTCCGAACGCCGGTAAATGACGTTCACCCGGCCAGTGGAGCCATGCTGGAACACGATGCAGGGCGCGCCGGTCAGATCCAGTTCCATCACAGCCTCGCTGACGGACAGCCGCTTCAACGACGTGCTGGTCTCCGCGATGATTACGGGAGCGTAGCCGATCATCTCTTCATCGCTTTCGGCTGGCGATTCGATGACATAGCTTGATGCGTCCAGCGCCGGCGCGCTGATCTCCGCAAGCGCTTCCGAAGCGGCGTGCGCTTTGCGGGCCGAACGGTCCTTTAGCCTGCTCTTGTAGCGCCGCAATCGCTTTTCGATCATCAGCAGCGCCTGATCGGCGCTGGCATACGCGTCGGGTGCATTGGAGTCGGCCTCCAACGTAATGCCCGAATCCAGATGCAGCGCACATTCGGTACGAAAACCGAAACCATCCTTGCTCAGCGTGATGTGGCCGGAATAGTTGCCATCAAAATACTTGCGCAACACCTCATCGGTGCGCTCGTTGACTCGCCCGCGCAGGGCCTCGCCGAGATTGATGCTCTTTCCCGAAATCCGCAGACTCATTTCCTGTTGCCTCGATTACCAGAATGGGAGCCGACACTATCCCGACCCGGCTGAACAATCAGGCAGGCTGCGTATCGCGGGACCGGTCTGACGATGCGGGCGCGGAAAGTGCATTACCAAGCATGCTTTGCTTATCACGGCGTCGCTGCACGGAGGAGGGGATGCGCATGGCTTCGCGGTACTTGGCGACGGTACGCCGGGCAATATCAATACCGGATCCACGCAATCGTTCCACAATGGTATCATCCGATAATATCGCCGTTGGTTCTTCCATGTCGATCAGCTGTTTGATCTGGTGGCGCACCGCCTCCGCCGAATGAGCTTCGCCGCCGTGGGCTGAGGCGATCGAAGCAGTGAAGAAATACTTCAATTCGAAACTGCCGCGATTGGTCGCCATGTATTTGTTGGCAGTGACCCGGGACACCGTCGATTCGTGCATCTGGATCGCATCGGCCACAGTCTTGAGGTTCAGCGGGCGCAAATGCGCGACACCGCGCGCGAAGAAGCCATCCTGCTGACGCACGATTTCGGTCGCGACCTTCAAGATGGTGCGGGCGCGCTGATCGAGCGCTCGCACAAGCCAAGTTGCATTCTGCAGACAATCGCTGAAATAGGATTTATCGCCGTCCTTGCGAACCGTCTTTGACAACTCAGTGTAATAGGTCTGGTTGACCAGCACGCGCGGCAACGTGTCGCTGTTGAGTTCGACGTGCCATCCGCCATCGGGTCCCGGCCTCACATACACATCCGGCACCATGGTCTGCGTTCGCGTCGATCCGAACTTCAACCCGGGCTTTGGATCAAGACGGCGAATTTCAGCGATCATGTCGGTGATGTCGTCATCATCGACCCCGCACAGTTTTCGTAAAGCCGCGATGTCGCGCTTGGCCAGGAGATCGAGATTTTCGACCAGCGCCTGCATCGCCGGATCGTATCGGTCGAGTTCGCGAAGTTGGATCGCGAGGCATTCGCTCAAATTTCGCGCGCACACGCCAGGCGGATCGAATTTCTGCAGCACCGTGAGAACCGCCTCTACGTCCTGTTGCGAGGCGCCAAGCCGCTCGGAAGCCTGCCCGAGATCGGCAGGAACGTAGCCCGCCTCATCCACGAGATCGATCAGGTACTGACCGACCATGCGCCGCGCCGGATCGTTGAAAGCCACCGCCAGTTGTTCAGCCAGATGGCTGCCGAGCGTAACTTCGTCCGCGACAAAGGCTTCGAGATTGTAGCTATCGTCGTTGGAAGCACCGCCTCCCCATTCGGTGTAGGCCGTCGGAGCCGCATCCTGGGCGGTTCGCGCCGCAGCCTCGGCCGGCTCCTCGGAAAATACGTTCTCGAGCGGTGTGTCGAGGGTCTGCTCGATTTCGGCTCGAGTGCCGAGGTCGTGGGCAAGCCAGTCTTCCTGGACCGCTTCGAATCCGTCAGCCGAGTTCAATCCGCCTTGGGAGCCCTCGGTGCCGGCATCGTCGCCAGAAGAATGGTCGGAGTCGGAAAATTCGCGCTCGGGCACCGGCTCCCCCGCAACCGCGGGCTCGGGGCCCTCAGCGCGTTCCAGCAGCGGATTCCGCTCCAATTCCTCCTCGACGAATGCCGACAGGTCGAGATTCGACAGTTGCAGCAGCTTGATCGCCTGCATCAATTGCGGCGTCATCACCAGCGACTGCGATTGCCGGAACTCTAATCTCTGCGTCAGCGCCATGGAGGCAAGAGCCGATACCTGAAAGTTGGTCCGATTCTTGCTTAACTCAGTCCAGCGCCGATGTACACGGCTTGACCGGCGCGAAAAATGTGGAGACGATTTTCCAGTCTCATTTAGAGCCGGAATTCTTCGCCAAGGTAAAGGCGGCGTACATCCGGATCGTTAACAATTTCCTCCGGACTGCCCTCGGTCAGAATTTCACCGGCGTAGACAATATAGGCGCGGTCGGTCAGTCCGAGCGTTTCGCGAACGTTATGGTCCGTGATCAGCACGCCGATGCCGCGATTGGTAAGATGGCGGACCAGATCCTGAATGTCGCCCACTGCGATCGGATCGATGCCGGCGAACGGCTCGTCGAGCAGCATATAGTTGGGCCGGGTCGCAAGCGCACGCGCGATCTCGACGCGCCGCCGCTCGCCACCGGAGAGTGCGATCGACGGTGTCTTGCGCAGTCGGGCGATATTGAATTCATCCAGCAGCGAGTTAAGCTCGGCCTCGCGTTTCTTTTTGGAGGGCTCCACGACCTCCAGCACGGCGCGAATGTTTTGTTCAACGGTGAGGCCGCGAAAGATCGAAGCTTCCTGTGGCAGGTAACCAATTCCGAGCCGGGCACGCTGGTACATCGGCAGTCTGGTGACGTCGTGGCCATCGAGCTCGATCGCGCCGCGATCCGCCTTGATCAGCCCGGTGATCATGTAAAATACGGTGGTCTTGCCCGCGCCATTCGGCCCAAGCAAACCGACCGCCTCGCCGCGACGGACATAGATGCTGACGCCGCGAACGACTTGCCGCGTTCCGAAACTTTTTTCAACACTATGCACCGCCAGATAGCCCGGTCGTTGCGCTGATCGAAAGGCGGTGCTGGCTCCATTAGCCTTGCGCGGCTTCGGCCTCTCTCCGCCCCGGGGCGGCTGCGGCTTCGGCAAGGGCGCTTCGCGTGCGGTTGGAGGCGCGTCCCGAACCGGGCTGGTCAGCACGCCGCCCATCGTGTCTCGGACCGAGGTGATGTCCGCACGCGAGCGCGCAAATCCTGGCGGACTGCGTTTGGCCGGCCGGCGACGGAACATGCCGAGTAAATCCACCATCCTCGCTTCGCTCTGCCTTTCAGGGGTGATCTCACACCCGCCCGGCGATTCGATTCGCTCGCGCAACATGAAGCAATGGGTGTCGCTTGCCCAGCGAAACACCCTCGATTTCCGTCACCGACTCCTTCGGCGCGCGATCGGAAAAGATTGGAGCCGCCGGCGAAAGGACATCGCGCTGTTTTAAAGAATTTACAGCCCGATCCGACGCGCAACCGGATTTGCATTCCCGATCACTTATGATCGTGCCGTAAATACAGGTGGATGCCGCAGGCTTCAACCTTGCGGACTGCAGTACTTTGTCAAGCCGCTGATATCACTTCGATTTATTTGAAGAGCCAAATCCGGGCAACGGCGATCCAGAGGCCGACGAACCTGACCCGCAACCCTGCCCGGACTGTATGAACAGGCCTTGAACCTTGCCGCTGTCGGATTCTACCCGCGACACACCGGTCGTCATGTCCACGAATAGCCGGTCACCGCGTAGCACGTTCTTGCATTGGGTCAGCACGATCCCGCCAAGCATCGTGATCAGGTTGGCCCGGGTGTCAAACACCGCGGTCTCTCCGGTCACGACCTGGTCTTTTTGCGTCACCACGACGCTGCCCCTCGCTTCCAGCCGGCGAATCGATGAGCTGCCTCCGGGTCCCGGGCTTGCGGACTGCATCGGTGCTGATTTCGCCGCTTTGCCGCTTGATGCTGGCGATGGGGCGGAAGGCGAATTTGAATCGTAAAAGACCACCAGGCTCTTTGACGTCATGGTGGTGTCGCCCTGCACCACCTTTACATTGCCCGAAAATGTCGCTTCCTTTTTCTTGTCGCGCATTTCAAGCGACGCTGCTTCGATCTGGATCGGTTGATCGCGATTCTGCGAAAAGCCCTGCATGGCATTCGGCACGCCCGTCATCGTGCTTTGCGCACCTGCGTCACCGGACGCGCCCATGGCGATCGTGAACGCGGCGGCAATCACAGCGCCTACGATCCGGCTGAGAGTGCTGCGTCTGCAATTCATTTCGCGTTGCTGCTCTTGACCGAAGAAGACCGGTTCTTGTCCGAATAGTCTGAAGCGGATTCGGAGGCCGCAGCAGGACTGCCGGGCTGGTCGGATGCATTCAGATTATCCAAATTCATGACCACATTACCCTCGAAGGTCACCACCTCACCGCCTCCGGTGATCCTTAGCTTGTCGGCGGTGAGTGTGCCGTTGAGCAGTTTGACATCGACATGCTCCTCCGAAGTGATGGTGCCCTTTGCCATATCGACAAATGCTTGAGAGAGCCGCGCTTCATAACCGGCCGAGGATTGAAGAAAGATGTCCTTATGCAGCTGAAGCAGCTGTTGCTTGGTATCCATAGAGCCGTCGCGGGCATCGAGCGTCACCGTGGTTGTCTGATCGGCCATCAACACTTTGGCCCGCAAAGCCTTGAGATCGACGTGATCGGGCGCCGTCACATCCTGCGTCGCGGTTTTTGCCCAAACTTCGTACGGCCGCTGATCGGGCGTGTATCCGGATAAATGCGGCGATTCCATTGTGATCTTGGTGCCGGAGACCACGAGGTTTCCCATGTCAACCGGCAGCTTGGGCAGCAACATTCGGAACGGATTGAAAATCGAAACCGCTATAATGACCGCCAATGCCAGGATCACCGTGCCGGGAACGGCGATACGGAGCAGCCGAACCATGCGGCTGTGGCGCGAGGCAATGGCAAACCGCGCCTCCATGCCGGCCTGATAGGCGGGGTTCCGAACCGAATTCACCGCTGCTCCAAAACAATGGGGGTGCGCATGCCCGGCCCTATTGTAGCCGGTGCAGGCGGATTGTGCAGCCCGCACCCGCCGTTAGAGTGTGACCGAAACGGGGCGGGCGCGCTGCTAGGGTCCGCTCCAATCTCAAGAATGCGAGAAAATGTCTTCGGCTTCCCAGCCCAGCAGATCCAGTTTGGCGCGCGTCGGCAGAAATTCGAAACAGGCTTGCGCGAGTTGCAGCCGGCCCTCCCGCGCCAGCATGGCGTCGAGCCGCTCGCGAAGCGCATGCAGATGCAGCACGTCGGATGCTGCATAGGCCAACTGTGCTTCGCTCAGCGACTGCGAACCCCAATCGCTCGATTGTTGCTGCTTCGATAAATCAATGTTGAGAACTTCGCGCGCCAGGTCTTTCAGGCCGTGGCGATCGGTGTAGGTGCGCGACAGCCGCGAGGCGATCTTAGTGCAGTACAAGGGGCGCGGCATGATGCCGAAAGCGTTGTAGAGCACGGCGACATCGAACCGCGCGAAATGAAATATCTTCATGATCTTCGGATCGGCCAACAGTGCTTTCAAATTCGGCGCGTTGGCTTGATCCTTTGGGATCTGCACGACGTCGGCGCTTCCGTCACCGTTCGACAACTGCACGACACAGAGCCGGTCCCGGTGTGGCTGCAAGCCCATGGTCTCGGTATCGATCGCCACCGAACTGGTGTAGCGGGTCAGATCCGGCAGATCGCCTCGATGCAGGCGCACGGTCATCGTCAGAACCTCTTCGAATCGCTGCCGACCAAACTACCGCCCAAAGTTCGAACAGGCGAGCAGCCGGTGAACCCTGATCGGTGATGGGAGAGCATCCAACGATAGTTGGTGCCCAGGAAAGGACTCGAACCTTCACGGCCGTGAAGCCACTGGCACCTGAAGCCAGCGCGTCTACCAATTCCGCCACCTGGGCCCGGGCGGGTTAGTACGGATCGGTTGCGCGCTTGTCAAATTGGCACGCTGCGAGGCAAATGCGCTGTACAGCATCAGCATGATGGCGTATCGCGAAACCGCCAAATATCTGCACGACCGATCGAATTTGACCCTTAGGAACAGGCGCCATGGCATCGAATCTGGACACGCTGGTCACGGTTTTCGGAGGATCGGGTTTCCTGGGCCGACACGTGGTGCGCGCGCTGGCGAAGCGCGATTACCGCATCCGGGTGGCAGTGCGCCGACCGGAACTAGCTGGCCATTTGCAGCCCCTCGGTCGGGTCGGCCAGATTCACGCCGTGCAGTGCAATTTGCGTTATCCGACCTCGGTCGAGGCCGCGATGCGGGGTTCGTATGCGGCCATCAATCTGGTCGGTATTCTGGCCGAGAGCGGCGCTCAAAGTTTCGAGGCGGTTCAAGCTCGGGGCGCCGGCGCGGTAGCCCGCGTCGCGGCGGCCGTCGGCGCCGACATGGTGCATGTTTCGGCCATTGGAGCGGACGAGAAGTCACCATCGGGTTATGGGCGCACGAAAGCGGCAGGCGAAAAAGCGGTGCTGTCGGCCACGCCCTCCGCCACCATCTTCCGGCCATCGGTGGTATTCGGGCCCGAGGACCAGTTCACCAACCGTTTCGCAGCACTGGCACGGGTATCGCCAGCCTTGCCGCTGATCGGTGGCGGTATGACCCGAATGCAGCCGGTCTATGTAGGCGATGTCGCGACCGCGATCGCCGATGCCGTCGACGGCAAGACCAAAGCTGGCGCCACTTACGAACTCGGCGGTCCGGAAGTGCTGACCATGCGCGAGATCATGCAAATCATTCTTTCCACCATCGAACGCCGACGCATGCTGATCTCACTGCCGTTTGGCCTCGCAAAGTTGCAGGCATTCATTCTGCAGTTCGCGCCGGGACCTCTCAAGCTAACACCGGATCAGGTAGCACTGCTGCGCACCGACAATGTCGTGTCGGATGCCGCCAAGGCCAGCGGCCTGACGCTGGAAGGCCTGGGAATCGCGCCGGATTCGCTGGAAGCGATCGCTCCGCAATATCTATGGCGATTCCGCAAGACGGGGCAGTTCGCGAACAGGCGCACTTAGACCTGCGCGCGGACACCGAGTAATCTGGAGCGGGTGTTAGCGTCCCATCGCCAGCGCGACCAGGCCGAGCGTGCCGACAATGACGCGCCACCACGCAAACAGCACGAAACCATGGCGGGTGACGTAGGTCAGGAAGGTCTTGACCACAATCATCGCAGTGATGAACGACACCACAAAACCGATCGCGATGACGCCGGCGTGGTCGAGGTTGATGTCAGCCCGGTTCTTGTAGAACTCGTAGACGAACGCACCGATCATGGTTGGGATCGCGAGAAAGAATGAAAACTCTGCTGCCGCGCGTTTGTCAGCGCCCAACAACATCGCAGCCACGATGCTGGCGCCGGATCGCGAGACGCCGGGAATCATCGCCACGCACTGCGCGACCCCGATGACCAGATACATCGGCAACGGAAATTTGGTCGCATCGTATTCATGCGGCTTGTGATCGAGCTGATCAACCCACAGCAATACGGCGCCGCCAACGATCAGCGAAAAACAAACCACCCACGGATTGAACAGAAGTTCCTTGATGTACTTCCCGGCAATCAGGCCGACGATGACCGCCGGAAGGAACGCGACCAGCACACCCAAGACGAATCGCCGATCGTCGGAATTGGAGAACGCGCCGAGCGCGATCCGCCACAATCGCCCGAAGTAGAGCACAAGAATGGCCAGAATTGCGCCGAGCTGAATCAAGATCGTGAAGCTGTTCCAGAAACTGCCCTCGCCGAGATTAAAGAACCTTTCCGCAAGCAACAGGTGTCCCGTCGAAGACACTGGAAGGAACTCGGTGACACCCTCGACGATACCGAGGACCACCGCCCGCAATGCGTCAGACATCATCACAATGATCCGTTCTGATCGATTCCGCCCCAAAGCCAGAATCCTTCTGGCCTATTCGCATCTCTGCGGCAATCGTAAAAAACGCGAAAACACAGGTTGCCTCGCTCGCGCGCTTCGGTAGTTTGGCGCGCTGCTTGGGTGGTTTATGCGTTTGCCTGACGTATTAAGGCGGTGATGATTTCTTAAGCAGCGCACAAATAACAAGGGCTCATGTACACACTGTTTCATCATTCGTTCTGTCCGCTTTCACGCTTTATCCGGCTGGCGCTTGGCGAACACGGCCTCGAATTGCGACTGGTGGAAGAGCGGGTTTGGGAACGACGCAAAACTTTTCTGACGCTCAACCCGGCGGGCACTACTCCGGTGCTGACAGCGGACGGCCGCTCGGCGATTCCCGGCGCGGGCGTCATTATTGAATATCTCGATGAGGCCCACGGACGCGAGATGGGAGAGCGGCGGCTGTTGCCAACCAGCATGGGCGAGCGCATCGAGGTGCGCCGGTTGATGGCCTGGTTCAATGAGAAATTCTATCAGGAAGCCTCCAACCCGCTGGTCACGGAGCGAATCTACAAGCGATTCATGAGCGAGCAGGATGGCGGCGGTGCGCCGGCAGCGGAGGTGATGAGAGCGGCAAAGGCAAATGTGCGCTATCATCTTGCCTATATCGGATGGCTGGCGCGAACCCGGAACTTTCTGGCTGGCGACCGCCTGACCTATGCGGATCTCGCCGCCGCGGCCCATCTTTCCGCGATCGATTATCTAGGCGATGTGCCATGGATCGAAGACGAAGCAGCAAAGGCCTGGTACGCCCGGGTGAAATCCCGGCCGTCGTTCCGCCCCCTGCTGAGCGAATGGCTGGCCGGGGTGCCGGCGTCGCGCACCTACGTGGACCTGGACTTCTGAACTCCGCTATCAAGTTTAGCGCTACCGAGCTGAAAGCCGCGCTGGCGAGCGAAGCGCGCGCGCTCGGTTTCGATAGCTTCGGGATCACTGGGCCGGATGCGATCACGGATGCTGGTCAGTGGTTTCACGCTTTTCTCGAACTCGGCGCACATGGCGATATGGACTGGCTTGCTGATCGCCCTGAGCGCCGCGCCGATCCGCGCCTGCTCTGGCCTGATGTGCGCTCGATCATTATGCTGGGTGTCAATTATGGGCCGGATGAAAATCCGCTGGCGATTCTCGCGCAAAAGACTCGCGGCGCGATCTCGGTCTACGCCAAGGGCGACGACTACCACGATATCATCAAAAAACGCCTCAAGGCGTTGGCACGATGGCTGGTCGCTACTTCTGGCGGCGAAGCCAAGATATTCGTCGATACCGCTGCGGTGATGGAAAAGCCGCTGGCGCAGGCAGCGGGCTTGGGCTGGCAGGGCAAGCACACCAATCTGGTCTCGCGTGAGTTCGGTTCATGGCTGTTTCTCGGCGCGATTTTCACCAGCCTCGAGCTGCCAC
>NZ_DATEPI010000103.1:0-35153 GCF_035273305.1 Bradyrhizobium sp. | reverse complement strand
CGATTTCAGAGCCCCCTCCAAACCGGCGAAGACGATTTTTTAAATCCTTGATGCTTTGATTGAACGGCCGCACCGCCGCGCGGCCGAATAGCCGGGCGCCGCCTTCAACCTACCCCAGAGTGCGCACGCTCGGCTATTTGCTAACAAGCGGTGTTTATCATTCTTTCCAGCATTCAAGCCGACTGGATGCTGCTGATGGCGCGTGATCCCATCCTAGCCATGATTATGCGCGGCGTTTGCCGCATTGCACGGGCATGACACCACAATGAATAGCTCGCGACTGAGACTGAGATGTCTCCTGCTCTGCCTCGCCTGCGTGTTGCTGGCCGCCTGTGCCGGCAAAAGCGCGGGCGAGCAAATTGCCGATATGCCGCATTGGATGGGCGGCGAGCCTGAGGGTGTGCCGCCTCGGCGCGGCACCGCGGAGTACGAGGCCTGGGCGGCGGCGCGAGCACAGGAAGCCGGTCGTCCGAAGACGGGCGATTCCATATAGTCCCTCACCTCTGTTCGGGCCAACTTTGCGCGGCTCACACACATTCGGCTGTGCACACTTGCTTCCGGCCATTGCGGTGAATCGGCGGCTCAGAAAGAGTCGCCCCATGCGATTGAGCGGGAGCGTGGGATGCCTGAGCAGCATGCCGAATTCGACTATGGAAGGTATCGTCGGTTGTTGGCCGAAGCGGTGGATGATCGCAAGCGGCTGGCGTTTATCGATCTGCTGATTGAAGAACGCGCCAGAGAGCGACTAGAAGCTAAACGCGCCTCCGATCGTGTGGCCATGACCCTGGCGACGATCACGACTATGCTTTCGTCATCGCCGGGTTGACGCCAGGGACCGCAGCAGGCTCATTCTGGATGATCCTTGGGCCTCGAAGCGAAGTTCACGCCAATCCGGTTTTTCTGAATCCACACCACGCGGCACTCGCGAACCGAGGAGTCCTTCGCGACTACCAGCCGAAAGTGCGGCGGTACGAAAGCCGGATTCTCAACGTCAATGGCTGCACCTTCGACCGAAATGTTGCGGATTGTGCAGCTCATCACCGATCCGCCCGCTGACACATAGCCGGGCTCGCTAATTTCGGTTCGCGGATGCTTCCGTTTTTCTTCCATTGGCTTTGCCTTGAATAGCTGTCGCGGGCAGACCTTAGCCGCAAAGGTTAAAGGAACTAACTCACCACTCGGTCCAATTGTTGAAGCCTTAACCATTCTAATCCCATGCCGACCTTCGGTTCGCCGCATCGAGAGGGTGGCACTCACGGCACTGGCGCGCTAGCTCGATCCCGCTGGTTAGGGGAACGCGAGACCAGGCGAAATCGGCGTCCTGAGCGAGTTCGAGGAGCCGTTGCCACATATTCCCCAAGCATTTACTTATCTCTCGCGGCAGGTTCTCGATCGCGGGGGCGGCGGATTATTTTCTCGGCACCAAATCACGACACGTCGTCGTGCAGATCGAACGGGAACTGGCCGTCACTGCGTCACTTTCCATTTGCCTGAGTTGCCATGCTGTTGGGGTGACTGCAGAGTAGGCTCAGTTGAAATCGTCGACGCCCCGGATCATCTGCGCCGATGGCAATGTCACTTTCGTAAGGAGCGAAGCGATGCCACTGGGTACCCTGCAACATTTCACGATCGAACCCGCTGACCTGGAGCGCACGAAGGATTTCTATTGCGACGTGCTGGGACTGGAAAATGGCGAACGCCCGCCGCTCGATTTCCCCGGCTATTGGCTCTATTCCGGCGGCGTTGCCACGGTGCACCTGATGGGCACACGGCAGCCGCGCGACGGCATCGTGGTGCGGGGCACGGAGAAGAAGTACGAGGACACCGGACGTCTCGATCATATCGCGTTTGCCGCGACCGATCCCGATGGCGTCCGCAAGCGTCTGCAATCAAAGAATGTCAAATTCCGCGAGAGCATCGTCCCGCGCACCGGCGACACCCAGATATTTCTCTATGATCCTGACGGTGTC
Organism: Bradyrhizobium sp.; assembly: GCF_035273305.1. Taxonomy (GTDB): domain Bacteria; phylum Pseudomonadota; class Alphaproteobacteria; order Rhizobiales; family Xanthobacteraceae; genus Bradyrhizobium. The sequence continues at coordinate 33,183 of NZ_DATEPI010000103.1, read as the reverse complement.
GGGGTGGAGCTTAATTTCCCAAAGGCATAGAGCCGCTCGCGTCGCTTGGATCTCGACGCAAGGACGCTGTGGCCCGCCGGGAGGCTTTCGCCTGAGAATCTTTGCGCGGGACTCGGCTGGCGCACCGCATTTGATGGCGCTAATCGAGCCCGCGCTCGTGGCTTAAGCGCACCATTTCCTCTATGAACATTGCCTTTTGCTTCTCGTTCAGGCTGGCGAACAGCGGCTCGGCCGCATCGGCGACGTTGCGCTGGTCTACAGCGCGATCGTTGAGAAACTGGGCTTCATTGCGCATCTGCTCGATGATGTCGTCGGGCGGATCACGTTTGGCGCGTGCAATTCTCAGGTTGAGGCGGTCGGCGCCGTTATGGCCGAGATAGTGCATTGCGCTGTTGAATGCGGTCCAGTTCTTCTCCTGCTCCGGCGTGAGATTCAATTCGGCCTTGATCCGTTCGATATTTGCGTCGCTGTTCGCGACAATCTGTTCGGCCGTCAGTTGCGGCTCTCCGCCCTGGGTCAGGACAGCCTGCTTTGTCGTCTTGGCGCCCTTGGCTCCTTTCACCGTCTTGGCGGGACCGACCTGTTTGGGCGCAGTCGCTCCGCTGGCCGGGGGTGCAGCCTGTTCGTTTCTGCCAACACCCAGCACGCCTGTGAAGACACCGACAACACCACCTATCGCGCCCCCCAGGACGCCACCCACCGGTCCAGCAGCCCTGTTTCCGGCCTGCGCTCCCTGCTGCACGCCTTGAATGACCTGGGCATCGACCGCAAGGGGCGCCCCGAGGACCGCAACTAAGACCGCTCCAAGTGCCAACAGCCAGCTGCAATGGGTGCGCACCTTAGTCGAGGTCATCATCGTCTGGTCCTCCTGATTGGTTTTCAAAATGTCTCGGCTCAGAATTCGGGAGCGCGGCCCCGATCGGCGCAATCGAAACCGTATCGTTTTAGCGCGGCGCGAGTCTATCGCGTCGCCACGTCGGCATGCTGCGCGAAGTGCTTGAGCTCCAATCAGGTTACCCGAGCAACAGCTGGACTGCGACGCTATCGCGCACTTTTAAAATCAACCCCGTGCAGAATGAAACCTGTGTGCACCGCAAAAGAGGTGCGAAATCGCACGCCTTTACGGAGGCGGAAGTGCTGTCGCCGCGAAATAGAGCACAACGTTAGTACAAGATTGCTGGCCAACGTCATTTCTCGACAGCCGTCACCAATTCTGCTCTGATCGTGGAGGAAATCTCCATACCCTCACGCGGTCTTTAGTTGGAGCGCGATGTGAAATGGAGGCTAATAAGAGAAAATCGGTTTTTTGGCTCAGCAGAGAGGAAAGCCTATGTCACGGAGAAAGCTGTCTCGACGTCAATTTGTAGCTGCTACCGCGCTATCAAGCGCTGCACTGATTGCAGCGCCATATGTCAGGGGCGCTCACGCCGCCGGCAAACTGACTATGGGTTTCTGGGACCATTGGGTTCCGGGCTCGAACAAGGCCTCCACCGATCTGGTCAATGAATGGGCCGCCAAGGAGAAAGTCGAAGTTTCAATCGATTATATCCCGAGCCAAGGAAACAAGAACCTGCTGACGATCGCGGCCGAAGCGCAGGCGAAATCAGGGCATGACATTCTCGCGATGCCGAGCTGGTGGCCCCACGCCAACTCCGAACTGCTCGAACCCGTCAATGATATCATGCAGACGCTGCTCCAGCAGAACGGCAACGTCAACAGCGCCGTGCAGTACCTCGGCCAATTGGACGGTAAGTGGCTCGGCGTTCCCACTTGCGTTGGCAGCCAGATCAAGGGGCCCTGTTCGCGCATCGACTTGATGAAGAAATACGCCAACATCGACGTCCAGGAAATGTATCCTGCGGGTGCCGCACCCAAGGCGGACAACTGGACCATGGACACCTTCCTGAAAGCGGCAGAGGCGTGCCACAAGGGCGGCTTCCCGTTCGGAATTGGCCTGGGCGAGACGACTGACAACGTCGATACCGCCGGCGCGATCTTTCAGTCTTTCGGAGCCAATCTCGTCGATGCCAAAGGAAACCTGACCGTCAAAACCGACGCAGTTCGCCAGGCTCTGGATTTCTACAAGAAACTGATTGCGTTCCTGCCGCCGGATGTGTCGGCATGGGATGATGCCTCCAATAATAAGTGGCTGGTTTCCGGCCGTGGCGCGATGATCATGAATCCGCCGAGCGCATGGGCCGTGGCGAAACGTGACGCTCCGCAGGTCGCGGAGCAGTGCTGGACGCATGGTTTTCCGAAGGGGCCAAAAGGCAGGTTCGCGCCGTTCCTGCCCTACTTCTGGACCACCTGGAATTTTTCGAAGAACAAGGAGGCTGCCAAGAGCTTGCTAGTTTATCTGTCGCAGTCGGCGGCTGTTGAGAAAATGGTGAACGCCAGCGGCGGTTACGATCTTCCGGCATTCGAAAAGCAAACGACGTTCAAAGTGTGGGCGGAAGAAGGTCCACCCAAGGGAACGCTGTTCCACTATCCGGATCCATACAAGCAGCAGACGCTCTCGATCGCCGCCTCGCCGGCACCCCCGAAGGTGGCCCAGCAGATCTACGCTCAGGCCACCCTGACCAAAATGTGCCTGCGCTATTACCAGGGCGAACCGATGGAGAAGACGCTCGCCTGGGCCGAAGGCGAGTGCGAAGGCTTCATGCGCAGCTAAGAAGATGTTTGCGGCGGCCCGCCTGGTCAGAGGGCCGCCGCAGCACGCAAGTTTCCCATTCGCAAACTAGGGTAGCCGTCATAATTCCGGCTCCTCAAGTGAATTTCGCGAGGAAGACGCACAATGGTCGATGTGGCATTTCAGCCCAATCGTGTTGCCGGCGCTAAAAGCGCACGCAAGCGCTCAAGTCTGAAAACCGCGCTGAAGCGGAAGTCGACCGCGGCCTTTCTGATGACGTTGCCCCTGATACTCCTGATCACGATTCTGGTCCTCTATCCCGCGCTATATTCACTGCATCTGGCAACGCTGAACAAGTCAATGCAGCGCTTTATCGGGCTCGGGAATTTCGAATTTCTGTTCAAGCGCGATACGTTCTGGCTGGTCGTCAAACAATCCTGCATTTTTGCCATCACCGCGGTAGTGTTCAAAGCCCTGATCGGATTCATCGTTGCTCATTTCGTTCACAACATACCGGCGAAGGGGCAGCGCAAATGGCGTGGCATGCTGCTAGTGCCTTGGGTGATCCCGCCGGCCATGAGTACCCTGGCATGGCTGTGGCTGTTCGATCCTTCCTATAGCGCCTTCAATTATACCCTTTCATTTTTTGGGATCGGCCCGATCCCGTGGACAGGCGACGCGAATTGGGCCCGTTTCTCCGTCATTCTCGTCAACATCTGGTACGGCGCACCGTTCTTCATGATCATGTACCTGGCCTCGCTCAAGTCGGTGCCGGATCAACTCTATGAAGCGGCGGCCATTGACGGCGCGAACTGGTGGCAACGCATCTGGTACGTGACGCTACCAATGATGCGCAACATCATCGCCATCACCACGCTGTTCTCGCTGATCGTAACCTTCGCCAATTTCGATATTGTACGGATTCTGACCGCCGGCGGACCGCTTGATCACACCCATATTTTTGCGACATGGGCGTTCAGGATAGGGATCGAGGGCAGCGACATTCCGCTCGGCGCCAGCGTCTCGCTCTTCATGGTGCCCATACTCGCGGTCGCGGCGATTTTCATCCTGCGCGACGTCAACAAACGCGGGAATGAAGCCTGATGGCAAGCACCGTAGCAATCAACAAGGCCGCGCCGACCCGCGCGGTCAAATATGGAAGCATGAGCCGCGACCGTAAATGGGCGCTGAGGTGGTCGTACTTCTTCCTCACGCTGTTTGCGATCTTTTCGCTGGTGCCGCCACTTTACATGTTGATTACCTCGCTCAAGAGCAGCGCGGAGATTTCGGCGGCGACCAATCCCTGGTGGGTCTTTCATCCGACGTTGGAAAATTACATCGGATTACTGACCTCGAACCAGTTCCTGAGGTTTTTCTGGAATTCGGCGCTCGTCTCGATCTTCGTGGTGACGATCACCATGCTGATCAGCGTGCCGGCTGCCTTTGCGCTGGCACGCATGCGGTTCTGGGGCTCGGCGACACTGGCGACAGGCGTTTTCCTGACGTACCTCATTCCTGACAGCTTGCTGTTCATCCCGCTGTTCAAAATGTTCGCGGTGTTCGGCGACTGGACCGGAATCCAGTTAATAAATCGGTGGTACGTGCTGCTGATTATTTATCCGACGCTCACAGTGCCTTTTTGCACGTGGATTATGATCGGATACTTCGCTTCAATCCCCAAAGAGCTTGACGAGGCTGCGATCATCGACGGCGCCTCCTGGTTTCAAACCCTAACTCGGATTTTTATTCCGGTCGCGCTGCCCGGCCTGATTGCGGCTACCATCTTCGCATTCACTGTATCATGGGCGCAATTCCTCTATCCCCTGGTGTTCACGACTTCGACCGATCAATTGGTGCTTCCGGTCGGCATCATTACGAGCCTGATCAAGGGCGACGTCTTCAATTGGGGACAGATTATGACGGGCGCCCTGCTCGGCGCCGCGCCACCATTGATCATTTACGCATTCCTGATGGATTATTACATCGCTGGTCTGACGGCTGGCGCGACAAAGGGTTGATCACTCATGGCAGACGTTACGCTGCGCAAGGTCATCAAGCGTTACGACGAGGTCGAAGCCGTGCGTGGCATCGATCTTGATATAGCGGACAAGGAATTCGTGGTGCTGGTCGGCCCGTCGGGCTGCGGGAAATCGACTACCCTACGGATGATCGCCGGGCTCGAAGACATCACCGATGGCGACATAATTATAGGCGGTGACGTCGTGAACGATGTGCCGCCAAAGGACCGCGACATCGCGATGGTCTTCCAGAACTACGCGCTCTATCCGCACATGACGGTCGCGGAGAACATGTCATTTGGCCTCCGCCTCAAGCGCTATCCAAAGGCCGAAATCAAAAGCAGGGTCACCGAGGCCGCGCGGATGCTCGACATCACCGACCTGATCGACCGAAAACCGAAGCAGCTTTCCGGCGGCCAGCGGCAGCGTGTTGCGATGGGTCGTGCCATCGTGCGCAATCCGAAAGTGTTTTTGTTTGACGAGCCGTTATCCAACCTGGATGCCAAGCTTCGCGTCCAGATGCGGATCGAGATCAAAAAGGTCCACCAGAAGGTACGTACCACCACCGTTTACGTTACCCACGACCAGGTGGAAGCGATGACCCTTGCCGATCGGGTGGTCGTGATGAACCACGGTCGGATTGAGCAGATCGGCACCCCGAACGATCTCTATCACAAGCCCGCCACCCGATTTGTCGCGGGGTTCATCGGCTCGCCAGCAATGAATTTCGTGCCCTGCCGACTGGAGGAAGTCGGCGGAAGACTGAATATCCGTCTGACCGATCGCATTGCATTTCCGCTGCCTGCGGCTCGCGCGGCGCGATATCAGAATATCGCGAGAAACGAGAAGCTGATTTTGGGGATCCGGCCGGAGCACATCACCGAGGCCAAACAGCACACCGAGCCGGGCATCGAGCCCTTCGACGTGGTACTGGACGTGACCGAACCCATGGGAATGGAGACCCTGATCTACTTCATGCTTGAAGGCATCGAAGTCTGCGGACGAGTCAATCCGAATGCCGGCGCGCGCGATGGGGCGCCGCTTCGTTTGGCAGTAGACCTTAACAATATGCACCTGCTAAACGAGTCCACAGGTGTCGTCCTCTGACGGCGCTCAAGGAAAAATCCGAGCGCTGGGCGGGGCTGGAATGGCGACCAACAAGAAGAAAATTTTCGTAACTGAATCGATGTCGCAGCAGGGGCGCATTCTCTTGCGGGAGCGGGAGGACATCGAGCTCATCGAATTTCCCAATATGATCTCCGCCAAAGATTTTGAAGCGATGCTACGGCAGCAGGCGCCGGTTCACGGTGTTGCGCTCGGCGCTACCCGCTTCGGTGAGCCCGAGCTGGAAGCTTCAAAGGACATGAAGGTGGTGACCCGGATCGGGGTGGGCTACGACGCCGTCGACATTCCGGCTTTAAGCCGTCGAAAAATTCCGCTGATGGTAGCCGGCACCGCCAATTCCCCCTCGGTGGCCGAACAGGCTCTTTTCATGATGCTGACATTGGCGAAACGGGCCGTTGAAATGCATTCCATCGTCAAGGACGGGAAATGGGGGCATCGCTTGGGGATGTTACCGTTCGACCTCTTCGGCAAGGCAGTACTGATCATTGGCTTTGGTCGCATCGGCACGCGTACGGCCAAGCGTTGCCTCGCAATGGAAATGAACGTTCTGGTTTATGATCCCTACAAACCTGCCGCTGAAATAAAGGCGGCGGGCTGCGAGCCGGTAGGCGATCTGGACGCTGCGTTACCCCGTGCTGACTTCGTCAGCATTCACTGTCCGAAAACACCCGAAACAATTGGGATGTTCAATGCGGCTCGCTTGAAGCGCATGAAATCCACCGCGTATCTGATCAACACCGCGCGTGGTGGAATCGTCGATGAAACCGCCTTGCATGCGGCGTTGGTATCCGGCAGCCTCGCAGGTGCCGGCCTCGATGTATTCGAGCAGGAGCCGCCTCCCTCTGGCCATTCGCTCTTTGATCTTCCGAACGTTATTATGGCCCCACACGTCGCGGGGGTTACGCGTGAGGCCGTCGATCGCATGAGCGAGCAGACCGCACGTAACATTTTAAGCGCGCTCGACGGCGAGCCGATCCGGCAAAACGTCATCAATCAGGACGTGCTCGGCTGATGTTCTGAGGTTGCGCCGATAATTGGTCGGTTTCGAAGCTTGATGTCAGCGAGTACCAGAATGGGATTTAGCGAATACGGCAATTATGATGGCCTGGGCCTGGCCGACCTCGTCCGAAGAAAGCAGGTCACGCCGCGGGAATTGCTCGACGAGGCGATTGCCCGAACAGCCGAGGTCGATCCGCAGATCAATGCCGTCGTCGTAAAACATTACGATTATGCTGCGCGCCAAATCGAGAGAGGCGAACCCAGTGGGCCGTTCTCGGGCGTGCCATTTCTTCTAAAGGATCTTGATATCCTCGAGGGTACGCGCACCACCTCGGGCGCGACCTTGTACAAGGACAACATCGCCGACCACACCGGTACGCTTGCGCAGCGTTTTCTCAATGCCGGCCTCACGATCTTCGGCAAAAGCTCCACTCCGGAATTCGGATTGATGCCGACTACGGAGTCGCGCCTGTTCGGCCCGACGCGAAATCCCTGGAACCTCGAGCACTCCTCAGGCGGCTCGTCTGGCGGCGCAGCGGCGGCGGTTGCGGCACGCATTCTTCCTGTGGCCCATGCCAGCGACGGCGGCGGTTCGATCCGTATTCCAGCCTCGGCCTGCGGCGTCTTCGGATTGAAACCGACGCGCGCGCGCACCCCGCTCGGGCCGGATCGCGGCGAGGGCTGGGGCGGGTTTTCCTGTGGTCATGTGGTGAGTATCACGGTTCGCGACAGCGCGGCCATGCTCGACGCTATTCACGGTCCCGAGGCGTCGAGCCCCTATGTCGCGCCGCCACCCGAGAGGCCATTCCTGCAAGAAGTCGGCCGCGATCCAGGCCGGTTGCGGATAAGTTTTACGGACAAGTCTCCCTATGGCGACGCCATCGATCCAGAAATTGCGGCAGCGATCCGCGAAATCGCCGCGCTGCTTTCGAAGCTTGGTCATCATGTGGAGGAGCGCGCCGCTCCCCTCGCCTGCGATCCGGCCGCGGTAATGGCAACCATTGTCGCGGCCAATACCGCGCTTACGGTGCGAATCTCGGAGCAGCGCTTTGGGCGACCGATGACCGAAGACGATTTTGAAGTTCTCACGCTGGCAATGGCACGCAACGCGCAAAAGGCAACCGCGACGGACTATGTAGCCGCTCAACTCGGAGCGTTCCAGATTTCGCGTGCGCTGGCGGCATTCTTCGAAAGCTGCGATGTGTTTCTGTGCCCGACACTTTGCTCGCCGCCGCTGCGGATCGGTGAACTCAACTCGATGTCGAAGGACCTTTCCCACATAGCGCCAATTCTGCGCCGCTATATACCGGCAACCTCAATGTTCAACATGTCCGGCCAGCCGGCGATGTCGATGCCGCTGGCGTGGAACCGCGCCGGCTTGCCCCTGGGTATGATGTTCTCCGCGCGACTTGGTGACGAGGCGACGTTATTCCGCTTGGCAGCGCAGCTCGAACAGGAGCGCCCGTGGACACGCAAATTGCCGCCGATCTGCGCGTAAGGGCAGAACTAGCCTTATTCGGGAGAAATTGTTACGATTCGGCCGAGAGCAGCACTTTTCGCTGTTCGACTGTTGCTAGATCCGGAGGCAGAAGCCTTGAATCAGAGCGACCCGACCGATCATGTTCTGGCGGCGATCGCCAGTCTGCTCTATCACCCCGAATCCCGTAACGGATCGGGAAAGCCGGCCGTCGAGGATGTGGCAGTCGGGCCCGAGCGCAGCGGCGCGGAGGGCTATTGCAAGTTCGGTCCTGGCCCGATGGCGGCGATCCGGTTCAAATGGAGCGTCCGTCGCGAAAACAGCGGCGAATATTACGTTGACGAAACCATTGGTGAGCACTCCGCCCCTCTGGTCACCGGACCCATGTCCGGGGATGAAGCGATCAGGTTTGTGGACGATCGCGAAAGCGATGTGCGGCGTCGATTTGAAATGCTGCGGAAAGAAATGAGCGGCGGTGAGATCGCGCAGCGGGTCGGCGACCAGAGCGGCGACATTTAGGGTGATGGCGAATATTCGGCATCACTGACCTGCTCCATCCAGGTCACGTGGCTTCCATCGAGTGACTCTTGCATGGCGATGTGCACCATTCCGGTAGTCGGCGAGCCGCCATGCCAGTGCTTCTCTCCGGGCGGAATCCAGATGACGTCGCCAGCCCTTATCTCGCGCACGGGGCCGCCCTTGGTCTGAATCCGGCCGACGCCGGAGATCACGTAAAGGGTTTGGCCGAGCGGGTGCGTATGCCATGCGGTACGCGCCCCCGGTTCGAAGGCGACGCGGTTTGCGACCATGCGCGCCGGCGCTTGAGCCGCAATGATCGGGTCCTGCCAGACTGTGCCGGTGAAACTCTCTTTGGGTGCACGACGGCTCGGCCTGGAGCCAGCGACATGGATGTCCATCAATTCCTCCTTTTGCAACTGACGCGCTTTATCGCGCCCTCGTTATTTCTTCGAATCTGCGTAGCGCGCCTTGGTTTCCGCATTCATCGGATAGAGGCCCGGCAGCACCGCGCCGGCGTTCACCTGCTCGACGATCCAGGCTTCCATGCGCTCTTGCTCCGCGCCTTCGCTCAGAATGAGATCGAGGAATGCCTTCGGGATCACTACGGCGCCGTCCTGGTCCGCGACGATGATGTCGTTCGGGAAGATCGCGACGCCGCCGCAGCCGACCGGCTCGCCCCATCCGACGAAGGTCAATCCGGCAACCGAGGGCGGGGCGGCAAAGCCATCACACCACACCGGTAACCCCGTGCCAAGCACGCCTTCGAGATCGCGCACGACACCGTCCGTGACCAGTGCGGTAACCCCGCGCTTGACCATCCGTGCGCACAGAATATCTCCGAAAATCCCCGCATCGGTGATCCCCATGGCATCGACCACCGCAATGCAGCCCTCGGGCATCGCTTCGATCGCGGTCCGGGTCGAAACCGGCGAGGACCACGATTCCGGCGTGGCCAGGTCTTCGCGTGCGGGGACGAAACGCAGCGTGAACGCAGTCCCGACCAGCCGCGGCTGCCCCGCCTTCAACGGACGCGACCCGCGAATCCACACGTTGCGCAGTCCCTTTTTGAGGAGAACTGTCGTAATTGTCCCGGTCGAAACGCGCGACAGGGTCTTGATGGCTTCGGGGGTCAGGGACATCGAAAACAGAACTCCGCTAAACAGATTGATGTGCCGGCGCATCTTGCGAGGTGCGGCCGTTGCGTCAAGAGCCGATGATTGGGTGACAAGTCGGTGTTATTAGGCGAAAAAGTCAGCCGCAGACGAGTTTGTACTATATGGCCGCGACACTCGCCCCACCCCGTATTCTTCCAAGTGGCGACAGCGCCATTACGGTTGAATTCAGCAAGCATATCGATGATGCGGCGAACCAGCGGGTGCTGGGGCTCGATCGCGCCGTCGCCAACGAGGCCATCCCGGGCGTGACGGAAACGGTGCCGACGTATCGATCCCTTCTGGTACACTACGATCCGTCGCAGGTCGATTTTGGCGTCTTGGGCGAAAAACTCCTCGCGCTCGCACGATCGGCCGAGCCGGCGGCCACGGCAACCCGCCATTGGCGGATACCCGTGACGTATGGGGGTGAGCACGGCATCGATCTTGAGGATGTCGCCAAAACCCTGAAAACCACCCCCGACGATATCGTGGCGCGCCATAGCGCCGGCGATTACCGCGTCGCGATGATCGGCTTTACCCCGGGCTGGTCCTACCTCAGCGGCCTGCACAGTTCCCTCCACATGCCGCGACGGCAAAACCCACGGCTGCTGACGCCGGCGGGCACGATTTCGATCGGTGGCGTTCAGGCGGGCGTGCAATGCCTGGCCGGCCCGAGCGGATGGCATTTGTTAGGACGGACCGCCGTGCGGACGTACCAGCTGCATCGCGAGCCTATTTTCCTGCTCGAACCTGGCGACCGCGTTACTTTTTCCGTCGTCGACGCCAAAACTTTCGCTGACCAGGACCGCGCCGCGGAAAATGGTGAGATCGTTGCCGAGTTGATGAATCCATGAGCAGACTCGTCGTTTCAGCAATTGGACCGGCGAGCTCCGTGCAAGATGGTGGTCGCCATGGCGCGCAGCGCTATGGTCTAACGCCTAGCGGAGCAATGGACCGGCTGGCGCTGGCGGCAGCTAATGCGATGGTCGGAAATGCACCGGTCACAGCCGCAATCGAAATCGGCCCGTTCGGGGGCGCGTTCACCGCGAGCGACGGTGCGGTACGGGTCGGACTGGCGGGCGCGTTACGTAACGCCGACATCGCGGCCCGGGCGGTCGCCTCCGACACATCAATGACGCTGGCCGATGGCGAAACGCTGACGCTCGGTTTTGCGCGCGGTGGTTCGTTCAGCTACCTGGCCCTGGAGGGCGGAGTTGCAGGCGAGCCGATGTTCGGTAGCCTCGCCGTGAACGCGCGCGCCGGGCTCGGCAGCCCATACGCCCGCCCACTGCAGGCGGGCGATGAATTGCAGACCGCAACGGCAAGCGGTGCCGACGAGTGCCGGATCGATCTTCCGCCAGCCGCGGAGGGCCCGATCCGCGTCGTCATGGGTCCGCAGGCCGATGAATTCGATCAGGACGCTACAAGACTATTTCTGGACAGCGAATGGAAGATATCGGCAACGAGCGACCGCATGGGCTACCGTCTGGAAGGGCCTACGGTCAAACATCTGCATGGCCACAACATTGTCTCGGATGGCACCGTCAATGGGAGCATTCAGGTGCCGGGCAACGGCGCCCCCATTGTGTTGATGCCGGATCGCGGCACCAGCGGCGGCTATCCGAAGATCGCTACGGTCATAACGGCTGATCTCGGCCGTTTCGCCCAGATCCCGCCTGGGAAGAGTTTTCGCTTCCAAGCGATCACTATGGCCGCAGCGCAAGAAGAGTCGCGAAGGTTCCTGAAGTTGCTGCGCAGCTTACGCGACCGGCTCCGCCCAATCGGCAATTTTGATCTCAACATCGAGGCGCTTCGAGGTGCTAACGTCGCGGGCGCTGCCGTCAACGCCGTTGACGCCTGGACATGGCAAATTCCATCCTCAGCTGACTTGTCCGCGCAGGACTAGCCAGCGATCGGCTCGTGCAAGGGTAGGCGAACATGACAACGATCGATCTCAATTGCGATTTAGGTGAAGGATTCGGCGCTTGGGAGATGGGCAACGACGCCGCCATGATCGAGCTTGCCACATCCGTCAATATCGCCTGCGGCTTCCATGCCGGCGACGCCGACATCATGCGCAAGACCGTGGAGCTTGCGAAGGCTCGGAGCGTCAGCATCGGGGCGCATCCAGGTTACCGGGATCTGCATGGGTTTGGCCGTCGTCCGATGCCCGGCCTCAAGGCCTCGGAAATTGAAAATCTGGTCGCCTACCAGATCGGCGCGCTCCAGGCGATCGCAACCGCGGCTGGTCATAAAGTCACTCACGTCAAAGCGCATGGCGCGCTGTCCAACGTCGCCTGCGAGGACGATATGACCGCCAAAGCCATCGCCTCCGGCATAAAGGCCGTGGACCCCAACCTCGTATTTGTGGTGCTCGCTAATTCCCGGCTTGTTCAAGCTGGTGAAACAGCCAATCTACCGATGGTGCATGAAGTGTTCGCGGACCGCGCCTATGAGGATGACGGATCCCTGGTGTCGCGTCGGAAGCCGGGCGCGGTGCTGCACGACCCAAAGGCGATCGCGGAGCGCGTGGTGCGAATGGTTCAGGATGGTGCGGTGGTCTCGGTCACCGGCAAGACGATAAAGATGCGCACGGATACCGTTTGCATTCACGGCGATACACCGGGCGCTGTTGAGATCGCCCGCGGCGTTCGACACGCCTTGAAGCACGCTGGAATTGATGTCGCGCCGTTCAAACGATAGATCGGCGCCGCCAGTAAAGAACGGCCTAGAACGGGTGAACCGACAAACTGCCGAACACTACCGCCGCAATGATGGCAAATGCGCCGTAAACCGCAATCTCTAGCAATCCAGTTTCGGTCGTTTGCGAAAGCGAACGGGCCTGCCAGTGCAAGCGGGCTTCCGCCGATAATTCGCGCATTGCCGTTCTCCAAGAGAGCATTGGCTGCAAATGGAATACGATGCGACGATGGATGCAAGCTCGGTTCGCAAATAGCGATGTGAGGTCCGCGCGAGAGTCAAATCTCAGCAGAAGTTTCCGCGTTCGGGACTCTCGCGAGAATTTCCTTTTGTTAAGGATTGAGCTGACTGGAACCGTTAGTACACGTCCTGTTGAAACCGTCCTTTCCTTTTGAGTTCCCCAACGAACAGCACCGCCTCATCCGTGGTACGGGCGCCGAACTGCGCGACAATGTCGACTAGCGCCCGTTCGACGTCTTTGGCCATCCGCTTGGCGTCGCCGCACACATAAATGTGGGCGCCTTCGGCTAGCCAGTTCCATAATTCCCGGCCGACCTCACGCATGCGGTCCTGCACATAGAATTTTTTCTCACCGTCACGCGACCACGCCAACGATAGCCGCGTCAGCAGACCCGAAGCCTTGAGCGCGTTCAACTCGTCCGCATAGAAGAAATCATAGTCGCTACGCTGATGACCGAAGAACAACCAGTTCTTCCCCGGCGCACCGGTCGCTTTTCGGTCGAGCAGAAATGCGCGGAACGGCGCGATGCCGGTGCCCGGCCCTACCATGATAATCGGCGTTTCCGAAGTTTGCGGCAGGGCGAAAGCATGGGCCTTCTGCACGTAAACCCTGACCTCGTCGCCAGGCTTGATGCGTTCTGCCAGAAAGGTCGAAGCCAATCCGAGCCGCTTGCGTTTGCCGACTACGTATCGCACGCAGTCCACCGTCAACGATAGCTTGCCCGGCGTGGCATTGTGCGACGACGATATTGAGTAAAGCCGCGGCTGTAGCGGCTCCAACGCTTCGACAAATGCTTCCGGATGCGGGCGGATGCCCGAAAACTTTTGCAGCGCCGCCATCACGTCTAGCGTGGTCGCGTCCCCATCGGGGTCTTCGCCTTGTGCAAGCGCGCGCGCTTTCTCCCGTTGAGCACCGCCGGTGATGAACGACAGCAATTCAAATAAGGAGTCCGGCGCGGGCGCTAGCGAGACATCTTCGATCAACACCTGGCGGAGAGTCTTGCCCCTGATCTCAGTCGTATGCAAAGCCCCGAGCATCGCGATGATCTGATCGACAAGGCCAAGATCGTTCCGGGCGAAAATACCGAAGGAGTCGCCGACAACATAGTCGAGCCCGCAGCCGCTGAGATCAAAATCAACGTGCCACGTCTCTTTTTCGGATCCTGCTTTGTTGAGCAGACGTCTTGAAACGAACGTCGCAGAAACTGGATTATCTCGCGATCGCCCTGGCTCCGCATTCACCGCCGGCGTCGGGATGGCCGGCGACAGGGGCGGGCTAGACGAGGCTATGGGCGCCTTATCCAATTCCTCGTGCAGCGCCTTTAGCATCCGTGCGGTTTCCTTACCGCCCGGAACACAGAGGTTGAGCCGCGCCTCGGACCTGGTGGCGATCGCTTCCGAATAGTCGTGGCAATTGTATCCACACTGACCACAATCCTGCTGGGCCATCGCCGCCATCATGCGCCGGCGCAGCGGACGGCCCTGCGCCAGCTTCATACGATCGGCAATCGGCATGCTCTGGTCATGCCAGGGCGCGTCATCCTGGTCGCCGTCGGCTGCGGATGCGTCCTGCAAGACGGCATCCCGCTGCTCTGGCGAGAGCTGGGCCGAGACATTCATGGACAGCAGTCCGGCAAAGAAACCATTCAACCACGAGCGCTGGGATTCGGAGAACGGCGCGCTCGAAGGAATGACTTCGATTTTGGCCGGAGGCGTCATCTGGTTCATCTGGAAGCCTCCGCATCGGCAAGTTTGCGAAGGGCTTCCGCATCATGGCGGCGCGCGAACGTCAGGAAACTTTCACCCGCCGAGAGACGATTGAACAGATACGCCTTCAACAACCCTTCCACCTTCTTCGGCGCGTCAGTGGCCTTGATGTCGCGGTAAACCTCCGTTCCGAGCTCTGCATTCGGACCGAAGCCACCGCCCGCGAACAGATGATAGCCCTCGACAGTATCGTCTTTCTCTCCGACAGGAACCTTCGCGGCTATCAGCCCGATATCGCTGATGTAATGCTGGGCGCATGAATGATGGCAGCCGGTGAGATGTATATTAAGTGGCGTGTCGATCGGCACCCTCGCCTCGCACCATTCGCCAATCTCGGCGGCATGGCGTTTGGTGTCCGAGGCGGCAAACTTGCACCCGGCATTGCCCGTACAGGCGATCAGTCCGGCGCGGATTTGCGAAGCCTTGACCGACAGGCCGATGGATTCAATCGCGGCTACAGCGGTCGCCACGTTCTCGTCGCGGACACCTGAAATCAAGAGATTTTGCCAAACGGTAAGGCGGATATCACCGTCTCCGAGATCATTTCCGATCTTCGCCAAGCCACGCATCTGGTCGGACGTGAGCTTCCCGACCGGCAATACGATCCCGATCCAATTCAAACCAGGTTGCTTCTGCTGGTGCACACCAATGTGTGCCGTGCGGTCAATCGTGGGTGCGGGTGCGAGACCCGCGGGCGGAACGCGGGTCAGCGTGCGGCCGAGCTTTTCTTGGACGAGCTGCAGGAATTGCTCCATTCCGATCCGGTCAATCACGTATTTCAGCCGTGCCTTCAACCTGTTGGTACGGTCGCCGAGATCAATGAATACTCGCACGATGGCATCGGCGACTTCGGTAGATTCCGTTGGTTTGACGATGATGCCGGTCTGCCTGGCGAAATCCTTGTGCCCGGTGATCCCTCCAAGTCCCAGGCGAAACCAGACGCCGGACTCGATTCCGAAACCGTCCTTCAGCTGGACCGCTGAGAATGCAATGTCATTGGTATCCTCCAGGACAGCGATCCTCCCGCCCCCATCGAAGGCGACATTGAATTTGCGGGGCAATCCGGTCAGCGAGCGGTCGTTGAGGATGTGATAGTGCCACGCACGCGCATATTCGCGGGTATCCACCAGCTCCTGAGGATCGACGCCTGCCGTCGGCGTGCCCGTGACGTTGCGGATGTTGTCAGCGCCCGACCCGCGCGAACACAAGCCGAGATCCTGAATGCCTTCGATTAAGGCCACAGCGTGCTTTGGTGGAACTTCACGAAGCTGCAGATTGGCGCGCGTCGTGACATGGCAATATGGGCCGCACAACCGTTCAGCGAGATCGGCTAGAGCCGAGAGTTGCCAGTGCTTCAGGATTCCATTCGGGATGCGCAGGCGGCACATATATGAGTCCTGCGCAGGCGCTACATAGAAAAGGCCATAATAGCGCCAGCGGAAATTATCAGCGGCCGCTGGAGGCGCGTTGTCCCGCGCCTGCTGTTTCAACCGCGCATAGGCGTCGAACGGATGTCCGTCGCGTTTGAACTTCTCCTGGTCCGCGAGTTTTTTCCCTGACGCGATCACCTTATTTTGCGCTTTGACGTGGGCGGCCTCGGGTCCGCTCGGCTCGGCGCTTGCTTGGCTTGCGGTCGCATCGCCGAAGCCGCGGCCGACTGTTCTGATTTGCAAGCCGCTGGCAAAACCTTCGAGATAGCGCTTCTGCTCGTCCGAAAAGTCCATGGGAAAAGTTTCGAGTTTCATCGTGTGCGGCAAAGTCCTGCGGCAACCTGGGCACGGGGCAGCTACGTGAGCCAAGCCGCTCGGGAACTGTCGTGACATCGCAAGATTCAAGTTGCGTGCCAGCTCCAGCGCCGACAAATTACCAGCAAGATCAAAGGATTATGAGGATCTTCGGAACCAGACGCTCGGCTCGGATTTCGGGCACCCAGCCTAAAACTTAGTCTCAATGCCAATTCCCATCAGCAGGCATCCTAAGATGGCCCTCCCGTGAGTTCGACCCGACTCGAGCCATTGGGGCTTTCGTACGTACGGCCGGTCGCAAGCGGGTTGTGATTGCAGGAGATTGGGACTACCTCCTGCGTTTCACTCAGGCAGGTCAAACATGCAACAGGCCACAGCGCCCAAGGTCAGCTTTGTGTCACTCGGGTGCCCCAAGGCCCTGGTTGACTCCGAGCGTATTATTACGCGGCTGCGTGCGGAAGGCTACGAGCTGGCGCGCAAACATGACGGCGCCGACCTCGTTATCGTCAACACGTGCGGGTTTCTCGACAGCGCTAAAAGAGAATCGCTTCAATCGATCGGCGAAGCGATGGCCCAAAACGGCAAGGTGATCGTGACCGGCTGCATGGGCGCCGAGCCCGAGCAGATCGAGAGGGCGTATCCCGGCGTGCTGTCGATCACGGGCCCGCAGCAATATGAAAGCGTGCTTCAAGCCGTGCATCGTGCAGTGCCGCCGCTGCACAATCCCCACCTCGACCTGGTGCCTCCGCAAGGCATCAAGCTGACGCCGCGTCATTACGCGTATTTGAAGATTTCCGAGGGCTGCAACAACCGGTGCAGTTTCTGCATCATCCCGAAGCTGCGCGGCGACCTCGTGTCCCGGCCCGCTAATGACGTCTTGCGCGAAGCCGAGAGGCTTGTGAGCGCCGGGGTGAAGGAGTTGCTGGTGATTTCGCAGGACACCTCGGCTTACGGCGTTGATCTGAAATATGCCTCCAGCCCTTGGAAGGATCGCGAGGTTCGCGCGAAGTTCTTCGATCTCACTGAGGCGCTTGGCGAACTCGGCGTGTGGGTACGCCTGCAGTATGTTTATCCCTATCCCCATGTGGATGAGGTCATCGGCTTGATGAACGAAGGCAAGATCCTGCCTTATCTCGATATCCCTTTCCAGCACGCCAGCCCGGAAATCCTGAAGGCGATGAAGCGCCCGGCCGCGCAGGAGAAGACGCTCAGTCGGATCAAGAAGTGGCGTGAGGAATGCCCTGATCTGACCTTGCGCTCGACTTTCATCGTCGGCTTTCCCGGCGAGACCGACTCCGATTTTGCTTATCTGCTCGATTGGCTTGACCAAGCCGAGATCGACCGGCTCGGTTGCTTCAAGTACGAACCGGTCGCAGGCGCTCAGTCGAACGCGCTCGGCAATGCAGTGCCCGACGAAACCAAGCAGGAGCGCTGGGACGCGCTGATGGCACGTCAGCAAAAAGTTTCATCACGTCGACTGAAGCGAAGGGTCGGCACGCGGCAGCAAATCATCATCGATGAAGTCGGCCCGACCGTTTCAAAAGGCCGGTCCAAGGCCGATGCCCCCGAGATCGATGGCGCGGTCTACGTCTCGAGCCGCCGTCCCCTCAAGGTCGGCGAGATCGTCACAGCGAGGATCGAACGATCAGACGCATACGATCTGCACGGCAGCGTCGTCGGGTTCTGAAGAGCTTGACAGCGCCCGCCGTACGGCTGTATGGCGGGATCATGAATTTCAATCGGACCATTCTCCGCGCCTCTTTCCGTCGTCGCTCGTTTGACGATGATGGGTCGCGCCGTGTCCGACGACTACGCTGAACCAAAGATATCAGCAACGTTTTCGAGAAGGCCGCACCCGCAAAGTGCGGCCTTCTCGCGTTTGGCCCGCTTTTTCCTCTCAGCCGCAGGAGTTCGACATGAACATCGCCAGCCACGCCTTCGACGCATTGATGGATATTACCGCGCGCCCTCCGGTGGTCTTCGTCAGGGGCGAAGGCTCATTTCTTTGGGACCACAATGGCAAGCGCTACCTCGATTTCGTTCAGGGTTGGGCGGTCAATTGCCTGGGTCACTCGCCTCCGATTATAGCGGAAGCTTTGGCTAAACAGGCAAAGCTGCTGTTGACGCCGAGCCCCGCCTTTTTCAACGCGCCCAGCCTTGAATTGGCTAAGGCATTGAGCGATCGCAGCTGCTTCGATCAAGTGTTCTTCACGAACTCAGGTGCGGAAGCCAATGAGGGCGCCATCAAGCTCGCGCGAAAGTTCGGAGCTTTGCATCGGAATGGCGCTTACGAGATCGTCACGTTCGACGGCGGATTTCATGGCCGGACGTTGGCCACCATGTCGGCATCCGGCAAGAAGGCATTCGAACCGCTCTTCGAGCCAAAGGTGTCGGGTTTTCCCAAGGCGCAGCTTAATGACCTTGCCTCAGTCGAACGCGCGATCAATGACAAGACCGTCGCCGTGATGCTCGAGCCAATTCAGGGCGAAGCCGGCGTGTGGCCTGCAAGCGTGCAGTTCCTGTGCGATTTACGCGAACTGACCAGCACACGGGGGCTACTGCTGATCGTGGATGAGATTCAGACCGGCATGGGCCGGAGCGGAAAGCTTTTTTATTACGAACACGCTGAAATCGAACCCGACATCATGACGCTCGGAAAAGGGATGGGTGGAGGCGTGCCACTTGCCGCTCTATTGGCCACGAAAGCTGCATCCTGCTTTGAACATGGCGACCAGGGCGGAACATTCAATGGCAATCCGCTGATGTGCGCTGCCGGGACCGCCGTTCTGCGGCAGGTCGCTGAGCCGGCTTTCCTGAAGTCGGTGGCAGACAACGGCCTCTATCTGGAAGCCGAGCTGCAGCGGATATCCGCGCGCCACGGTCTTGGCGAGGTGCGCGGCCGCGGTCTGCTGCTGGCGCTTGATTTGAAAATGCCGATCGCGGGATCGATCGTGACGCAGGCTTTTGAGGATGGCGTGCTGCTCAACGCGCCACGACCAGACACACTGCGTTTCATGCCGGCGCTCACCGTCACGCGACAGGAAATCGCTGCAATGATTGACAGCCTGGACGCGGTCCTCGCCAAGATCGGCGCAGCAAGGCGTGTTGCGTAGCGTAGAGGACCATTCCGGTATGCTAGCGCAACCGAGGGCAGCCGGAATGGCTCAGGGCTTCAGGATTGACGCGCCGGTCGTGGCGCGGCTTTCCAAATCGATATGGGCCTTTGCCGCATCCTTCAAAGCATAAGCATGATTGATCGGTACATGCAGTTTGCCGTTAATGACAGCGGCGAATAGGGTGTCGGCACCTTCCAGCAATTCCGAACGCTTGCCGATGTAGTCATTGAGTTTCGGCCGGGTCGCAAACAGCGAACCGTGGTTATTGAGCTCGGCGATCGAGAATGGAGGCACTGGGCCGGATGCGTTTCCAAAACTCACGAATAATCCGCGCGGTTTCAAGCAGGACAGTGAACCCGGAAAGGTGGTTTTGCCAACCCCGTCATAAACCACGTCGCAGAGTTCATTGCGGCTGATCTGCTTGACGCGCGCGACGAAATCCTCCTCGCTGTAAAGGATCACGTGATCGCACCCATTGGCGAGTGCAAGGTCCGCCTTGGCCTTTGAGCCAACGGTGCCGATAACGTGTGCACCGAGGGCTCGGGCCCATTGGCACGCCAGCAGGCCGATGCCGCCGGCGGCGGCGTGAATCAGTACTCGATGGTGCGGCTCAACCTTGAAAGTTTTGTGCAGAAGATACCAGACCGTCAGCCCCTTCAGCATCAGGACCGCGCCCTGTTCGTACGTGATGTGGTCCGGTAGTTTCACGAGCTTTTCGGCGGGGATATTCCGCTCGCTCGCATAGCCCCCGAGATTGAAATAGTAGGCGACGCGGTCGCCGGGATGGAAGTTGGTTACGCCGGGTCCAACCGCCAGCACTTCGCCCGCTGCTTCATTGCCTGCGACGAAGGGCAGCACCGGCGCCTTGTAAAGGCCAGTGCGGTAATACACGTCGATGAAGTTGAGCCCGATCGCATGCTGACGGATGCGGACCTCACCGGCTGCAGGCGCCGGCACGTCGACGGCTTCATAGACCAGCGCTTCTGGTCCGCCCACCTTGTGCACCCGCACCGCCTTGGTCATATCAGCTCTCCTCGACTCCCAGACGATCAAACGAAATGCATCGAGGCTTCGTTGTCAACTCAAGGCCTGGCACTTCGCGGATCGCTCACTTTGCAGCTCCTCTGCGGTTGCGTTTGGCTAGCACGTTGAAGAACTCAACCGCGGCCGAAAATGCGATCGCGAAGTAGATATAGCCGCGCGGGATGTGAAACTTGAATCCATCGGCTACCAGCGCGACTCCGATCAGCACCAAAAAAGCCAGCGCCAACATTTTAGTGGTGGGATGTTCAGCTACAAACCGCGCCACCGGCCCTGACGAGGCGTACATGATCACGCAGGCGATGACGACCGCTGCGATCATGATTTCGAGATCCTGCGCCATTCCAATCGCGGTGATGATTGAATCCAGAGAGAACACCATGTCGATGATTACAATCTGGAGAATTACCCAAAAGAACGCACGGCTCTGATGCTGCCGACCACGATGCGGATCATGCGCTTCCACTTCGCCGTGAATCTCATGCGTTGCTTTTGCAATCAGAAAGAGCCCGCCGCCGATCAGAATGATATCGCGCCATGAAAAGCCCATGCCATTGATGGTGATCACGTCTTGCGTCAGGCCGATCAGCCATACCAAGATGGTCAGCAATAGGATCCGAAAAGCGAGCGCCAGTGCCAACCCAATCTGGCGCGCGCGTTTCGCCTGCCGTTCGGGGATTCGCGAAACGATAACCGACAGGAAGATGACGTTGTCGATGCCGAGAACAATTTCCAAGGCAGTCAAGGTCAGCAAAGCCGCCCAGGCTTCTGGACTGGTCCACAAGTCGATCATCGGAACAAGGATCTTGCGGTACGAATTACGAAGTCGAGTCCGATGATATAGGCCGCGATGGCGCACAGTGCGACAGTTACCAGCAGCGACACCTCAAAATCGTAAGCTACGGTCATGATTGCAAGCACCGCCCACGCCGCAATCAATGAGAGCGTGAGGGGACGGAAACGAACAACGCGTACCGGGTGCAGCACGTTGAAGGGTACAAACGTCAGCACAATCAGAATAGCGACGGCAAGGCTGGAGAGCGCGGCAGGTAAATGCAGCAGGAATAGATAGAAGGCCGCCGCATTCCACAGCGCGGGGAAGCCCCGAAAATGATTGTCATCGGCCTTCATGCGCCGGTCGGCGAAATAGAGCGCGCCTGAAACGACAACGCCAACGCCCAAAAGCGGAGCGGTTACGGGCACCAGCAGCCCACTTGCGGCGATCGCGTAGGCCGGAACGAACACGTAAGTGACAAAATCGACAACCAGATCGAGCACCTCGCCCGACCAGTTCGGCTGCATGCGTGTGACGTCCAGCCGTCGCGCCATTGGACCGTCCAGCGCATCCACTATCAATGCGGCTCCCAGCCAACCAAACATCGCAGCCCAGTGCTCGCGTACGGCCTCGAGCAGCGCTATCAGGGCTATGCCAGCCCCCAATGCGGTAAAGATATGTACTGAAAACGCGGCGGCCCGCATTTGCGGCGAAACCACCGAGGATTGCTGCTCGTTTTTCTGGTCCATCTGCTCGGCACAAGTATCAGGAATCGCCATCATTTGCACTTGCGTCATTGCGGCGTTCCGCCGCGCAACTCGCGGAAACCTTTTCGGCGGAATGCGCACTTGAAAATGCCCCCGGGAGTGTCAATTGTCGGATATGGATAGTTCATCGATATTGTACGATATCGCTATCGTTGGCGGCGGTCCTGCCGGTTTGGCGGCGGCGATTGCGTTGGCGCAGACCGGCGCGACTACAGCGTTGATCGCGCGCCGACTACCGTACGCCGACAATCGCACCACCGCCTTGTTGGGCGAGTCGGTTGGCTTTTTGCAAAAACTCGACGTCTGGCCTCGTTGTAAGGAAAAGGCCGCGGGGTTACGGACGATGCGTCTGGTCGACGATACCGGCCGGCTTATCCGCGCCCCCGAGGTGCGGTTTTCGTGTGATGAAATCGGGCTCGATGCATTTGGCTACAACGTCGAAAACCGCCTGCTCCTTGCGGCACTGGAGGAACGCGCCGCCGAACTCCCGGCCCTGACGCGCTTCGATGACGAGGCCGAGAGCGTCTGCCCTATCGATACGCGTGTGGTGATTGGCACCGGCCAGCGAAAATCGGTGTCTGCGCGGCTCGTCGTGGGAGCCGACGGGCGGCACTCACTATGCCGTGAAGCGGCAGGAATAACGGTCAAGCGCCGCGAGCTCGATCAGGCGGCCCTGACTTTCAATATCAGTCATTCCCGACCACATCGAAACGTCTCGACAGAGTTTCACACCGCGCAGGGTCCGTGCGTGTTTGTGCCGCTGCCCGGCGAGCGTTCGAGCGTGGTCTGGGTCGCAGCACCGGGCGAAGCCGAGCGACTGCTTGGGCTCGGAGATGACGAACTATCCGAGTGCGTGGAAACACGGTCGCACTCTATTCTCGGTGCTGTACATGTTGAGCCTGGACGTCATCTATTCCCGCTTGCCATTGAGAGACTCGGGAAGTTTGCGCAAAATCGCATCGCCCTGGTTGGCGACGCTGCGCATGTAATTCCGCCAATCGGCGCTCAGGGCTTGAATATGGGGTTACGCGACGCCGCCGATATTGTCGGCATCGTCCGCGAGGCCATCGCATCGGGCGAAGACCCCGGTTCGCCCAACGTACTCGAACGGTACAATTGGGCCCGCCGTGGTGATGTGTTGAGCCGCACCTTCGTCATCGATCTGGCTAACCGCTCGCTGCTCAGCGATTTCCTGCCCGTCCAGTCGTTGCGTGCGGCCGGGTTGCATTTGATTGGCGCATTGGGTCCGCTTCGGCGGCTTGCGATGCGCGAAGGACTGGCGCCCTCGTGGCGCTCGACACGGCGCGCCGGCTGATCAAGGGAACGTTGACCGGCGGCTCTGCAGCAACAATTCACAGCTTGGGCCCTAGCATCGGCCACAATCATGGTCTATTCGACGAGATATGATTAAGACGCGTACGGCGAAATTTCAGATCGGACAGATCGTACGTCACCGGGTATTTTCATTCCGGGGCGTGATCTTCGATATCGATCCGGAATTCAACAACACCGAGGAATGGTGGTTGTCGATCCCGGAGGATGTGCGCCCTCACAAGGATCAGCCGTTCTATCATTTGCTCGCCGAGAATTCGGAATCGGAATATGTCGCCTACGTTTCCGAACAAAATCTGTTGCCAGACGACACCGGTGAGCCGATCCGGCATTCGCAAGTCGCCGAGATATTCATTAAGGACAAAGCGGGTGGCTACCGTCCCCGTAATCCCTCACTGAATTGATGGCCTTTCCGAGCGCGCCTGCGTCCGCTCGCAGCCGGGATCACGTACCGAAAAAGGCGCCTCTCTTGGGCGCCTTTTTCATTGCGAGATAGACAATGCGTGGGGTTATTTCGCAGCCGGATTAGCGGCGCCGGCCGGCTGAGCGGCCTCGAGCTTCTTGCGCGTTTCTTCTGCGCGTTTCTGCAGCTCTTCCTGCAGCTTCTTTTGGGTTTCTTCAAAAACCTTCGGATCGGTCGGCGGACCGTCATAGGCTTTGGCGAATTCGGCCAGCGGCAGCGGCAACGTTAGCGCTGCGCCGTTGGAGTTGATCGCCTGCACTACCAGGTTCTGACCCTTCTTCATGTTCGCGAGCAGTTCGGGGGTCACTTCGTAGTCCGACATACAACCATTGGCGAAGCAGATCACATATGGGCTCTGCTGCGGCGCGTTGCTGTCAACGATGATGCGGGTTCCATGGACCAGTTGCATTCCGAGCGGCAGGGTCACCCGCAAGATTTTCTTCGGCTCTCCTTCCGGCTCGATGATCACAGCGGCGATAACCGGCTGTCCCGACTCGATCCGGCCGTCCTTGCCAGTGAAACAAACCTGTTTCGCATTCGCATCCTGCCCTTTGAGACAGAACTTGGTCCAGGGCGCGTAAATGAGTTGAACCTGCTGTTCCTGGGGCTGGGCGCCGGCTGCCGGAGCACCGGCTGCTGGCGCGGCTTGTTGGGCCGGAGCAGGCGCAGGAGCGGCTTTCGGCGCGGCCTTGGGCGTGATCTTGGCTTTGGGCGCGGCGGGTGGCTGTTGGGCATGGACATCGGGGCTCAACGCCACGGCGCCCAAAGCGCTCGCCGCAAGCAAGGCAACAATCCGCCCACGCGGCCGGAGCGGCGCGGCCAAGATACGGAAATTCATCGCGGAAACCCTTTCTGAACGGGAGTGCCTGAAAACACGGGAGGCACCGACACCTGGCCGCTTGGGCGGCTGTCTCCTAGCCAATTGAGGCGGATACGTGACAGCCCCTGACGGTGTTGCTGAATTGCACGCCTTCATACAGCGGCGGGCGAAAAGATCAATGCCGACAGGCATCTTTCATCGTTGGGGAAGGTCGCAAGTGCCCGAAATGGCGGCCCGCTGCTGCCGGGCATGGTAAGACGCAAGAAGGGACGATCCCGAATCAAATCAACGTGCTCTGTTGCCATTCTCCATGCGCAAGTGCTTTCGAAGTTGGATCGGTGGCGTACTCGCTCTCGGCGTCTCGATGGCCTTGGCCGCTGAAAAGCCGGCCCGTAACGAGAGCTACGCGATAGCGATGCACGGCTCGCCCGCGTTGCCTGCCGATTTCTCTCATATGCCCTACGCCAATCCGAATGCGCCCAAAGGTGGGAGGTTGGTGCAGGGCATTCACGGTACCTTCGACAGTCTCAATCCGCTGATCGTGCGGGGCCTGGCCGTGCAGCAAATCAGGGGCTTTGTGGTCGAGAGCCTGATGGCGCGGGGCTATGACGAGCCTTTCACGCTGTATGGCCTGTTGGCCAAGAGCGTGGAGACCGATGATGCCAGAAGCTACGTAGCGTTCCATCTTGATCCCCGAGCGCGCTTCTCCGATGGCCAAGTGGTCACCGCGGATGACGTGCTGTTTTCCTGGGCCTTATTGCGTGACAAAGGGCGGCCAAACCATCGCCAATATTATTCCAAGGTCGTCAAAGCCGAAGCGATCGATCCCTCGACAGTGCGCTTCGATTTCGGCAGCACCAACGACCGCGAACTGCCACTGATCCTCGGCCTGATGCCGGTGCTGCCTCGCCATGCCACCGACGTAGCGACCTTCGAGGAAACCACCATGACGGCGCCGATCGGTTCGGGGCCGTATCGAGTGACCGCGGTGAAACCGGGCTCAAGCGTAACCCTGACACGAAATCCCGACTACTGGGGACGCGACCTGCCGGTCAATCGTGGTCTGTGGAATTTCGACGAGGTTAGGCTTGATTTCTATCGCGAGGCCAACGGCTACTTTGAGGCCTTCAAGCGCGGGCTCTACGACTTTCGTGTGGAAACCGAACCGCTGCGATGGCATCAAGGATATGATTTTCCGGCTGTCCGCAATGGCGACGTGGTCCGCGAGAGCATAAAGACCGGAACGCCGCGTCCGTCGGAATTCCTGGTGTTCAACACCCGCCGTCCGATGTTTTCGGATATTCGCGTCCGCATGGCATTGCTGCAGCTGTTCGATTTCGAGTGGATCAACCGGAATTTCTTCTTCGGACTTTATGGCCGCTCTCCAAGTTATTTCGCAGGTTCGGAGCTGTCGGCATACGGCCGACCCGCCAATCTGCGGGAGCGTGAACTCCTCAAGCCCTACCTCACTCATGTTTCCTCCGAAACCCTCGACGGCAGCTACCGCCTGCCTGTCACCGACGGATCGGGGCGCGACCGGGTGACGCTTCGTGCTGCGCTGACGCTATTATCTCAAGCCGGTTACGATCTTGACGGCACTATTCTGAGGCAGCGCTCGACCAGGCAGCCTCTCACCTTTGAAATTCTGGTGACCACCCGTGACCAGGAGCGGATTGCGCTCGCTTACATTCGCGATCTCAAGCGCGCCGGCATCGATGCCTCCGTGCGCACCGTGGATGCGGTTCAATTCGACCAACGCAAGCTCAGTTTCGATTTCGATATGATCCAGAACCGGTGGGATCAATCGCTCTCGCCCGGCAATGAGCAGTCCTTTTACTGGGGCAGCGAGGCCGCCGGAATTCAGGGGACGCGAAACTACATGGGGGTGCGCGACCCTGCGATCGACGTCATGATCGCGGCAATGCTTGAGGCTCGCGAGCACCCCGCCTTTGTTTCGGCCGTGCGGGCACTGGACCGAATCCTGATGTCTGGCTTTTATACGATTCCAGTGTTTAGCGTCCAAGAGCAATGGATCGCGCGCTGGAATCGTATAGAACGGCCAAAGGCTACTGCGTTGACGGGATATCTCCCGGAGACCTGGTGGGCCAGGCCGGAGCAACAACCGAAGTGACGCCGTGATCCAGACCAGCGTATCGCCGACGCTCGACGTGTTGTTTCGACGCATACTGGGCCGCAAACCGGACGCGCTGGCCCTAATTGATCCCATCAACAAGAAACGCATCACGGGCCAGCCCCCGAAACGCCTCACCTTTGCGCAAGCCGATCGCGCGACCTCGGCGCTCGCGGCCCACTTCATCGAAGCGGGTTTGCCGAATAATTCAGTTATCGCGATCCAGCTCCCGAACACGGTCGAACTCATGTTGACCATGTTGGCGGCGCACCGCGCTGGCCTGGTTGTTGCGGTTTTTCCGCTGCTCTGGCGGCAGGCGGAATTGACGGTTGCGCTCAATCGGACCGGCGCCCGTGCGATCGTGACGACGGGTAAAATCGACGGCATTAGTCACGCTGACCTTGCGATGAACGCCGCCGCCGAGGCGTTTTCAATTCGGCATGTCTGCGGCTTTGGCGCCGAACTGCCGGAAGGCATGGCTTCACTCGAAGCTGCACTCGAAAATCCATCGTCCACCACGCGCGCGGTGGTCGAGGATGGCCGCAAGGCGGCGATCATCTCATTTGACGTGACAGCAGACGGGTTTCGGCCAATACCGCGGACCCACCTGCACCTGATAGCCGGCGGCCTCACCTTGTCGCTGCAAAGCGAACTGCCGCAAGGCTCGATTGTGATGTCGGCGTTCGCACCCACATCGTTTGCGGGCATAACTTCGTCCCTGGTGCTGTGGCTTCTGACCGGCGGCACGCTGGCGCTGCACCATCCGTTCGACAGCGAGGTACTTGAACAGCAAATCAGGGAGCAATCCTGCGGAACGCTGGTCGTGCCGGCCCAAATGGCGCTACGGATGGCCGACATCGACCTGGCTTCACGTCTCCCGAGCTTACGTAACATTTTCGCTCTCTGGCGCGCGCCCGAGCAGGTCTCATCGAGCCCCGTGTGGGCTTCAGAGGAAGTTGTTCTCACAGACATTTACCTGTTCGGTGAAGCGGGAATGTTCGGCGCCCGCCGCATTGCCGATGGCTCGCCGGCACCGATCCTGCCGGGTCGACAAGGCTCGCCACACGATGACGCAGCCGCAACGATCGCGGGCGAAGTGTTTTTGACGCCAAAGGGGACATTGGCGCTGAGGGGAGCCATGGTGACGCCCGCGGCTTATACGCCTCCGCCGCCGAGTGGATCCCTGGTGGCGCAGCCGCCGCGTGACTTCGTCGACACTGAATACGCCGCGCGGCTCGACCGTTCGACCGGAGCGATCTGCATCACCTCGCCGCCGTCCGGAATCATGGCGGTCGGGGGTTATCGGTTCTTGTCGGGCGAGTTGCAGGAATGGGCGCGGCGGCTTGGGCAAGGCGCGCTGCTTACGGCATTGCCCGACCGCCTCAGCGGCCATCGACTTGCCGGACGCGCCCATGACAACGCGCGCGCCCGCGCCGCGCTCAACGCACTCGGGCTTAACCCGCTGATGGTGGAAGCGTTTCGCGACCGTGCCAATCCGGCCTAGTGCAGCGCGAATCAGTCGTTGACGCACCATTAAGGCCGAGGAATTAGGCTCTGGCGCTCCATCGATCGCGTCGATCCGAGTGCTGAAATGTCCCTGCAAGGCCCAATAATTGTGGTTTCGAGCACGGGCCGACCATCGTTCGCCGCCGCTCTTGAGCAGGCCAAGCTGTTTCCCCTCATCGTGACTCCTTGGCCCGACGCCTCGCGCGCTGTGGCGCGTCTGGCTCCAGCCGCAGTCGTGGTGTCGGAAGGAGCGACCGACCCGCAGCTCCAGGCCGTCGCAAAGCAGATCGCCGCAATAACACCTTATGTGCCGCTGATCGCGGTCAACGCGATCACGTCGTTGCCCGACAACGCGATTCCCTGCGGCCAAATCGGCGGCAATTCGGATCGCCTGATCGCGCGGCTTCGCTCCGCGCTGCGGGTACGCACGCTCCATTCCACGGTATTGCGCCGGATCGACGCCGATCCTGACGTCGCCGCAACCTTCGGCCAGACCGATCCGGTGGCGGATGCCACCGTGCTTTTGATCGGGCGTGGTGCGGCTTATCCATCGCTTTCGGTTTCGTGCGGCGAACGGATGGGCGTCGTTGGCGCGCTCAGCATCGAAGCCGCCGCGAAGCATCTCAACACCCGCGATATAAATGGCATCGTGCTCGGTGCAGGTTTCAGTTCGCGCGTCGAGCATGCTTTTCTCACGGTATTGGCCGAGGATGCGCGGTTCCGCAATCTGCCGATTGTGCTGACGTCTGATGCGCTGACGCAGGCCTATGATCTGCCCAATCTCGAGATCATCTCCGCCGAGCCCGCGCGCGTTGCCGTGAACGCCTTGCCGCTCATCAGACAGCACGCCTTCGAGGTTCATTTGGGCCGGATGCTCAAGTCCATCGAGGCAGGAGGCCTGCTTGATCCCAAAACCGGTTTGCTGGCGCGGCATGCATTCGAGCGGGATTTCGCCAACGCCGTTGGTCAAACATTGTCGCGCGGCGGCGCATTGTCGGTCGCCCGTTTCGCGTTTGATCCAGACAACTCGCGCGCGCAACTCGACGGCGCAAGGATCCTCAGCCGGCTGATGCGGCAAATGGATTTCGGTACCGCGCAGGAGGACGGCTCGGTGATCGTAGTGTTCGCCGAGACCGATCTGCGGACCGCTCACATGGTCGCGCGACGTCTCTCGAGCGTGATACGTCACACCAGTCACAGCAAGCGCGAAACGGCCCTGGGGCCGGTGGTCACCGTGGCGACGCTGTTGCCCTCGGATTCGGAACAATCGCTGATGACGCGGCTCTACGAGCAGGTCAACCGCGCCGCGTCGTGAATTGCTAGGCGGCTTTGCGGTCCTCGGCGAGGTTGGCGAGCTGCAGCAGGATTTCGGTGGTGCCGGTTAGACGTTCCTCTGGGGTCTGCCAGTCCCGAAAGAACACCACCTTCATATCCGGGCGCACGCGTGCGGCCTGGCCGTGCTGGCGGATGAAATAGACCAACCGGTCCGGCTGCGCGAATTTATTATCACGGAAGGTGATAACCGCGCCCTTCGGCCCGGCGTCGACCTTCTCGACATTGGCGCGGCGGCAGTACGCTTTGATCGTGGCCACCTTGAATAGGTACCGCACTTCATCCGGCAACACGCCGAAGCGGTCACGCAATTCGGCAGCGAAATTTTCGATTTCGTCGTCGGTGTCGAGGTCAGCCAACCGCCGGTACAGCGACAGCCGCACCGACAGGTCGGCAACGTATTCTTCCGGTATCAACACAGGCATCCCGACGGTGATCTGCGGCGACCAGCGATCGGCGGCCGGTTCAACCACCCCTGCCTTGAGGTTGAGAATCGCCTCCTCCAGCATCGACTGATAAAGTTCGAATCCGACTTCCTTGATATGGCCGGACTGTTCCTCGCCGAGCAGATTGCCAGCGCCGCGAATATCCAGATCGTGCGATGCCAATTGGAATCCAGCACCCAACGTTTCAAGCGACTGCAGCACCTTGAGCCGACGCTCGGCTTGCGCCGTGATCTTCTGTTGCGCCGGCAATGTGAAGAGCGCATAGGCCCGCAGCTTCGAGCGCCCTACCCGTCCGCGTAGTTGATAGAGCTGAGCCAATCCGAACATGTCGGCCCGATGCACGATCAGCGTATTCGCCGTGGGGATATCAAGGCCGGATTCAATGATCGTCGTCGAGAGCAGGACGTCATATTTGCCGTCATAGAAGGCGGACATGATGTCTTCGATAACGGTCGGAGGCATCTGACCGTGCGCAACCGCAACCTTCATCTCCGGAACATTCTTGTCCAGGAACTCCTTCACCCCTGCCAAGTCCTCGATCCGCGGCACCACATAAAATGCCTGTCCGCCCCGATAGCGCTCGCGCAGCAACGCCTCTCGGATCATCAGCGGATCGTGTGGCGCGACAAAGGTGCGGACCGCCAACCGGTCGACAGGGGGCGAAGCGATGATCGAAAGATCCCGCACGCCCGTCAGTGCGAGTTGCAGCGTGCGCGGGATCGGGGTTGCGCTCAGCGTCAGCACGTGTACCTGGGCGCGCAACTGTTTCAACCGCTCTTTGTGGCTGACTCCGAAATGCTGCTCCTCGTCCACAATCAGCAATCCGAGATCCCTGAACTTTATGGATTTCCCGAGCAGCGCATGCGTGCCGACCACAATATCGACGGAGCCCTCCGCAATGCGTTTTTTAACCTGGGTCAGTTCCTTCGGCGCGATCAGGCGAGAAGCCTGCGCGACGTGAACCGGAAAGCCGCGGAACCGGTCTGCGAAGGTTCTGCTGTGCTGGCGCGCAAGCAAGGTTGTCGGCACCACGACCGCCACTTGCTTGCCGTCAAGCGCGGTAGCGAATGCCGCACGTAGCGCCACCTCGGTCTTACCAAAACCGACGTCGCCGCAAATCAGCCGATCCATTGGGCGGCCGCTTTCGAGGTCCTTCAGCGCCGCATTGATGGCCGCGAGTTGATCCTCGGTTTCCTCGTACGGAAAGCGCGCGCAGAATTCATCATAGACGTGAGGCTGCACCGGCAGTTTCGGCGCCTCGTGCAGATGCCGCTCGGCTGCGATCTTGATTAGTTCGCCCGCGATTTCACGTATGCGATTTTTAAGTTTTGCTTTCCGCGCCTGCCAGCCACTTCCTCCGAGCCGATCAAGTTCGACATTGGCGTGGTCGGAGCCGTACCGTGACAGGAGTTCAATATTTTCTACCGGCAGAAACAGCTTGGTCTCGGCCGCATAATGCAGTTCCAGGCAATCGTGCGGCGCACCGGAGACTTCGAGCGTTTGGAGGCCTACGAAGCGGCCGATTCCATGCTCCACATGAACAACCAGATCGCCACTGGCGAGACTTGTGACTTCCGAGATGAAGTTGTCGAGTTTGCGGCTGGGCTTGCGCGGTCGAACCAACCGGTCGCCGAGGATATCCTGCTCGCTGATGACGGCGACATGGTCGGTCTCGAAACCGGACTCCATTCCGAGCACCGCGAGCATGGTCTCATTGCGCGGCGTGGCCTGGACCGTTCGCCAGGTGTTGACGCTGGTGAGATTGGCAAGCTTATGATCCCGCAGCATGCTGCTCATGCGGTCGCGCGATCCCTCGCTCCACAGAGCGACCACGACCTTCTTTCGACTGGCGTGAAGGGCCTGCACATGCGCGACGACAGCTTCGAATACGTTGACGGAGCCATCGGTACGTTCCGGAGCAAAGTTGCGTCCCTGCCGTGCGCCGGCATCCAGCACATTTGTGCTGCCCTCCGGCATGGCGAAGGGCGTTAATCGCGCCAGCGCGGATTGGTCCAGACGCGTCGTCCATTCCTGTTGCATTAGATAGAGCCGATCGGGCGGGAGGGGCTTGTAGACAGCACCGCCGCCGGGATGTTCCAGGGCCTCGCGCCGGGCCTCGTAATAATCGGCTATTTGCTTGAAGCGCTCGCGCGCCGCATCTTCGCTCTGCGGCTCGATCGCTACGGGTGCCCCGTCCAGATAATCGAACAGCGTGTCCATCCGCTCCTGAAACAGCGGCAGCCAATGCTCCATGCCGGGGTGACGGCGGCCTTCACTGACAGCCTCGTACAAGGGATCGTCACGTTCGGGAGCGCCGAAGGCTGCCACATAGCCCATCCGAAACCGGCGGATGGTCTCGGTCACAAGCTGGAATTCAGAAATCGGAACCAGATCAAGTGAGCGCATGTCGAGCAGCGTGCGCTGCGTTTCGGCATCGAAGGAGCGGATTGATTCCAAGCTGTCCCCGAAAAAATCGAAACGGACCGGGTGATCAAGCCCGGCCGGGAACAGATCGAGGATGCCGCCGCGCACGGCATATTCGCCGGGCTCCCGCACGGTCGATGAGCGGCTGTAGCCATTATGCTCGAGCCAGGACACAATCGAGTCCATGGGTACGACATGGCCGGGTGCAACCGAGAGCGCTTGCGCTGCTATGGTCTCGCGCGCAGGCACCCGCTGCACGATGGCATTCACGGTGGTAAGCACGATCAATGGCTTGTCGGTACCGGCAAGCCGGGATAGCCGCGCCAGGGTTGTCAGACGCTGGGCCAGTACGCCGCCATGCGGCGAAACACGATCGTAAGGCTGGCAGTCCCACGCTGGAAATTGCAGTACCGGCAAATCCGGCGCGAAGAACTCGAGCGCGCGCGCCAATTGCTGCATCCGCGGGCCATCCCGGCAGATCACGGCAAGGCTGACGGCCGGCGGCCGGGCTTTCGCGGCGACGGCGCGAGCGAGATCCGAGATCACCAGACCTTCCGCGCCCTCAGCGACATTCGCAAAGGTCAACGGTCGGCCAGCGGCAAGCAATTCGGCCGGCGATCGTGCAGGCTGCTTCATGCGTCGGAATCCACGCGGAAC
>NZ_DATEPI010000102.1:0-16217 GCF_035273305.1 Bradyrhizobium sp. | reverse complement strand
AAATTTCAGCAACAGCACTGCCAGGCTGACGACAAGACCGAGATAGAACGGCGCCATCAGCCAGCGGCTGTTAAAAATCGTATTCTCTAATCCGCTCTCAAGGAGTTTGAGGATCGGGTTAGTCCGATCCGGAGCCGGCTGCTCGCTCATCGCTCCGGCTCCAATCCGCTCACGCCGCCTTTTTCTTGGAGCTAATCAGCTTGCGGTTGATCAGGCATTCGGCGATCTGGATCGCATTGAGCGCAGCGCCTTTGCGCAGATTGTCCGACACGCACCACAGCACCAGCCCGTTTTCCACCGTCGCATCTTCGCGAATGCGGCTGACATAGGTCGCGTCCTCACCCGCAGATTCGTAGGGAGTGACGAAGCCGCCGGGTTCACGCTTGTCGATTACCAGGCATCCCGGCGCCTTGCGCAGAACGTCGCGCGCCTCATCGGCCGAGATCGGACGCTCGAACTCGATGTTCACGGCTTCCGAATGGCCAACGAATACGGGGACCCGCACGCAAGTCGCGGTGAGCTTGATTTTCGGGTCAAGAATCTTCTTGGTCTCCATCATCATCTTCCACTCTTCCTTGGTGTAGCCGTCCTCCATGAAGACGTCGACCTCGGGGATCACATTGAAAGCGATGCGCTTGGAGAACTTCTTGTTGACGAGTTCGCTATTGGTGTAGACGGCCTTGGTCTGCGAAAACAGCTCGTCCATAGCATCCTTGCCGGCGCCCGAGACCGATTGATAGGTGGCGACCACCACGCGCTTGATGCCGGCCTTGTCGTGCAGCGGCTTCAGCGCGACCACGAGCTGCGCAGTCGAGCAGTTCGGATTGGCAATGATGTTCTTCTTGATGAAGCCGGCGACCGCATCCGCATTCACCTCCGGCACGATCAGCGGCACGTCCGGATCCATGCGCCATGCCGACGAGTTGTCGATCACCACCGCGCCGGCGGCGCCGATCTTCGGCGACCATTCCTTGGATACGGCGCCGCCCGCCGACATCAGGCAGATATCGACGTCGCTGAAATCATAATTCTCGAGCGCTTTGACTTTCAGGGTGCGGTCGCCATACGACACTTCCACGCCGATGCTGCGGCGTGAGGCCAGCGCCACCACCTCATCGGCCGGAAATTTCCGCTCGTCGAGAATGTTCAGGATTTCCCGTCCGACGTTTCCGGTCGCTCCGACCACCGCGATTTTGTAGCCCATCGTCTAGTCTCCGAAAGAAGTGCCGCCGCTCGTCACGACAGGGAAGCGGCAGCGCTTCTATGCGACAAATGCCATTAAGACAACGTTAGATATGGGACCGAGTCGGCTCAATCGGACAATCCCGACCGTTTGCAGCCTGCCCCTCGCCTATGTGCTATGTGGGTACGATGGCGCTGCATGTCACCATCGGGTTCGGTTGTGGGCAGCCCGCTCGTGTGAGGTTAGCGCGCCGAATCGAGCCAAACCGTAACGGCGGCTCAAGATACTGGATTCAAGCAGGATTTTCTTATCACCCGTGCATTATTGTATCGCGGTGTGGCCCGATTGACCTTGTGACGCCATACGCCCCACAGCTAAAGTGCGGGTAAATCGAATATGGCGGCGGGACCGCCCGTGAGGACATGATGAGCGTAAGATCTCCTGCTGCGAACAAGCTCGCGGTTTTGCTAGGCGCATTCGCCATGATCGCCGTCGGCTTTGTCATAATGCCCGCCAGCGCTGCGGCAAAAAAACAGTTCGACAGCCGCGGCCGTGCCTATTACGGGCCGAATGGTCCGAACGTCTCGTATCAGCAAGGGCCGCATACCCGCATCTACGTCACCAAGCGCTCGTGGCTCGATGCCGGGGTTGAGGTGTTGCCGGGCGATCGCAAGTTCACCGACTACGCATTCCCGCCCGCAATCGGCTATCCATCATTTGGGCGCGAGAACAAGAATCGTCCGATCGACCGCCAACCGCTCAACCCACCGTCGGACCTCGGCGGATATCCGCAGAGTTTCCCGCTGTATTGATCTGGAAGCATTCGCGACATCGATGGTGGGCGAGATCGATGTGGGCAAGCATCCCCACCTGCCGGGCAGATCCGGTGTTTAGAGCCTGATCGCCTCTGATTGAGTCAGAAACGGGCTCTGGCTTATTTCAGCCACGTTTTGTTCAGGCGAACTGGCATCCACTTCGCTCGAAAACGCCCTCTAAGCGTGCAGGTTCTGTAACTCTTTCAGGATCGCATCGCCCATCTGCGTCGTGCTCACGGCCGTGTCAGCCTCGGATTTGATATCCGCGGTGCGAAGCCCATTTGCCAGCACCGCCGCGATCGCCGCATCGAGCTTGTCGGCAAGCTCGCCCATATCAAACGAATAGCGCAGCGCCATTCCAAATGAGGTAATCATCGCAATCGGGTTGGCGAGGCCCTTGCCTGCGATGTCGGGGGCGGAGCCGTGCACGGGCTCGTAGAGTGCCTTGCGCTTTTTGGTTTTAACATCCACCTCGCCGAGCGAAGCCGACGGCAGCATGCCGAGCGACCCGGTCAGCATCGCGGCGATATCCGACAGCATGTCGCCGAATAGGTTGTCGGTCACGATGACATCGAACTGTTTTGGCCATTTGACCAAGTTCATGCCGCCGGAATCGGCGAGCTGATGCTCGAGTTTCACGTCCTTGTATTCGCGTCCATGCACCTGCGTCACGACTTCGTTCCACAGCACGCCCGATTTCATGACGTTGCGCTTTTCCATCGAGGTCAGCTTGTTGCGGCGCTTGCGGGCGAGATCAAACGCGACCCGGGCAATGCGCTCGATCTCGTAGGTGTCGTAGACCTGCGTATCGATGGCGCGCTTCTGGCCGTTGCCGAGATCGGTGATCGTCTTCGGTTCCCCGAAGTACACGCCGCCAGTGAGCTCGCGAACAATCATGATATCGAGGCCCTCGACCGCTTCGCGCTTCAGGCTCGATGCGTCCGCAAGTGCCGGGTAGCACACTGCTGGCCGGAGATTGGCAAACAGGCCGAGTTCCTTGCGCAGCCGAAGCAGGCCGGCCTCGGGCCGCGCCTCATAGGCAACACCGTCCCACTTCGGTCCACCGACCGAACCAAAGATCACGGCATCCGCTGCCTGCGCCTTCGCCATGGTCGCATCGGTAATGCTCTGTTTGCTTGCATCATACGCGGCGCCGCCTACCAACTCCTGCTCGGTCTCGAACCGCGCGATGCCTTGCGCGTTGAGCCAGTCGATCAGGCGCTTCACTTCCGACATGACTTCGGGACCGATGCCGTCACCGGGCAGCATTAGCAATTTGTGGCTTGCCATCTTGGATTAGCCTTCTGGGTGAATTTTGCGTTTTTAAAACAGCAGATGCGCGCGGAGTGCTAAATCGGCATTGCGCCAATGGCAAGCCACCATTGCTGGTCGGCCGCCTGTGCAGAGGCCGCTTTGCCTGCCACAATACCGGCACTGCCGGAGAATCCAGTGAAAGTAACCGTCGCTCCATCGCCGCAAGCCCATCCTGCGCGACTGATCTTGATTTTGTCACTGACGCCGACCGTCGGACTGGGAATTGGCCGCTTCGCCTATTCGCTGGTGCTGCCGGACATGCGCGATTCACTCGGCTGGTCGTATTCGGCCGCCGGTTTTATGAACACCATCAACGCCGCCGGATATCTGGCGGGCGCGCTGATGGCCTCCAGACTCATCAAGCGATATGGACTGTCCGCCTCGGTGCGCTGGGGAACGGTGGCCTGCATCGTGTCCCTGGTGCTGTGCGCGGTCTCCGGCAATTTTGCCGTGCTGAGTTTCGCGCGACTGCTCGCCGGCGTAGGTGCCGCTGTCGGCTTTGTCGCGGGCGCTGCGCTGGCGGCGCGGATTGCCCAATCGCGGCCGAGGCGAGCGGATTTTTTGCTTAGCCTGTTTTATGCCGGACCTGGGCTCGGGATCCTCTCCTCCGGCCTGATCGCGCCATTCGTGCTGCAGGCGTTCGGACCGGGCTCGTGGTGGATCGTGTGGTGGGCCATGACGCTTCTAGCCGTTGCGATGACCGCTCCGCTTATGCTGGTGCCGATCGACACCGATGGTGCGCTAGCGGACAGGACGCCCGCGAGCTTCGCGATCCGACCAGTGTTGATTTATCTGGCCGGCTATTTTTTGTTCGGCGCGGGCTATATCGCCTACATGACGTTCATGATCGCATACGTCCGCGATGCCGGCGGCGGTGCAGTGGCGCAGAGCGCATTCTGGAGCTTGATCGGCGCCAGCGCGTTTTTGACCCCTTGGCTGTGGGGGCGCGTGCTGGGCCTCGACCGAGGCGGCCTCTCGATCGCAATCATTCTTGGAGTCAATGCGTTGGGGGCCGGGTTGCCGTTATTCGGGCATTCGGCTCTGCTGCTCTCGATTTCGGCGCTGGTATTCGGAGTTTCGTTTTTCGCGGTAGTCGCGTCGACCACAGCTTTCGTGCGCTTCAACTATCCGCCCTCCGTCTGGCCGAAGGGTATCGCTGCCATGACTATCGCATTCGGAATCGGCCAAACCCTTGGACCGCTCGCGGTTGGCGCCATCACCGATGCATTTGGCAGCCTGTCCTATGCACTCAATGTCTCCGCGGCGATGCTAGCGGCGGGCGCGATCGCCTGCGCGTTTCAGCCTCGGCTGGGCAGGAGTTCCAAACCCTCAGCTCCCGCTGAATGAATTGTAGCCCTGATCTTCCCAGTAGCCGCCCTTGTAGTCGTTGGTGACTTCCATCGAGATCACGTATTTCGGATTCTTAAAGCCGAGTTTTGTCGGCACCCTGATCTTCATCGGGTATCCGTAGGCGCGCGGCAGGATCTCATCTGCAAACTTGAACGTCATCTGAGTTTGCGGATGCAGCGCCGTCGCCATATCGAGGGGTGAGTTGTAGCCTTCGGAATCGGCGCACTGGAACCAGCAATATTTCGCGCGGGTGTCCGCGCCGACCAGCTTGAGGAAATCCCGCAATGGAGTGCCGGTCCAGCTTCCAATCGCGCTCCAGCCCTCGACACAGATATGACGGGTGATCTGCGTGACCTGCGGCAACTTGTAGAGCTCGTCCAGCGACCACGATTTCTTGTTGTCGACCAGCCCGCGCACCTCGAATTTCCAGTGCTTGCCGTCGATCGTCGGCGCGTCCTCCAGATCGTAATAGGCGTTGAACGGGAATGGCTTCGTGATTGCGCTTTCGGGAAACGTCGGAGCAAGCGCATTGGGATTAAAAATGAAGGCTTGCACACCATCGTTGAACTTCGAGACCTGCTTGAGCATCTCTTCGGCCGAAAAGCTGTCGGACACGTCGCAGCCTGTGAGGAGCGTCAAGGCGCCCAGGCTCGCGCCGCCCGCGATAAAACGCCGGCGGGCCAGATCCGGCATCGTCTTTACGGCGTCCCTGACCAGCAGCCGCTTGTCAACGCCGGGAATCAGAAGCGAGCGAAGTCGGCCCATGATGTATCCTCCTGCAAATTTCAGCGGCCGATAATCATCGCGCGCAGGCTTTTCGGAACCAGCACCGCCAGCACGATGTGCACGATAAGAAACGCAACGATTGCGGACATGCAGATGAAATGGACGTAGCGCGCGATGTCGTATCCGCCGAATAGCGCTACCAGCCAGTGCAGCTGTACCGGTTTCCACATCGAAAGCCCCGAGAGCACGATGAGGATGCCGACAACGATAATGCCGGCATAGAGCAGCTTCTGGACGTAATTGTATCTGGTGAGGTCGTCATGCGACAGCTTGCCCGTCAGTGCTGCCCTCGTGTCCGAGATCACGCCGGCAGCGGACAGCGGCAGCAGCTTGCGGCGGAACCGACCCGTCGCGAAGCCCAACGCGAGATAAACGAGGCCATTGACCATCAGCAGCCACATCGCCGCGAAATGCCAAAGCAAGGCGCCCGCAAGCCAACCGCCCAGGGTAATGCTCTTGGCAAATTTGAAAGCGAAGAGCGGCGAGGCATTGTAGATCTGCCACCCTGACATGATCATCACGATCATCGCCACCGCGTTGATCCAGTGCGCGATGCGGACCCACGCCGGCTGGATGACCTTGGTGTTGGCCGGTACCGCGCGTTCGTCGCTCGCTGCAAGGCTGGACATATTGGTTCCCTGGTCGGTTCCTGTGTCGAGGATCGATATCCGATTATACGCCCCCATCGTCAATTCGTTACGGCGATAGTGGCTATCAGATCGATGCCTCCGAACTATCGTGGTCACAAAAGAGCGAGCCGGGCAGCCCCGGCTCGCTGTCGTTTCATCCGGTGGGGCCAATCGGAGGCGGCGGATCAGGAGGGCATCAAAACCGTATCCACCACATGGATAACGCCGTTCGACTGATTGACATTCGGGATCGTGACGGTCGCGGAATCTCCCTTGGCGTCGATGATCATCACCTTGTCGCCCGACCTCTTGATCGTGAGTTGCTCGCCCTCGACCGTCCTGAGCTTCTTGCCGTCGCTCAGGCTGGAAGCTTCAAGCCTGCCCGGCACCACGTGATAGGTGAGAATCCTGGTCAGGGTCGGTTTGTTCTCTGGCTTGACGAGATTGTCGACGGTGCCGGCCGGAAGTTTGCCGAAAGCGGAGTTGGTTGGCGCGAACACGGTGAACGGGCCTTTTCCCTCCAACGTACTGACCAGACCGGCGGCTTTCACAGCCGCGACCAGAGTGGTGTGATCCTTGGAATTGACGGCGTTCTGAATGATGTTCCGGGACGGAAACATAGCGGCACCGCCGACCATAACGGTCTTCTCGCCCGACATTTCGCTTTTCATTTTGCCTTGCGCGCTCACGGACGCGATGGTCGCTGCGGTCAAGGCCAGCGCTCCCAAAGCGGCGGAAATAATTGCAATATGCTTCGACATGGATGGTCTCCCGATGGATGAGGTGACCGGCGGAAATCCGCCGGCAAAGGGCAACGACGACGCTGCCGACCGAATGGTCTGACCGCGTTGACGTTACCCGAGCTACGGGAGCGTTCTTGGCCGGTTTCAGGGAATATATTTTCGCCGATCTGAAACTTTTGACAGCAACATCCGTGTCACGTCGAACAACTAATCGCTGTTGTACAACTAATCTCTGTTGTTTGGTGTCTGCACAAATCCACGATTCCAGGTTGGGCTGATCAGGATCTCATTGACACAAACTCGGGGCGGCATGCTCGCGACAAAGGCGATGGTGCGGCCGAGATCTTCGGACTGCAGCATCCGCGCTTGCTCTTCCTGCGAGGGCACCACCGGCCTCAGCTTCAGGATCGGAGTTGCGACCTCGCCGGGAGACAGGCAGCAAGCGCGCAAGCCGTTGACGCATTCGTCCATATTGAACGAATGGGTCAGCGCCAGCACCGCATGTTTGGTCGTTGTGTAAGCCGGCCCCGGCATCTTCGAGACATGGCGACCCGCCCAGGACGCGACGTTGATGATGCACCCGTCCTTCTGCCTGCGCATCGCCGGCAGTACCGCGCGCATGCAGTACAGCACGCCGTTCAGATTGATATCGACCAGCTTGTCCCAGCCCTCCAGCTCCATATCCGCCCAGCTCCGTTTCGGAACATTGATTCCGGCGCTGTTGACGAGCAAATCGATCCGGCCATGACGAGCGAGAATTTGCTCGGCAGCCTGGTTGACGTCGGCGGCCTTGCTCACGTCCAAGGGGATCGCCTCGGCCTTGCCGCCGACCTTGCTGATCTTGTCGACCACGGTCTCCAGCGCATCCTTCCGACGCCCCGAAACCACCACCGTCCAGCCATCCGACGCCAGCGCTTCCGCTCCGGCCTCGCCGATACCGCTGCCACCGCCGGTGACCCAGGCTACGCGTTTCCCACTATTTGACATGCAAACTCTCTCCGTTGCCTTGTGAAGGGCCTCTTTGCTATTGAATTTCCGGATCGCCGCGGCCAACTGAAACCGCGTGTGCCCTTCCGTAATGATGCATGAACGCGACCCAGAAAACCATGACGAACGCCAATCTGTTTTCCCGCCTTTTCGACGGCATCGAGGATCCAGCGCGGCTTGCGATCGAAACAGTAGACGGTCAACGCATCAGTTATGGCGAGCTGATCGCGCGCACCGGGCAGATGGCCAATGTCCTGGTGGAACGCGGCGTCCACATCGGCGACCGCGTCGCCGCGCAAACCGAAAAGTCGGTTGATGGACTGGTGCTGTATCTCGCCGTGGTGCGGGCCGGCGCGGTATATCTTCCGCTCAACACCGCGTACACGCTGAACGAGCTCGAATATTTCATCACCGATGCCGAGCCGTCGCTGGTGGTGTGCGATCCATCCAAAGCGGAAGGTATCGGCGCGATCGCCGGCAAGGCCGGCGCCAAGGTTGAAACGCTAGGCGCCGATGGCAGGGGTTCCCTGACCGCCGCCGCAGCCAAAGCCAGCGCGCAATTTGAAACGGTCGCCCGCGCCAATGACGATCTAGCGGCGATCCTCTACACTTCGGGCACCACGGGCCGCTCCAAGGGCGCGATGCTGACGCACGAAAATCTCGCGTCGAATTCGCTCTCGCTGGTCGGCTATTGGCGCTTCAGCTCCAACGACGTGCTGATCCACGCTTTGCCGATCTATCATACCCACGGGCTGTTCGTGGCCAGCAACGTCACGCTG
Source organism: Bradyrhizobium sp. (assembly GCF_035273305.1). Classification (GTDB taxonomy): domain Bacteria; phylum Pseudomonadota; class Alphaproteobacteria; order Rhizobiales; family Xanthobacteraceae; genus Bradyrhizobium. Next base: position 7,631 of record NZ_DATEPI010000102.1, on the reverse strand, counting down.
TTTGCCCGCGCGTCGATGATCTTCCTGCCGAAATTCGATCCCGAATTGATCATCAAGTTGATGGCGCGCGCGACCGTGTTGATGGGCGTGCCGACATTCTACACGCGCCTTTTGCAAAGCCCGGCGCTCACAAAAGAAGCGACCAGCCACATGCGGCTGTTCATTTCGGGCTCGGCTCCGCTGCTCGCCGACACCCATCGCGAATGGTTTGCGCGCACCGGGCATGCGGTGCTCGAACGTTACGGCATGACCGAAACTAACATGAACACGTCGAATCCTTACGACGGCGATCGCGTTCCCGGTGCCGTCGGGCATCCGCTGCCGGGCGTGTCCGTCCGCGTTACGGATCCGGAAACCGGCAAGGAACTCGGGCGCGAGAGCGTCGGCATGATTGAGGTCAAGGGGCCGAATGTCTTCAAGGGCTATTGGCGGATGCCGGAAAAGACCAAATCCGAATTTCGCGACGATGGCTTCTTTATTACCGGCGACATCGGCAAGATCGACAGCAGGGGTTACGTACACATTCTCGGGCGCGGCAAGGATCTGGTGATCTCCGGCGGCTTCAACGTCTATCCCAAGGAAATCGAGAGCGAGATCGATGCCATGCCGGGCGTGATCGAATCGGCTGTCATTGGGGTGCCGCATGCGGATTTCGGTGAGGGCGTCACCGCGGTCGTAGTCTCTGAAAAGGGCGCCAAGGTCGACGAGAGCTCGGTCTTGAAGGCGCTCGAGGGACGGCTAGCTAAATTCAAAATGCCGAAACGAGTAATGGTGGTCGAAGAATTACCGCGCAATGCCATGGGCAAGGTACAAAAGAACGTTCTGCGCGACACCTACTCGAAGCTCTATTCGAAATAGCCGCCTTACAGCAGGCTCACGACAAATCGGCCCCCGACGATGAAGAGATAGGTGCCGAATGCCAGCTCCAGACTGCGCTTCGACATCGCGTGCGCTGCCCTCACGCCCAGTGGCGCGGTTAGCAGGCTGGTCGGCATGACGAGCACCGCGCCGATCAGCGAGACATAGCCGAGTGCGAACGGCATCTGCAACGCGGTGACTGCAGGATAGTAAGCGGCGGCAGGCCAGCCGGCATAAACGTAGCCGATCGCGCCGGGAATCGAGATCAGGACTGCCAGCGCCGAGGATGTTGCGACCGCCTGGTGGATCGGACGGCCATAGAAAGTCATCAGCAAATTCGAAAACAGCCCCCCGCCAATGCCCATCAGGGTGGAAAGAATTCCGACCCCAAAACCATAGAGCTTCATCAGTGGTCCGCGCGGAAGGTCATTGCCGAACTTCCAACTGGCGCGCGCCAGCAACAGTCGCGCCGCGGCCGACCATGCGACGGTCACGAATACAATCTTGAAGAGTCGCTCGGGCGCGTATCGTGCGGTGATGCTGCCCCCGATGACGCCGGTTAGAACCGGCAGCCACCATGACTTGAGAATTTCGGTGTCGACGGCACCCCTGAGGTAGTGGGCGCGCCAGGATCGGATCGAGGTTGGAATGATGATAGCAAGCGAGGTGCCGATGCATAGCGGCATGCGCACTTCCAACGGCACGCCCGCGAGGCGGAAGCATTCGTAGAACACGGGGACCAGGATTGCCCCGCCGCCGATCCCGAACACGCCGGCCAGAAATCCGGACAGAGCGCCGACCGCCACGAGCAGAAGCGCCAATTCGAAAAGCTCCGAGAATTCCAGTCCCGCCGTCGTCATCGCCTGCTCCCTGCTTGCGCCAAGCATGGGCGCTGACGCGTGAATCGTGCTTCAGGTATATCAGCCATCAGCTATCGCGGGAGCTTGTCGGGACGTCCGGCAACATATGACCAAGTGAAGGTATGAACAATCGTTCGCAAACGACGGATTTCGCCGTTGCGCGGAGGGTTTCGAGTTCGTAAATAGATTCGGTGTAACGCGCTCCCCATGGGATTCCTGCGTGGCCCCGCAAACGTCAAAGTCATCAATGACCGCCAGGATCGAACGACCGCTTTCCCCGCATCTGCAGACCTATCGCTTCACCCTGACGATGGCGATGTCCATTATTCATCGCATCACCGGGATTGCGCTGTATTTCGGTACCCTGCTGCTGGTGTGGTGGCTGATCGCGGCTGCTTCGGGGCCTACGGCTTATGCCCATGTCCAGGCATTTACGACGAGCTTCATCGGCCGGCTGATCGTGTTCGGCTATACGTGGGCGCTGCTACATCACATGCTCAGCGGCATCCGCCATTTCTTCTGGGATCTCGGCTACGGCTTCAAGCCGAATGAGCGTGAAGCGCTTACCTGGGCTGCGCTGATCGGGGGCATCTCGCTGACCGTGCTTTTGTGGATCGCGGCCTACGCGATTGGAGGCGGCCGATGACCACACCCGATTCTGCCAGCCCGAAATCGATGCGCACGCCGCTTGGCCGGGTCCGCAGCCTGGGCGCCTCGCATTCCGGCACCTTCGATTTCTGGATTCAGCGCCTGACCGCCGTGGCGTCGGTGCTTCTGATCTTGCCCGTCGTCATCGTGGTGATGATGCTGCTCGGGCGCAACCAAGCGGGGGCCGCGCAAGTTCTCGGCGCGCCGCTGGTCGCGATCATCCTGCTGCTGTTCATTATCGCCACCGCCTGGCACATGAAAATCGGCATGCAGGTGGTGATCGAGGACTACGTGCATAACGAAAAGATCAAACTCGCTGCCATCATGGCCAACAATTTCTTCTCGTTTGCGGTGGCGTTGGCTTCGATCTACGCCATCCTCAAATTGTCATCTGGAGTGTAGTCCATGGCCGGAGGCGGAAACGGCAAGGCGAACGGTGCAAACGGCACTCCAGCATTTGCCACCAATGGACATGCCTACCCGATCGAAGACCACACCTACGATGTGGTCGTGGTCGGCGCCGGGGGTGCCGGGCTGCGCGCCGTGGTCGGCTGCAGCGAAGCGGGCTTGCGCACCGCTTGTATCACGAAGGTATTCCCGACGCGGTCGCACACGGTAGCCGCGCAAGGAGGCATCTCGGCCGCGCTTGGGAACATGCACGAAGACAACTGGCGCTGGCATATGTACGACACCGTAAAGGGCTCGGACTGGCTCGGCGATCAGGATTCGATCGAATACATGGTGCGCCAGGCACCGGAAGCGGTTTACGAGCTTGAGCACTGGGGTGTGCCGTTCTCGCGCACCGATGACGGACGCATCTATCAGCGGCCGTTTGGCGGCATGACCGTTGATTACGGTAAAGGCCAGGCTCAACGCACCTGCGCCGCCGCCGATCGCACCGGCCATGCCATGCTGCACACCATGTATGGTCAGGCGCTGCGTCACTCCGCCGAGTTCTACATCGAATTCTTCGCGATCGACCTCATCATGGACGACGAAGGCAGCTGCCGTGGCGTGATCGCGCTCAGTCTCGAGGATGGCACGCTCCATCGCTTCCGCGCCCAAACCACGATTCTTGCCACCGGTGGCTGCGGGCGCATCTATCATTCCTGCACCGGCGCCCACACCCAGACTGGCGATGGCAGCGCAATGGCGCTGCGGGCCGGGCTGCCGCTGCAGGACATGGAGTTTGTGCAGTTCCATCCGACCGGCATCTACGGCGCCGGCTGTCTGGTCACCGAAGGCGCGCGCGGCGAGGGCGGCTATCTGGTCAATTCGGAAGGCGAGCGCTTCATGGAGCGCTACGCGCCCTCCGCCAAGGACCTCGCCTCGCGTGACGTCGTCTCGAGGGCGATGACCATCGAAATCCGCGAGGGCCGCGGCGTCGGCAAGAAGAAGGACCATATCTTCCTGCACCTGGATCATCTCGATCCGCAGGTGCTGCATGAACGGCTTCCCGGCATTTCGGAGTCGGTGCGGATCTTCGCCAACGTCGATGTCACGCGAGAGCCGATTCCGATCGTACCGACCGCGCACTACAATATGGGCGGGATTCCGACCAACTTCCACGGCGAGGCGCTGACCAAGAAAAACGGCGATGACAATTTCGTGGTGCCGGGATTGATGGCTGTCGGTGAAGCCGCCTGCGTTTCGGTCCACGGCGCCAATCGGCTCGGCTCCAATTCGCTGATCGACCTGGTGGTGTTTGGCCGCGCCGCGGCGTTGCGCTGCGCCGAGAAACTAACGCCGAACGGCAAACAACCGGACCTGCCGGCGAATTCGGCTGACCAGGCGCTCGGCCGGCTCGATCATTATCGCTATGCCGCCGGCGACACGCCCACCGCAAAGCTGCGCGATAGCATGCAGCATGTGATGCAAAACAATTGCGCGGTGTTCCGGACCGGCGAAGTGCTCCATGAAGGACACAATCTGATTCACAAGGTGCACAGCGGGGTCGGCAACGTCGCGGTAACGGATCGCTCCCTGATCTGGAATTCCGATCTGGTCGAGACGCTTGAGTTCGATAATCTGATCGTGCAAGCCGTGGTGACCATGGACTCGGCGGCCAACCGCACCGAGAGCCGCGGCGCGCACGCGCGCGAGGATTTTCCCGACCGCGACGACAAGAACTGGATGAAGCACACGCTGGCGTGGATCGACCAGTCCGGCAACACCACGATCGATTACCGTCCGGTCCATGACTACACGATGACGAATGACGTGCAGTATATTCCGCCGAAAGCGCGGGTGTACTGATGACGAAGGCTTGAGAGTATGGTCGAATTTGCACTGCCGAAAAATTCACGGATCACCGGTGGCAAGATTTGGCCAAAGCCGGCGGGCGCGACCGAGACGCGCGAGCTAAAAATCTACCGCTGGAATCCTGACGACGGCAAGAATCCCAGCATCGACACCTATTATGTCGATACTCACGATTGCGGTCCGATGGTTCTGGACGCGCTGATCTGGATCAAGAACAACGTCGACCCAACCCTGACCTTCCGCCGCTCCTGCCGCGAAGGCGTCTGCGGTTCATGCGCCATGAATATTGACGGCCAGAACACGCTTGCCTGCACCAAGTCGATGCATGACGAAAACGACGCTCCGGTCAAGGTCAACCCGCTGCCGCACCAGCCTGTTGTCAAAGACCTCGTACCTGACCTGACAAATTTCTACGCGCAATATGCCTCGATCGAGCCATGGCTGAAGACCACCTCGCCGACTCCGCAGAAAGAATGGCGTCAAAGCCATGAAGACCGCGAGAAGCTCGATGGCCTTTACGAATGCATCCTTTGCGCCTGCTGCTCGACATCTTGCCCAAGCTATTGGTGGAACAGCGAACGTTATCTCGGCCCGGCCGCGCTGCTGCAGGCGACGCGCTGGATCAAAGACAGCCGCGACGAAGCGACCGGCGAGCGGCTCGATAATCTCGAAGATCCATTCCGGCTCTACCGCTGCCACACCATCCTGAATTGCGCCAAGGCCTGCCCGAAGAGCCTCAATCCGGCCGAAGCGATCGCTGAGCTCAAATTGAAACTGGTCGAGCGCCAAATCTGACGCTCAGCGTTAAGACCGCGCTGTCTCGCTCGCGGCCACTGCGACGTGCGTGCTAAATAGTCTGCTTCGGCGCTGGTAGTCTTTAGCTGCTAATGCATCACATCCGTCGGCGAGCATCGTTTTGACCATATCGACACCGCCGCCCCGTACTGCATTGGCCAACGATCCGACCGCTCCTCCGTTCGAGGCATTCGCGCCCACGCGCGCGCAAGCTGCGATCATTTCGCTCGCGCAACACTCAAGACTCAAGCGCGGGGCGTTTCGCCCGATGCTGTCGCGCCTCCTCAACCTGCTGCGGCCTGGCCCGATAGATGCGCAGTATCAGGGCGCGTCCTTTCGGTTTTACCATCAAACGAGCGCCACCGAACGCGGCGCGCTTCTCAATCCCGACTACAATCTCGAAGAACTGGAGTTTCTGCGCGCGCATACGCCGCAAAGCGGCGTGTTCGTCGACGTCGGCGCGAATGTCGGCACTTACGCCCTGGCGCTGGCGCGCCATGTCGGTGCAAGCGGGAAAGTGATCGCAATCGAACCGCATCCCGTTATCCACGCGCGGCTTGCGTTCAACTGTGCCGCTTCGATCCTGTCGCAGGTCAGACTAGTGGCAGCGGCAGCCGGAGATTCTGACGGCGAGCTGATGATACAGAGCGACGGCAGCAATCTCGGCGCCAGTCATATTGTGAGGGGGCAAAATGCTGCCCACGCAATCCCTGTACCGTCACTTCGACTGCACCGCATCCTTGACGATGCGGGGCTAAAGCATGTGCACGCGCTGAAGATCGACATCGAGGGTTTCGAAGACAGGGTGATGATCCCGTTCTTCGGACAGGCGCCGGAGAGTCTCTGGCCGCGCGCTGTTGTGATCGAGCACTTGTCGCGGAATGAATGGCAAGAAGACTGTATTGCCAACATGGGCGCGCGCGGCTACGCCGCGATCGCCAGGACTCGCAGCAATACGCTGTTGCTGCGCCGTTCGACATAAGCAGATACGGGAACATCGTCCCTTTGGAAGGGTTATCGCCCAACGTCAAATGGAGCGACACCCATGCCGAATGACAACACCGCAGACGATATCGATCGCGTCTGGAATCTCATGAAGAAAATCGGGTTTGCGATGCTGGTGACGCGTGATGGCAACAAGCTTCGCGCGCGGCCGATGGCGGCCTACCTCGCGCGGGACGAGAACGCGATTCATTTTCTTAGCGACGCCCGGAGACACAAGGACGAGGAGATCGCCCGCGATCCCCAGGTCAACCTGTCGTTCGCGAACCCTTCCGACCAGAAATACGTTTCGGTGACGGGAACCGCACGCATCTCCAATGATCGGGCCAAAATCAAGCAGCTGTTCTCGACTCCGGCAAAAGCCTGGTGGGATTCCGCCGAAGATCCCAACATCCGCGTTCTGACGATCACGCCCGACGATGCCGAGTTCTGGGATTCACCAGGAACTGTGATCACCTACGTGAAGATGGCCACGGCAGCTGCAACGGGCACTCGTCCTGATCTGGGCGATAATCGCAAAGTGGCGATGTAGTGCCGATCGATCCGCAAGAGGATCCGCCGATCAAGCCGGGCCGGCCGTCGGAGCCGCCGCAGGAGAGTCCGCCGGGTAATCCGAGGCCGGACGTGCCGCCACCCGTGCGGGAGCCGGGCGCGCCGCCACAGCCGGAAGAGTTGCCCGGCAAGATGCCCGATGAGCAGCCGCTTCGAGGACCGCAGCGCTCGCCAACGCCGGCGACCGACAGAAGCGGCGCCTAACTGAGTGCTGAGCCTGACCTCTCTCCGGACACCGCGAATGCGTCGCAGGGCAAAGCGACGCCGCGATTCGCATGATCGCCTGAATGCGAAATGAACAATCGCGCAATGGAAGCATCGGCGTCAGAAAATAAACACGAATGCGCCTTTGAGGGCCGCCACAATCCGGCCTAACGTCTATTCGTTGATCGCCACCGTCCTTGTCGGAAACTGTTCGGAGATTCGGCCCATCATGACAAACGTCCGTCTGCTGCTGCTTGCCACGACCGCTCTCACGGCAATGCAGTTGATCGCTCCTGTAGCGCATGCGCAGAACGCGCCGCTTGTCGTAGCTCAGGCCAGGGAAGAAGTAGGTCCGGACGGAAGACCCAAACAACCGCCCCGCGCCGCGCCGCCATCTCGTCCCGCGCCGCCCGCCGCCGCACCGCCCCCGCCTCCTCCGCCGCGACCCGC
>NZ_DATEPI010000101.1:0-19979 GCF_035273305.1 Bradyrhizobium sp. | reverse complement strand
CATTGGTGGAATGCCCAACCCGGCGGTGTGAGTCAGCGCAGAGATCGGTGCCGCTACGTGCCCTTCGCGCTCGCGATGCCCTCTGCAATCAGCCTGTGCGCATCTTCGGCGCTTGCCCATCGCAATACCTTCACCCATTTTCCCGGCTCGAGGTCCTTGTAGTGCTCGAAAAAGTGCTGGATCTGCTGCAGCGTGATCTCGGGCAAATCGCTGTACGTCCGCACCTTGTCGTAACGCTGCGTCAGCATCGATGACGGCACCGCAATAATCTTCTCGTCGCCCCCGGCTTCATCTTCCATCAGCAGCACGCCCACCGGGCGCACACTCATCACCGCGCCCGGGACAATTGCACGGGTATTGGCGACCAGTACGTCGCACGGGTCGCCATCATTGGAGAGCGTATGCGGGATGAAGCCGTAATTGCCGGGGTAGCGCATTGCCGTGTACAGAAAACGGTCGACGACCAGCGTGCCGGCGTCCTTGTCCATCTCGTATTTGATCGGCTCGCCGCCGACCGGCACTTCAATGCTGACGTTCACTTCGCGCGGCGGGTCGATTCCAATCGAGATGGCGTCAATACGCATGGATTGCTCCGCCAGCGCTGGCATTCATGTCACGAAATAGCGAGCGCTATTGCTGGGCCAGCCAGGCTCGAGGCGCTTCGATAGCCCGAGGGCTCAATTGGTCCAGGCGAAGGCGATCTTGTCCAGCGACTTCGGCCCGAACTTTTCCGAGGAGCGGGCAACCATGCGGCCGCCGAGGGCACGATAAAACTCGGTGGCGGGGTCGTTATCCGAAAGCGCCCAGATCACCATGCTTTTCAGCCCGCTGTGCAACAGGTCGCGCCGGGCCGAGGTAAACAGCCGACGGCCGAAGCCGAGGCCCTGAAATTCCGGCCGTAAATAAAGCTCGTAGATTTCGCCTTCGAAATGCAGGCTGCGAGCGCGATTGCGCCCGTAATTGGCATAGCCCGCGACCTTGTCGCCGAACACCAGCACGCTGACGCGGCTGCCTTTGCGGATCGCGCTGTCCCACCACTGCGGACCGCGGCGGTTGATGAGTTTCTCCAGCTCGGCGCCTGGAATGATACCCTGATAGGCCGAACGCCAGGCCTCATCATGAGTAGACGCAACCGCTGCCGCATCCGCAGCTTTGGCCGGCCGAACCTCGATTAGCGTTGTGCTCATGATGTGATCAAAGCAAGTCGCAGCGTCCGCTTCAAGGTCTATCGTTAATTATGGGTTAACCTGTGGATTTTCTGCATCAGTTTTGCCGCCCGACTGTGTCGAAAAAGGACAGGACTGGCTGGAGACGTCCGTTTGAGCGGTTGCCGGGCGCGACTTGGCGGCCGTTTGCAGCTCGAACCGGCTCGGCCGGAATGCGTGCTGGGGAAAACTAGGCCGAAACGCGCGGTGCGGAAAAAATGCGCCGGACTGATTCGCAAAAGACCGGTCTGCCGTGCAGGGCCCCACCCGCTCGCGTCAGGAAAATTCTTCAAATCTCCGAAAAGTGATTTTCGTTGTGGTTGCGCAGGGTTGGCCGTGTCGCGCGCAAGGCGATCGAGCAAGTGTTGTGGTGCGCAAGGCCGACGAGCCGTGCAGCCGATCAGTCGTGCCTGCTCACGCCATGGCAAGGGAAGCCAAAACCTCTCGCGCCGCGCGTTCGCCGCTGTCCCGCGCGCCATGTGCGGTCGAAAAGAATTCGGGCGAGGTGGCTTCACCGGCAAAGAACAGGCGTCCATCGACCGGTGCTGCAAGCGCCGCGCGATCGCCGGCGTGGCCTGGCAAGGCATGCGAATAGGATCCCCGGGCGAACGGGTCGTGCGCCCAACGGGATTCCGCAAGTGGTTTCAACCGCCGCCGGAAGTCCGAGCCGAGCAGGCCCACGATTTCGTCGATCGCCTGCGCGGCCAGCGCGCCATCGCCGGCGTCTTCCAGTTGCCGCGCGAAGCGCCCGCCGAAAAACCCCTCGATGCAGGCTTCTCCGAACGGGCGCAGATGAAAGCTGCCCATCGCCGTGCGCATCGGAGCGGCGCGTAAGTTGCCGTCCTTCGGCAGCATCTCCGGCTGCTCCAGCGATAGCATTACCTTGTCGGCAAGTCCGAGCGGCAGTCCCCGCGCGGCGTCAACCTTGGCAGGAAGTGCGGGGTGAAAGCGAACAGCCTCATCGGCGAGCAGATTGGTAGGCGCCGTGATGATCACCCTGGCCGCAGACAGCGTGCCGCGCGAAGTCTCGATCCGCACCCGCTTGCCGGAATGATCGATCAGTCTGACTTCCGCGTTCAGCGCCAGCGGGCAGGGCGCCCCATAGGCTGCGATCAGCGCGCCATAACCTTCTCGCACCCGCCAATTGATTTCGGTATCCTCATAGGCAGCCGTGTCGATGATCGAAACCTGATCCAGTTCGCAGCCATTGATGTAGGTCGATAGCGCATCGATCATCGGGTTCCAGCGATTGCCGGGCTCCAGATAAGCGCTGGCGGCGCAATCGCGGCCGGTGCTCGCAGCTTCGTCGAGCCGGTCATAAAAGGCATCCAATGCGCTGTTGAAATCAGCGCGTTCTTTCGGTGGAAATATCGAATCAAAACTCTGCTCTCGCCAGGGCGGGCGGGTGCTGTCGATCTCGAAATTCAGTTGCCTGGCAATCTCGACGAATGAATTTTGATCCGCCGAATGGAGCCACCCACAGCCGACGTCGAAGTGGATGCCGGGTGCCGCCATGATCGTGTGGCCCCGTCCGCCGACGCGGTCGCGCGCTTCCAGCACGACGATCGAAATGCCGGAATTATCGAAAGCTCGCGCGGCCCCCAGGCCCGCGGCACCAGCGCCGATAATGGCGACGTCGACTTGGGAGGGGAGGGACACGCTTTGGCTCTAGCAGGTTGGTGTGTTGGGCCCGAAGCCAGGTTTGTACCAGCCCCGTAATCCGTTAAATTGAACGATCGGTATTTCGTTGCACTTCATTTATTTTCGGCACCGCGATTGCGCGATGACGGCATTTGTGGCGCGTCACGGGATTTCGGGCGAGTTCGTTGAGGTCAGGCCACCGCTTCCCGGGCCTTTTCGGCGCGCTTACGGTCGTTGGCGTCGAGGAACTTCTTGCGCAACCGGATCGATTTCGGGGTGACCTCGACCAGCTCGTCGTCCTCGATATAGGCCAGCGCTTTTTCCAGCGTCATCCTGATCGGCGGGGTCAGGCGCACCGCTTCATCCTTTGATGTCGTGCGAATGTTGGTGAGCTGCTTGCCTTTCAATACGTTGATCTCGAGATCGTTGTCGCGGGTATGCTCACCGACGATCATGCCTTTGTACACCTTCCAGCCGGGCTCGATCATCATCGGACCGCGATCTTCAAGCTTGAACATGGCGTAGGCCACCGCCTCACCCTGATCGTTGGAGATCAAGACGCCGTTGCGGCGCCCCTGGATATCGCCTTTGTACGAGGCATAGCCGTGGAATAGCCGGTTCATAATCGCGGTGCCGCGGGTATCGGTGAGCAATTCGCCTTGGTAGCCGATCAGACCACGCGTGGGCGCGTAGAACACCAGACGCAGCCGATGACCACCCGAGGGGCGCATCTCGATCATCTCGGCTTTGCGCTCGCTCATCTTTTGCACGACTACGCCTGAATGCTCTTCGTCGACATCGATCACGACCTCTTCGATCGGCTCCTGCCACTCACCGGTGACCTCATCTTTCTTCAGCACCACACGGGGGCGCGACACCGACAGCTCGAATCCCTCGCGCCGCATCGTCTCGATCAAAATCGCCAACTGCAATTCGCCCCGCCCCGAGACCTCCATGGAATCCCGGTCGGAAGCTTCGGTGACGCGCAATGCGACGTTGCCCTCCGCTTCGCGCAGCAGGCGGTCGCGGATCATGCGGCTGGTGACCTTGTCGCCCTCGGTGCCGGCCAAAGGAGAGTTGTTGACGATGAACGACATCGACACGGTCGGCGGATCAATCGGTTGCGCTTTTAGCGGCGTATCCACGGACGGATCGCAGAACGTGTCCGCGACAGTACCCTTGGTCAGGCCGGCGATGGCGACGATGTCGCCAGCTTCGGCTTCCTCCAGCGGAGCGCGTTCGATGCCGCGGAACGCCAGAATTTTGGTGATCCGGCCCTGCTCGATCAGTTTGCCGTCGGCGCTCAGCGCCTTGATCTGCTGGTTCGGCTTGATCGTGCCCGAGGTGATGCGGCCGGTAATGATGCGGCCGAGATATGGATTTGCTTCCAGAATGGTGCCGATCATCCGGAACGGACCTTCCTCCACATTCGGCGGCGCGACGTGGCGAAGGATCAGATCAAACAGCGGCTGCATGCCGGCGTCCTTTGGACCCTCCGGCGCTTCCGCCATCCACCCTTGCTTGGCCGATCCGTACAAAATCGGAAAGTCGAGCTGCTCCTCCGAAGCATCGAGCGCTGCGAAAAGATCGAACACCTCGTTGATGACCTCGGTCGGTCGCGCGTCCGGGCGGTCCACCTTGTTGATGACGACGATCGGCTTGAGCCCAACTTTCAGGGCTTTGGAAACCACAAACTTCGTCTGCGGCAAGGGACCTTCGGCTGCATCCACCAGCACCAGCGCGCCGTCCACCATATTGAGGATGCGCTCGACCTCACCGCCGAAGTCGGCGTGGCCCGGCGTATCGACGATGTTGATGCGGCTATCTTTCCACTGCACCGACGCCGCCTTGGCGAGAATGGTAATGCCGCGCTCGCGCTCGAGATCGTTGGAATCCATCGCGCGCTCGACCACTCGCTGATTTTCCCGGTACGTGCCGGATTGCTGCAGCAGGCGATCGACCAGGGTGGTCTTGCCGTGGTCGACGTGGGCGATGATGGCGACATTACGAAGGTTCATAGCTCTGCTTCTGGTTCGGACAATCGAAAGAGCGCGATCTCACGGGAAAACCGGGGACCAACTTTTCCGGATCACGCTCAAAAACCTGGAATACCGGTGCTTCCTGTTTCCGAATCCGCGAACCGTGGCGGGCTCACATACGCGAACTTTGGAAACAAAGTGGCACTAGCGGGCCCGTACCGGCCCAAAAAGGAAGCCCGGCCAACAGGACCGGGCACACCATACTCGTTGCGGCGCAATATAGTCAGGAATCGCCGGAAAACAACGTGTTGTTTGCGGCTTGGTTAGCTGATTTTCGAGCATAAACGCGCCTACTCATGCACTTTGGGCCTCCTCAGTGGGATAAACCCCGCGCAGTACTTCCTCGAAGTGATTTTTGACCGCCTCGTGGCAAAGGCAGGCGCGCCTCTGCAATGCCTCGCGATTGCGCACCAGGATCGAGCCGCGGCGTGTCTCCAGAACGCCCTCGGCCTTGAACGTCTGCATAACCCTGCTCGTATAGCTGCGCCCAACCCCCAGAAGCGTCGCAAGCTGCTCGTGCGTCAAGGGCACCACGTCTTCGCCGTTGGTGCGCTCCATCGCCGCGATGATCCATTTCGCCGTGCGCTGTTCGATCGAGTGGATGGCATTGCATGCCGTCGATTGAAAGATCTGGGCCAGCATGCAGTCGGCGTAGCGCGCAAACACGTTGCTGAGGGTCGCTGATTTTGCTTTCGCGGTATGGAGTCTGCCGACATGAAGGCGCGCAAACGGCCCACCGAACTTCACGATAATTCGGGTATACGCCGGCAAGTAGCCTTGGCTGACGATTCCGCCGACCGCGCCTTCGCGGCCGACCAGAATGGTTTCGACATCACGGCCGTCCTCGTTGGTGACGAGATAGGATGCGAGGCTCGGTCCGCAGGGAAAGTGAACGATTTCGACATCGTCGCCCGGATTGTAAAGCAGTTCGTTGGGAGACGCCTCACCCTGCACTAGGTGGCCGGCGATCAAGGCGTAATCCGCGCTACTGAGCCGCCGCAACAAATTATTGTACGGCCGCTCACCGCCGCTCGCAGAGTTTTCGCGGATCGAGATCATTTGATTCCCCCTGTTCCATCCCGACAGTAGCTGCCCGGCCCAGACCGTTGCGTGCACAAATGCACAGACAAACGAACTAAGTCTGTGATGGTTTCATTCCGGGAACCTGCGGGCACTTTTTTATTTCACGACTTTGCCGGGCGGCAATTTGCATGTTGGGAGTCAATCGATGGACACCGCCTTTCCTGATCGAATGTCAGACGCTGCTTCCGACTCCATTCCAGCCGACGTGCTGATCGTCGAGGACGATCCGATGATTGCGCTCGGATTTGAGGAAACCATTTTGAGTTTCGGAGTGAAAAGCGTTCGGACTGCATCGAGCGTCGCCAGAGCGCTTGAGATGATCGAGGGCCACGCCCCGGATTTCGCGCTGCTCAACATCGGCCTGATGAGCGAAAAGAGTTTCGCCGTTGCCGAGCGGCTGGAGACGCTCAACATTCCGTTCGGCTTCGTTACGGGATACGACAGCGATGGCGGGCTTCCTGGCGCGTTCGCGAGCCGACCAAGGCTGCCTAAGCCCTGCTCCAGCGACGCGCTCGAAAACCTGCTTAGAGGCCGAGCCGGAACCAGCGCCGCGCCTCACGGCTGAACCATTCAAAGCATTGTCTTTCAGCGGCTTTGCGCGGAGAGACGTGTGAGCGTCTATCAAGACGCAATCTTAAAGACTGCCGGTAGCGCGGAATTGCGCGCCAGCGCGTTGCAGATTTTGTGGCATGCTGTTCAGCAATGCCTTGCGGTCTGCGACGGCATTGTGGAATTGCTCGAGCGCGATGCTGAAAGCCGTTAGCGCACCTTCCTCGATCGCCCCTGCATCGAAGCAGCGCAAGGTATCGCGCAGGATATCATCCGCCTCGGATTGCATCTGATCGAGTTCGTCAGTGGAATCGCTGCGCCTCGCCTTCCCAACCATCTCGACAAGCCGGTCGCGCAGCGAGTTGTTGCTGTTGCGCTCATCCTTCTTCAGATACCCCGCGAACCATGCGCCGGCCGAACCCAGCGCTGACAACGCCATCAGCCCCCACCAGATATAATCGCTGTAGCGATCAAGGAAGGTTTTCTCCTCACCATCCACAAAGGCCGCTGCTCCCGGATGAGCCGGAAGCGCGGCATCCTTGTCGGTGTCGGGGGTCTCGATCTTCGCCGCCAGCGGAAATTCCGCCAGGAGCTGTTGGCGGATTGCAAACAATTGCCGGGTGAAAGTCGCCACGGTGGAGTCCGACAGCCCTTTTCGCGCGACAATGTGGTGCGAGAAGCTGATCGTCTTCACCTCGTCATCAGGCTTGTCGGGCGAGCCGCCGAAAGCGCCGGCGGGGATTTCGGAAGCCTCGTAGGCCGGATGATTTTGCGCAATCGCCTCGGCCGAATCGATGGCCAAGAATTTCGGCGATTTGCCCTCGCGCGTGGACGCGTTGATCGCGTCCGCGGTGATCTTGCTGTTGACCGGCCCGGCGGCCAAATAGGCGTCCGCCGTCTCCTTGCGGATCGACTCCGCAGCCTCGGTGGCCGGAAACTGAACGATGTCGACTTTCGCCAGGTCGACGCCGTATTGCTGCAGGATAACCTTGAGCAAATTGACATTGGCCTGGGTTCGGCCAACGACGCCGACGCGATGCCCGGCAAGCTGCGCAATTTTGGTGATCTTCGGGGTGGATTTCTTGCCTTTGCCCTTTGCCGAAGGGGGCACCCACAGCACGGCGACATTCTTGCGGAGTATCGCTACGGCTTGGGCATTTTTAGGCATGTCCAGGTCGCCGCGAACGATTGCGAGATCGACATTACCTTCCTCAAGGGCCTTGGCGCTCGCGGCGGCACCGTCGGTTTGTACCAGGCGCAAACGGACATGGCCGCGCGCCTGGGTAAAGGCTTGGGTCAAGGCCTGAACCACCTTGAGATCATCGCTGTTGGCAGGCCCCACCGCGATCCGGAGGGTCTCCGGCCGCATAGCGAAGTAGTAGATCCCGACAAGCGACCCGATCACGGCAAGGATGCCGGCCAGCGTGATGAACATCGTCCTGCGTTGACCCGACCGCGGCGACGGCTGCGCCGGCGGCCCGGCGAATTCAACGCCGCCGCTAGTCGATCTTGCAAACAGTCGTTTCAGGCTCAGATTCATGTCGCCACGCGGTTTTAAGCCGATATTGTAGCAAACTTCACGCCAGCGCGGGGTGACATCTGCGTCATGGTTAGCGGGATGCTCCGGACCGGGTTGACCCTAAATGGCGATTCCGGAGGACTCGCAAGGCGCGTGGTAAACTTGCGATGAGATAGGAGGCGCTCGTGGCGGAACGGCTGTCGGCGGAAGCTCGAAAATCAGCGCTCAAGAGCTTGTCCGGGTGGAAGGAAGTGGTGGGCCGCGAGGCCATTGCGCGAACCTTCATCTTCAAGGACTTCAGCGAGGCCTTCGGATTTATGGCTCGCGCCGCGCTGGTCGCGGAAAAGCGCGATCATCATCCGGAATGGAGGAATGTGTACAAGACGGTTGAGGTGGTGCTGGCGACGCACGACGCTGGCGGGGTGACTGCGCGTGACATTGAACTGGCCACAGCGATGGACAAGATTGCCGGGCAACTCGGTCTGGCCTGAGGGACATTCGCGCAACTTGCAGCGCCGGCGCGACATCCCCATTGTAATTACTCTGCTGCGGCTAGCC
Source organism: Bradyrhizobium sp. (assembly GCF_035273305.1). Taxonomy (GTDB): domain Bacteria; phylum Pseudomonadota; class Alphaproteobacteria; order Rhizobiales; family Xanthobacteraceae; genus Bradyrhizobium. The sequence goes on along the minus strand of NZ_DATEPI010000101.1, from coordinate 11,385 downwards.
GCCGCGCTGCCATCGGAGAGCCGAGGCCATGGCAACCGAACATAGCGTGGGTTTCGAGCCGGCCGAACGGCTGGCCAAGGACCGTGAAAGTGTGCGGCGGCGCTTCTGGATCAAGTTCAAGCGCGTGATGTCGCAGCTTCCGTTCGCGGAGGATTTGCTCGCCGCTTATTATTGCGCGTTCGACAGGCAGACGCCGCGACAGGTGCAAATGGCGCTGCTCGGCGCCATCGCTTATTTCATCCTGCCATTCGATTTCATTCCGGACATGCTGCCGATCTTTGGCTTCACCGATGACGCCGCCGTGCTCGCGACCGCGATCCGGCTGGTCGCAACTCACATCACGTCGGAGCACCGCGACGCCGCCCGGGCCGCATTGAAGCGGCTGGGCAGCGAAGGAGCTGATGGTTTCGACGGCGATCTGAACCCGCCCCAGGGGTGAGGACGATAGCTCCCGGTAGGGGGCGTAGTCTTGGTTCGCGCGGATTGAAACCTAGAGCATTTGCAAACCAGGTGGACGCCCTTCGTTCGCGCGAAGAAAACGCGTCACAACACTGACCTAGTGCTGTCGTTGCGTGGCTCGGACCTGCGCTCGGGCGTTTTGTTCGGCCTCCCACGCCTGGAATTGCCTGAAGAGCGCTTCCTTTTCATTGTCGGTGGGCGTCTTTCCGCTGGCCGACGCACTCTGCTTCAGGAATTCATCGAAGCGCAGCCGCGCCACCGGCTCGATCTTGTGGTTGTCCAGCCAGTGCTTTGCGGCCGGAAAGCGCTGCCAATCCGGAAGCTGGGCCGACAGCGAGACCTCTTTCCATTTCGGATGGAAGGGGGGCTTCTGGAAGCTCGGGAATTTCGTGAAGAAATTGTCCACGAACACCGCCAGTTTCCGATAACGCTCGGTATTGGGCGCCCAATTGTATGCCGCGAGCACCGCCGGCACCGCGATCGTGTCGACCTGTTCCTGGTCCGAAATCAGGTTCGGATAATCCTTGGCGGTCAGCGTCGCCGGCAGGTAATCGCCTTGCAACGGCTTCTCATAGTTGACCGTCACAAGATGGAATCTGTCGTCCTTGAAGGTGCTCACGGACTTGTAAGGCTTGCCGCCGCAAACGATCACGGCGTCGATTTCACCGGCCTTTAATTTTTCAAGCGCGATGCGTTGCTCGATGTAAACGACTTTGGGTTTCATGCCCAATCGCTCGAACACGGTCAGCGCCGTGACGAAGGTGCCGCCATTTGGAAGATCGACGCTGATGGTCTTGCCATCGAGCTCCCTAAGGTTATGGATCGATTTCGAAGCAATGACGTGCATCTCTTCGTTGTAGAGCTTGGTCACGTAGGTGAATTGCTTCTTGATGTCCTTCGCGAAGCCTTTTCTCTCGAGATAATCGAGCGTGTCGGACCGCACGATGCCGAGGTCAACGCCCTGCAGAAAAAGGATATCGGCGACGCTCTGCACTGAGCCGCGGCCTACGATCGGAAGCACGCGTAACTTGTTTCCGTCATCGAGCACGGAGGCAAGGTCGGCGCCGAACTGAACGTAGGTGCCGCCGATGGTGCCGGATATCAATGTCACGGTATTGGCGTTCAGGGCCTGCTTGGTGGCGGCCGATCCGAACTGGAATATTGCCTTGAGGCTTTCGCTGACCTTTGCCGGATCAAATTCGCCTTCCTCGGCGCTCGCCGCGAAGCCAAACGCCATCATGATGGCGAACATCGCCATTCCAAGTACTCGTCGCATGGATATCCCCGCTTTCTTGAAAGCTAGTTTTGCATTTGAGCCAGACGCTGCTTCGCGTCCAGTGAACCGAGCATGGCTGCCTTTTGGTACCACTCGCGGGCCATTGCCGGATCGGGAGTAATGCTCCGCATATCTGGCGTGCCCAGCACGGCCGGATCATAAGTTTGCGCCAGAAGCAGTGCGGCGCTCGCCTCCTGCGCGTCTGCTGCGCGTTCAAGCAGCAATCTTGCCGGCGCGAAGTCGCCCATCTCGATCAGGCCCTTCGCTCGCTTCATCAAGGCCGCCAGTTCATCTGGCTCGAGTCGCCTGACGGGCGCCGCGATCACCGGCGCGGGCTGATCGGTTTCCTTCTGGCTCTGATGCGCGGCCCGCAGCGCGATCGCAATGTCATCGCGCGTCGGCGCAATTTTCGCGGGCACTGCCGCAGCCGCGATTTCCGGAGCGGTCTCTACCGCTGGCGCCGGAGCGGCGCTGGCGAGTTGCACAACCGGGGCGGGCGCTGGAGTCGCTGGCTGAGCGCTGGACTGTTGTGGAGCTGGGGTTTGCGCAACGGCCGGTTGCGTGCTGGATCCCTGCGTTGCGTCAGATTGATCCGTTGCGGAGCCACCGATCAGCGAAGCTTTCGCATTCGCAAACATGGCAAGCGGATTGTCCAGAGATACAATCGCAAGAGCAATCACTGCTGCTGATGCCGTAAAAATGCCCGCTTTGATAACACGCGGCCACATGCGGGCCCTTTGCCAGTTCCTCTCGCCGCCGCTTCCAAAACGATGTCGGGGTTCGTCGGCTTCATGCGAAAGAAACAGCGGCATGCGGTCTTCCGAAAGTGGGTACCTTTCTACCGCTCGCGATGAGTCATGGTCCATAAATTCAGAATCGTCCGAATCCTGATCGAAAGGCGTGCCAATTTGCTCATCGTAGGGAGTGAAGCTCGTATTTCTTGCCATGGGGATGCCTCCACGCTGCTACGCAACATCAGGGCATACCGGCATTAGCTTCTTATATTTTTGTCGGCTAACCGCCCCGCTACCGAACCCATAACTCGCATTTTGAATCAGTCCAAAAAAGGACGATCGCCTGCACAATTTGGGAGATATCTTGATTTTATTGCGGCTTTCCCAAGGCAGCCCACAGTTCCGACTATGGAACTCGGTGCGAAATATGTCACGGCCGCAGGATCACCTTGCCCATCGCCTGCCGGCCCGCTAGCACTTTTAGCGCATCTGCGGTTTTTTCTAAGGGGAAGGTGCGGTCGACGTGCGATGAGATGTTACCGTCGGCGGCCCACTTCACCAGCTTTTCGAGATTGGCGCGGTTCTTTTGCGGATTGAGACGCGCCCACGCACCCCAGAATACACCTCGGATATCGCAACCCTTCAGCAGCGCGAGGTTCAGCGGCATCTTCGGAATTTCGCCGGCGGCGAATCCGATCACCAGGAAACGTCCTTCCCATGCGATCGAACGCAACGCCGCCTCGGCATAGCTGCCACCGACCGGATCGAAAATAATATCTGCGCCCTTGCCGCCGGTAAGCCGTCGCAGTCCGTCCTTGAGATCTTCCTTTGCGTAATTCAATCCGAGTTCAGCGCCATGCGCCTTTGCGAATTCCAGCTTCTCGTCGGAAGAAGCGCAGGCGATCACCTTGAGGCCCATCAGCTTGCCGAGCTCGCATGCCGCGAGTCCAGTGCCGCCGGCAGCACCCAACACCGCCATGGTCTCGCCGGGTTTCAAGCTGGCGCGATCTTCCAGTGCATGCAGCGCAGTGCCGTAGATGATGATGATGCCGGCAGCGCGGTCGAAATCCAGATTGTCCGGAATCTTCACGATTGAATTTGCCGGCAGTGCGATCTTTTCGCGCGCGCCGTTATGGCCGCACGACGCCACCACGCGGTCGCCGACTTTCAAATCGCTGACGCCTGAGCCGACGCTTTCAATCACGCCCGAAACTTCGGCGGCCGGAGAGAATGGAAACGGCGGCTTGATCTGGTACTTGCCCTGGATCATCAGCAGGTCGAAGAAATTCAATGCTGCGGATTTGATCGCGATCACGGCCTCGCCCGGCCCGGCCGCCGGATCCGGCACATCGCTCAGCACGAGATCATCAGGACCGCAATATTGCGAGCACAGAATGGCTTTCATGGACACACCCGCTTTTCGAACGCACAGTTGAAGCTGAACGCTTCATGCCGGATTTGAAGCCGGGCTACAATCTGATTCGGACCGATATGCCTGTCAGTCGATTGAGGATTTGAACGATGTTTGAAAAGGGCCTGTTGGAGGGAAAGCGGATATTGGTCACCGGCGGGGGCTCAGGGCTGGGCGCGGCGGTGGGGCGCCGCTTCGTCGAGCTCGGCGCCAAGCTGATCATCTGCGGTCGCAGGCTCGAGCTGCTGCAACAAACGGCGGCTCGGATGCGCGGCGAGCTCGGCGGCGAGGTCACCGCAATCCGGTGCGACATTCGAGATGGCGGCGCCGTCGACGCCATGCTGGGTGAAATCTGGCGCGAAGCACCGCTCGACGTGCTGGTCAACAACGCCGCCGCGACCTTCGTCGCCCAAACTGAGCGACTATCGTTTCGCGCCGCGGATGCAATCCTCGCGCCGACGCTGCACGGCGCGCTGTATTGCACATTGGGTGCAGGCAGGCGGTGGATCGAAGCACGACACAAGGGCGTCGTGCTAAGCATACTCTCCACTTCGACGATTACCGGCCGCGCTTTCACCGTGCCGTCCGCGATGGCCAAGTCGGCGATTTTGGCGATGACAAAAAGCCTCGCAGTAGAGTGGGGACCGAAGGGCATCCGAACCGTCGCGATCGCACCCGGCGCGTTTCCAACGCCTGGAGCGACTGGTCAGCTTCGGCCCGAAGGCCGAGACGAAAATTGGGCATTGCGAAATCCGCTTGGCCGGGTCGGCGAACATCGCGAGCTTGCCGATCTTGCGAGCTTTCTGATCTCCGATTCGTGCGGCTACATTAACGGCGAGATGGTCGTGCAGGATGGCGGCGCTCATTTGCGCAGTTCTGGCGCGGAGGATCTCCTGCGCTGGACCGACGCGCAGTGGGAGCAGCAGCGCGCGACACGGTCAAAATCTTAAACAGCAAAACCGAGCACACGAAGCGAGGTGTTCGCGGGAGACAGTGCAAGGCTTCGCGAGTGGCTTCCCAAATCAGCATTTCCCGGCTATCCACACCGCGCCTCGCGAGGAAAGGCAGAGCCATCTTCCAGTCACAATAATGAGGGAACCGTTTTCGGTATGACCTTGCGGCAAATCCTGGCAGCACTGGCGGTGAGTGCGATCCTGTGCGGTGGCGCGAGCGTCGCGCTGGCGCAAGCACCAGCACAGGCACAAGCCCGGCCGCCTGCGCCGAAAACTCCAAAGGCCGAAGCCAAGCCCAAGCAATCGACTCCAAAACCTGAGGCGGTCAAGCCGGAAGCCAAACCCGCCGCAGCTGTCGCTGGTGGCGCGGAGCCGACGTTGATCGGCCAGTTCGGCACCTGGGGTGCCTATAGCGCTGCGCCGAACGGCAAGAAAGTGTGCTTCGCGCTCGCAAAGCCCACGTCGTCGAAAACCAATCCGCCGAATCGTCCGCGTGACCCGGCCTATGCGTTTGTCTCGACCCGTCCCGCGGAAAAGGTCACCAACGAAGTTTCGGTCATGATCGGCTACACGCTCAAACCTGGTTCGGAATCGACGCTGGAGGTGGGCGGCGCGACCTACGCGATGTACACGCAAGGCGATGGTCTCTGGATCAAGAATGCAGCCGAGGAAGGACGGATGGTCGACGCGATGCGCAAGGCCTCCGACGTCGTCGTCAAAGGCGTCTCGGCCAAGGGCACCGAAACCACCGACACATTTTCGCTCAAGGGACTTTCACAAGCGCTCGACCGCCTGGCGCAAGATTGCAAGCGATAACGGGGCCTTTACCGTCCAAGATCGTTCATTTGATGGCTTTCCAGCTGCGCCTGGAAGTCCTATCTGATGGTGCATGAACGAGCCCATCGCCAGCACTTCATTCGACGCTCAATCCGGTGCCAATGCGCCGTTGGAAAAGGTCGCGATTGAGACCTATGTGCCGCCGTCAAAGCCCTCGCTGGTGGGGCTGTCGCGCGCCGAGATCGCGGAGGAGTTGGCGGCGATCGGGGTGGCGCCTGCGCAGCGCAAGATGCGCGTTCAGCAACTGTGGCATTGGATCTATGTCCGCGGCGCGAGCGACTTCGAGGAGATGACCAGCATCTCCAAGCAAATGCGTATCCAGCTTGATGCTCATTTCACGGTGGCCCGTCCCGAAGTGGCCGCCGAGCAGATTTCAAGCGATGGCACGCGCAAATGGCTGTTGCGCCTGCCTAGCGGCGACTCGCTCGAGAAGGCGCATGAGGTCGAATGCGTGTACATCCCGGAGACCGATCGCGGCACATTGTGCGTCTCCTCGCAGGTCGGCTGTACCTTGAACTGTTCATTCTGCCACACCGGAACGCAACGCCTGGTCCGCAATCTCACGGCCGGCGAAATCGTCGGCCAGATCATGGTGGCGCGCGATCGCCTCAACGACTGGGCCGACCGCGACACGCCTTCCGGCGGGCGGCTAATCACCAACGTGGTGATGATGGGCATGGGCGAGCCGCTGTACAATTTCGATGCCGTGCGCGATGCGCTGCTGATCGTTGCCGACAATGAGGGCATTGGCATTTCCCGCCGCCGTATCACCCTTTCGACCTCGGGCGTGGTGCCCAACATCATCCGTACCGGTGATGAGATCGGCGTCATGCTTGCAATCTCGCTGCATGCGGTGCGCGACGAACTGCGCAACGAACTGGTGCCGCTGAATCGAAAATATCCGATCGCCGAATTGCTGCAGGCCTGCCGCGATTACCCCGGTTCCTCGAATGCGCGGCGGATTACTTTTGAATATGTGATGCTCAAGGGCGTCAACGATTCGCTGGACGACGCGAAGCTCTTGGTGAAGCTGTTGAAGGGAATTCCAGCCAAAATCAATCTCATTCCATTCAATCCGTGGCCGGGCACGCGTTACGAATGTTCCGATTGGGAGCAGATTGAGAAATTTTCCGAATATATTTTCAATGCCGGCTATTCCTCGCCGGTGCGCACGCCGCGCGGCCGCGACATCCTTGCCGCATGCGGCCAGTTGAAATCGGAGACGGAGAAATTGTCGGCGCGCGAACGACAGGCGTTGCGCGCGATGGCGATGACGGATTAGCTATTTAGCTGTCAACTGGTGATTGCGACGCCTAGAGTGGGGTTGCACGAATGCGCAGCCGGTGACAGGCTCCGTGATGAGCCAATCCAGTTGGTGAGTCGCATCCGAGCCTGATGGATTGCTTCGTTTGCGCTCGCAGCAATGACGGCACACCTGGTTCAACCTCATGGCATTGATCGGCCGCTTGTTCGTCATCCTGTTCGGATTTCTCGCAGCATCGCTGGTTGCGGGAATGATCGTGGTCGGCGCGGTGTTGTTTCCGGAATTCAGTGATCTCGGTGACGGCCTGGTCGATCAGAGTGCGCTCAACATTGTGATGGGTTTCGGGTTTATCTTCGTAAGCGGATTTGCGCTGCTCCCGGCGATGCTCGTGGTTGCGATCACGGAAGCGTTTTATGTGAGGGGAGCGTTGACTTACGCTGTCGGCGGTGGGCTCGTCGGTCTCGCCTGCTACCTGGGCCTGGTCCCGTTCGATCCGGAGACGTTTCATTTCCAGGGAATTGTCCGGCGCCATCTTGAAATCATGACCGGAGCCGGAATCATCGCTGGTCTCGTGTATTGGATGATCGCGGGCCGGAATGCGGGCGGCTGGCGGAAGCCCCCGACTCCTCTAAAGCCGCCGCCTCCGCTGCCGTCACATTCGCCATCGCCTCCGGCGTCCTGAAGAAGCGACGGCCAAAGCCTTTTCATCGCCAACCGCCTCGGCTAAACCGCGCGCCATGAATCGGACCGGGCTTTTCATCGCGTTATTTTTGGCGCTCGCGATCGGACTGGCGTTCGGGATCTATCCCGAGCTCGATTTAAAGATTGCTGCCGTGTTTTACGACGCGACAACGAAATCGTTTCCACTCAAGTTAAACAGTTTGGCCGGGATCGCCCGAGACGCGGCGATGTGGGTCGCTTGGGCGCTTGCGATGCCTGCGATCCTGGCTCTCGTCGCAAAATTACTGCGGCCGGATCGCCCGCTGCTGATCTCGGGACGTACGATCGTTTTCCTGCTCGTCACCCTCGCGCTTTCTGCGGGCGTCCTTACCAATCTCACCTTCAAAAGCTATTGGGGCCGGCCTCGGCCGGTGGTGGTGACACAATTCAACGGGCCGGATCAATTCGTAGCGTGGTGGGATCCGCGTGGAAGCTGCGCCCGTAACTGCTCGTTCTTCTCCGGCGAAGGTGCGACCGCGTTCTGGACTTACGCTCCGGCGGCATTGACGCCGCCCGCATGGCGGCCGCTGGCCTATGCCGCGGCGACATTGTTCGGCGTGACGACCAGCGTGCTCAGAATGGCGTTTGGAGGGCACTTCTTCACGGACGTCGCAGCAGCGGGGCTCGTGACATTTCTGGTGATCTGGCTGGCTTACGCGTGGATCTACCGCTGGCCGTCGACGCGACTCTCCGATCAGGGCATCGACGCGGCGATGACGCGGATGGCGTGGCCCGCCTACCGCTTTTTTCAAAAGTGGCGCGGCCGCGATGTCGGACCAAAACCATCGGTGTGACCGGTTGCGTGGGCTGAAGTAGTCCGATCCCAAGCCAGCCGCTCAGTATTAAACGCGTGCCCATCACCGCAAAATTTGATATTCGCGCAGCCAAGCCGCAAGCGGCATCTGCCATTTCGACCGATTGGAAGCTCTATGAGTACGATCTTGAAAAGTTTGCCCAAGGGCGAAAAAGTCGGCATCGCTTTCTCCGGCGGCCTCGACACCAGCGCCGCGCTCCTCTGGATGAAGCAAAAGGGCGCTCGCGTCTTTGCCTATACCGCCAACCTTGGCCAACCTGACGAGGCTGACTACGACGAGATTCCGCGCAAGGCCCTGGAGTTCGGCAGTGAAAAAGCCCGACTGGTGGATTGCCGCACGCAACTCGTCCACGAAGGCATTGCCGCCGTCCAGTCCGGCGCCTTCCACATCAGCACTGGTGGCATCGCGTACTTCAACACCACACCCCTCGGCCGTGCTGTGACCGGCACGATGCTGGTATCGGCCATGAAGGAGGACGGCGTCAACATCTGGGGCGATGGCTCGACCTATAAGGGCAACGACATCGAGCGGTTCTACCGCTACGGCCTGCTGACCAATCCAGGCCTCAGGATTTACAAGCCCTGGCTCGATCAGCAGTTCATCGACGAGCTGGGCGGCCGCGCGGAAATGTCGGCGTTCATGGCCGCCAGCGGATTCGCCTACAAGATGAACGCCGAAAAAGCCTATTCGACGGACAGCAATATCCTCGGTGCAACCCACGAGGCCAAGGATCTCGAGCATCTGAACAGCGGCATCAAGATCGTCAATCCGATCATGGGCGTGCCGTTCTGGCGCGACGACTGCATCGTCAAGGCGGAAAAAGTTGCCGTCCGTTTTGAGCAGGGCCAGCCAGTTGCGCTGAACGGCAACACCTTCGCTGATCCAGTTGCGCTGTTCGTCGAGGCCAACAGCATCGGCGGCCGGCATGGCCTTGGCATGAGCGACCAGATCGAGAACCGGATCATCGAGGCGAAGAGCCGCGGCATTTACGAAGCTCCTGGCATGGCGCTGCTGCACATCGCCTACGAACGTCTCGTCACCGGCATCCACAACGAAGACACCATCGAGCAGTATCGGATCAGCGGCATGCGCCTCGGCCGACTGCTTTACCAGGGGCGGTGGTTCGATTCTCAGTCCCTCATGCTGCGCGAAACCGCCCAGCGTTGGGTGGCTCGCGCGGTCACTGGTGAGGTGACGCTCGAGCTGCGCCGTGGCAACGACTACTCGATCCTGAACACCGAGAGTCCCAACCTGACTTATCAGCCGGAGCGGCTGAGCATGGAGAAAGTGGACGATGCGGCGTTCACGCCGGCGGACCGTATTGGCCAGCTGACAATGCGCAACCTCGATATCACCGATACTCGCGCTAAGCTGAAACTCTACGCAGAGACCGGCTTGCTTTCGAAGGGGGAAGGCACGCAGATATTCAAACTTGATGGCGACAGGGATTAAACGCCGCCGGCGTATCCTCAACCTTTGGAATCATGCCGTCGACAGGCAATCGTGCTTCGCCGAGCACGAACGGTAACAAGAATGGCCGGGATCGCTCCCGGCCATTGACTTAGCTAGCGTGCCACCTGGTCAGCGTGGAGGTGCGGTGCCAGGCGGCGGAGGTGGCAGCGAGGCAGTGCCGCCATTGAGCAGCGGAGTAATACGACGAACGGTGACGCGACGGTTGATGCGGCTGGGTCCGCTGGTCTGCTCCTTCGGATATTGCGCGCCGTAGCCTTGCGAGGTCAGGTTTTCGGCCGGCACGCCGAACTGCTGGGTCAACAGCTCCGCCGCCGCTTCAGCGCGCCGGTCCGACAGCGAAAGGTTATCGATGTCATTACCGACCGCATCGGTGTGACCCTCGATCAGGAACACCTCGCGCGGGTTACGCGCGATGGCGCGATTGAGGCCATCGGCGATCACTTGCAGCTTGGCCGCCTGATCGGGTGGGATCTCCCATGATCCGGTTTCGAAGTTGATGGTGTTGAGATCGATGCTCGGCATCAACTGCCGCACCGAAGGGCTGTAGAGAACTTCGTCGAGAGAATAACGCCGCTCGATTCGGTCGACCGGCGGAGCTAGCATGGTGTCATAGATGAGTTCTGGTGACGCCTCATCCGCTTCGACGATGTATCGATCGTACGGGATGCGGATCACCGGTGGCGGCAGGTCGACATAGAATCCGCCGATCGCGCGCGGGTCGCGGAAAGTGTTATCGATAATGATGATCTCGCGGCCTCGCTGATCCCGGCGGATCCTTCGCAGCAGGTGGCCATCGCGGCCGTTGATGGTGATGATCTGCGAACCGTCGGGACGGATGACGGTGGTGCGGGTTTCGCCACCGACTTGCCGGGTCTGGATATCGCGCGCGCCGAAACGGAATCGATCCTGTTCGTTATGGCGGACAAACGACTGCCCGCTCGGATCGACCACGATCACGCGTCCGGGCTCCGTAAAGACCTTTCGACCGCCCTGATCAGTTTCGTGGCGCGCGCCCCGGAAATCTTCCAGACGGTGCGGGCCCTGTGCTGCCGCTCCGGGAGCCGCCGGAGCAAGGGTCTGGGCCGGCGGGGGCGGTGGCGGGATCGGCGCGGCCACGGTGGGCGGTGGCGCACGACGGGCTAGCGGCCCGCCTCCGGGGGGAGCCGCGCTCTGCCCGCTGCCAGGTGTCGGTGCGGGAGCAGGTGTCGGCGTGGGAGCCGGTGCTGGTGTCGCGCCGGGCGCGCCAGGTGGCGTTGGAGGTGGCGCGCCACGTCCTGAGGGCTGTGGTGGGGTACCCTGAGCAGGGGGTGCTGGGGGTGGAGGCTGTGACGCGCTTGGGGGTGGCGCGCCCCGAGGCGGCTGTTTCGGTTCGGCAGGTGGCTGTCTTGCTCCAGGTGGCGGAGGCACCGTCGTCGGCGCGGTCCGCGGCGGTGGAGCGGGTGG
>NZ_DATEPI010000100.1:0-18522 GCF_035273305.1 Bradyrhizobium sp. | reverse complement strand
GACCGTGATCTGAACGTGGTCGATGTGATTGCGGTTCCAGATCGGCTCGAACATGCCGTTGGCGAAACGCAGCACCAGAATGTTCTGAACGGTTTCCTTGCCGAGGTAATGATCGATCCGGTAGATCTGATGTTCATCGAGGATTTTCAGCAGCTCGCCATTGAGCGCCTTGGCGGAGGCGAGGTCCGTACCAAACGGCTTTTCAACGACAAGCCGCCTCCAGGCGCCGTTTGCCTCCTTCAGCATGCCGGTGCGGCCAAGCTCGCGACTGATTGGCGCGAACGCGACCGGCGGCGTCGCCAAGTAGAACAGCCGGTTGCCTCCGGTTGATCGGCTGGTTTCAAGTTGCTCGAGCTGGTCTCGCATAGCATCAAACGAGGCTGGATTTTTCGGATCGGCTTCAATACTGGTGACGCATTCCAGCAGGCGTTTGGCAATTTTATCCTCGACCGGGCGAGTTGCGAATTCGCGCAGCCCCTTCATCAGGCTGTCGCGCAGGTCACCGTTCGACATGCCCTTGCGGGCGATGCCGACGACGCAGAACCGATCCGGCAATAGCCCGCTCGCTTCCAGATTGTACAGTGAAGGTATCACTAGGCGGTGCGTCAGGTCGCCCGTGACGCCGAAGATCACGAAGCTGCACGGATCCGGCCTTTTCTGATTCGATATCCGATTGGGAGGGGAATCTGTCACGAACGGCTTGCCTTTGGCTTGACGATTTCGGGCGCGCTTTGACGGGCCGGATCGGGATGCTCCTGCGGTTCCTTGTGGCCGCCGAAACCCTCGCGCATCGCTGAGAGAATTTTCTCGGCGAACGTATGTTCCTTGCGCGAACGAAATCGGGCGAACAGCGCCGCTGTCAGTACTTCCGCCGGCACCGCCTCTTCGATTGCGGCGTTGATGGTCCAGCGGCCTTCACCGGAGTCTTCGACATACCCGGAGTAATTATCGAGCGTGTCATTTTTGGCGAGCGCGGACGCCGTCAGATCAAGCAACCACGAGGGGATCACGCTTCCGCGACGCCACACCTCGGCAATGTCGGCGACGTCGAGATCGAAACGATGCTCGGCCGGCAGCGCGTCGATATTGGCATTCTTCAGGATATCGAATCCTTCCGCATAGGCCTGCATCAGGCCGTACTCGATGCCGTTGTGAACCATCTTTACGAAATGGCCGGCGCCCACGGGGCCCGCATGCAAATATCCCTGCTCGATGCGAGGATCGCGTCCTTCGCGACCGGCAGTGCGCGAGATATCGCCAATGCCGGGCGCGAGGGCGGCAAAAATAGGGTTGAGGCGATCGACCACGGCAGTGTCACCGCCGATCATCATGCAATAGCCACGCTCGATGCCCCAGACACCGCCGGAAGTGCCGACGTCGACGTAATCGATCCCGCGCTCCTTTAGCGCCTTGCCCCGTCGGACGTCGTCCTGCCAAAACGTATTGCCGCCATCGATAATGATGTCGCCGCGCTCCATCAGTTTCGAGAGAGCCTCAATCGTCGCTTCCGTGATCTTACCGGCCGGCAGCATGATCCAGGCGGCTCGTGGCTTCTCCAGCTTTCGAACGAACTCCTCCAGGCTACCCGCTCCAGCCGCGCCTTCCGCAGCGATGGTGGTGACGGCTTTGGCATCCTTGTCGTAAACCACGGTAGTGTGTCCGTGCTTCATCAGGCGGCGGACGATGTTGCCGCCCATCCGCCCCAAGCCGATCATGCCGAGCTGCATCTTGTTATCCTCGGATCAATGCGTCCGTGATCGCGGTATCGAGCAATTTCAATCCCGCTTCGAGATCGCCCTTCAGGTGCACGCGTAATGCACGCCGCCCACGCTCGGTCAGCACGTCGAAATCGCCGCGGGCCTGGGCCGCCTTTATTACGCCGAAACTGGCGTTTTGGCCGGGCACCGCGAGGTCGATGGCGTCATCTGCCGTGATCTGCAGAAACACACCGCTGTCGGGGCCACCCTTGTAGGCCTGTCCGGTGGAATGCAGAAACCGCGGCCCGAATTCGGCGCAGGTGGCAACGTGCCGCTTATCGCGAATGTCCAGGCGCATCCGTTGCAAGGCCTCGATATGCCTCGCATCGCGTTCGAGGTAGGCCAGCAACGCCACATAATCGTCCGCTTGAACACGGGACAGATGCGCCTTCAGCCACGAGCCAAGATCGCCATCGGCGCCCGCCTTGCGCAAGGCCGCGACATTGGTGTCGTCGGTATAGAGGTCAGCCTGTGCGGTTGACATCACCGGCTTTTCCGGCGGCAGCGCGCCTGATTTTTCGAATGCCGCGGTGAGCTCGCGAGTCTTGATCTTGGCATCCTCCACATCCGGCTGATTGAACGGATTGATGCCGAGGATGGCGCCAGCCACGGCGGTCGCCATCTCAAAGCGAAAGAACTCCTGGCCGATATGGTCGATCGATTTCATGACAATGCGAACCACGGGATGACCGGCCTTTTCCAACGCTGTCAGCTTTTCGTCATGCACGGCGTCGTGTTCGCCTTCAGTCCTGACGTCGATGAAGAACCTATCGTGACCGTACACACTGGGCTCGCCAACGGGCTCGCCGTCGACTGGGATCAGGCCTTTGCCTTCCTTGCCCGTGGACTCCGCGATCAGTTGCTCGACCCATGCGCCGAAATCACCGATTTTACGGGATGAAAGGATGGTCACCTTGTCGCGTCCGGTCAGCCCGGCCAGCCCCATAGCGAGGCCGAGTTGCACGCCGGGATTTTCGTGCGGTGGCACGTCAGGTCCGCAGGAGCGTACCATTGAAAGCGCGTGCGCGATCAGGGTGCGGACATCGATCCCTGCCGTCGCGGCGGGCACGAGGCCGAACGGCGACAGCACGGAGTAGCGTCCGCCGATGCTCGGGTCGCCGTGGAAGACACGGGCGAAGCCCTGCTTGATCGCAACCTTTTCCAGCGATGAGCCAGGATCGGTCACCGCGATGAAGCGATGCCCGGCCTTGTCGGCGCCGATAGCCTCGGACACGCGTGCGAAAAAATAGTCCTTCATCACGTTCGGTTCAGTGGTGCCGCCGGACTTACTGGAGACAATGAACAGCGTGTTGGCGATATTGACCGAGGCTTGCAGCTTGCGGATCTGGGCCGGATCGGTTGAGTCGAGCACGTGAAGCTTCGGAAATCCGGCTTTCTTCGGAAATGTTTGCGCCAGGACTTCGGGCCCGAGGCTGGACCCACCCATGCCGAGCACGACGGCGTCGGTGAAATTTTGCCCCTTCACCCGCTGCGCATAATCTTCATAGTCGCTGATATTGGCTGATGCTGGACCGTTCAGCCAGCCAAGCCATTTGTTTTCGTCGGTACCGGTCCATATCGATTTATCATGCTGCCACAGCCGACGAATGTTCGCTGAAGCGCGCCACTCTTCGGCTGTCTTCTCGACAGTCTTGGCAATATCGCCGTCGAGCGCCATCGCCTGGCTGTCCAATCCGGTGCTGAGAACCGTCGCTCGCTTGTGTGCGACTGCGCCATACAGCTTGTCGGCCGCGTCCGCGAACAGCTTGACGCCGTCCTTCACCAATTTTGCCGTAATTGCGTCAAGCGAGATGCCCGACTTCTCAAGCTCAGCCAGGACGCGCTTTGCCTCGTCGAGATTTTCCTCGAGGCTGTCGCGCAGTCTGCCGTGGTCGCGGAACGCATCGACTGTTGCCGGCGGCATGGTGTTGATGGTGTTGGGCCCAATCAGTTCCTCGACGTAGAGCACGTCGCTGTAGTCCTTGTTTTTTGTGCCGGTCGAGGCCCACAGCAGTCGCTGCGGCCTGGCACCTTTGGCCTTGAGCTTCTCCCACCGCGCGCTGGAAAACAGCCGCTTGTAATCCTGGTAGGCGAGTTTCGCGTTGGCGATCGCGACCTTGCCCTTGAGCGTTGCGAGCCGCTGCTTTTCAGTGGGATCGTTGGCGCGCGCGATCTTCTCATCGAGTTGCTTGTCAACCGCGGTGTCGATCCGACTGACGAAGAAGCTCGCAACACTGGCAACGTGCTTGGGATCGCCGCCGCCTTTGACGTATTTTTCAAGGCCCGCAAGATAGGCCTCGACGACCTGCAGATAAACCTTCTGCGAGAACAGTAGCGTGATGTTGATGCTGATACCTTTGGCGGTCAACTGCTCGATCGCAGGCAGTCCTTCCGCCGTCGCCGGCACCTTGACCATCAGGTTCCGGCGTTTGACTTCCTTCCAAAGCCGCTCGGCTTCCGCAATTGTGGCTTTGGTATCCATCGCAAGATACGGCGATACTTCCAGGCTTACGAATCCATCTTCTCCATGGAGATGATCGTAAACGGGGCGCAACACGTCGGCCGCGTGCTGGATATCCTCGATGGCGAGATGCTCGAATAGCTCGGCAACCGGTTGATCGCTTTTCTTCAGGGCCCTTCCGATAGCGCTGTCATATTCATCCGAGCTGCCGATCGCCTTCTCGAATATCGATGGGTTTGAGGTGACGCCTTTGAGGCCATCGTTGTCGATCAGCTTTTTAAGCTCACCTTTGGCGATGAAGCCGCGGGCCAAAAAATCCAGCCAGACCGACTGGCCATGGTTCTCGAGTGCTTTGACGAGGTTCATGATGCCCTGGTTCTGTTCGAGCGGGTCCCTTCTCGGGTTCGCGCACCTTCTGGCGGGAGACCGAACGTTGTCAACAAGCCTCTGGAGGGCGCCGACCAAGGGAATATGCGTATCGCATTGGATAACGCTATTCACAACATATCGATCCCCGCGGAAACGGCCGGGGTCGGCAAATCAGGGGACGGATATCGCGAACGCGTGACCGCGCACAGGCAGGCACGCAGGGCAGGTGGGCGCCGAACCTGTATCAGAGGAAGGCGAAGGGATCGGTCGACTAGTGTCTAGCGCAGGCTCGCGTTGATCTTATCAAGCGCGGCTGAGCCCGGGCAAAGCTCGGTGCTTTGAAGCGTATTGAGCGGCTTCTCGACGGTGTTCAGGTGCGCATGCAAGTCGTCTGCATCGGGATCGATGTAGAGCAGCCCGGTGACGATTTGCCCCTTGGCGGCATGCTTTTGCAGGAACGTCATCGCCGCGAGGCGATCATGCGCGTCATAATCCGCATCGATCTTGCGCAGCGCAAGCCGGGTGCCATCGTGCTGTTCGACCACCTGCACCGTGCCCGGCGCATAATCGACGGTGATCGGGTCACGGCCGGTGAGCACGTCAAGCCGATTCACCGCATCATTGTGCTCGCGTACGTAATCGAAGCTCTTGGTCGAGCCCGCGTGATTATTGAAGGCAATGCACGGGCTGATCACGTCGATGAAAGCCGCGCCCTTGTGCTCGATCGCTGCCGAGATCAGTGGAACGAGCTGCGATTTGTCGCCCGAAAAGCTCCGCGCGACGAAGGTGGCGCCGAGCTGCAGCGAGATCGCAACCAGATCGATGGCATTGTCCGGGTTCATCACGCCTTTCTTGGACTTGGAACCGCGATCGGCGGTGGCGGAGAACTGGCCTTTGGTCAGCCCGTAGACGCCGTTATTCTCCACGATGTAGGTCATGTTGACGCCACGTCGGATTGAATGCGCGAATTGGCCGAATCCGATCGACGCCGAATCGCCATCGCCGGACACGCCGAGATAAATCAGGTCACGGTTGGCGAGGTTGGCGCCGGTCAGCACCGATGGCATGCGGCCGTGCACCGAATTGAAACCGTGCGAATTGCCAAGAAAATAATCCGGGGTCTTCGACGAGCAGCCGATGCCGGAGATCTTGGCCACGCGATGCGGCTCGATCGAAAGCTCATAGCAGGCCTCGATAATCGAGGCCGTGATCGAATCGTGGCCGCAACCGGCGCACAAGGTGGAAATCTTGCCTTCGTAATCCCGATGGGTGTAACCGAGATCGTTCTTCGGCAGGCTCGGATGATGGAATTTCGGTTTGGCGATGTAAGTCATGACGCGACCTTGCGGAGCGGGGTCAATTTGAGCTGGTCCTGGTGATCGCCGATGGCGCCGGCGATGTAGCGCGCGGTGATCGGCGTGCCATCATAATGCAGGATCGGAACCAGCCGGACGGGATCGATCCCGTTCTCGTTCACGATAAGCGAGCGAAGCTGTGCATCACGATTCTGCTCGACCACATAGACGAAGTCGTGGTCGGCGATGAAGCTCGCGACACTCGAGTGGAATGGGAAAGCGCGGATGCGCAGTCGATCGAGTTCATGACCGCGCGCCTGCAGCAGTTCGATAGCCTCGTCCATGGCTGGCGCGGTTGAGCCGAAATAGATCACGCCGTATTTGGTCGGCTTGCTGGCGTTGGCCTGCAGCGGTCGCGGCACCATGTCCTGGGCGGTCTCGAATTTCCGTATCAGGCGCTGCATGTTATCGGCGTATACCGAGCCTTCCTCGGAGTAGCGCGCGTAGCGGTCGCGGGATGTGCCGCGGGTGAAGAATGATCCCTTGGTCGGGTGAGTTCCCGGGTAGGTGCGGTAGGGGATGCCGTCGCCGTCAACGTCGAGATAGCGGCCGAACTCTCGTCCTTCCTCCAGCATCTCTGTCGTCATCACCTTGCCGCGATCATATTGCCTCGCGTCATCCCATTTCAGCGGGCGGCTCAGACGATGGTTCATGCCGATATCGAGGTCGAGCATGACGAAGATCGTGGTCTGTAGCCGTTCGGCGAGATCGAAAGCGGTTGCCGCGAATTCAAAGGCTTCAGCGGGGTCTTCCGGAAACAGCAGCACATGCTTGGTGTCGCCATGCGAGGCATAGGCGCAGATCAGGATGTCGCACTGCTGGGTTCGCGTCGGCATGCCGGTCGATGGGCCAGCGCGTTGCACGTTCATGATCACCGCCGGGATCTCGGCGAAATACGACAGCCCGATGAATTCCTGCATCAGCGAAATCCCGGGACCCGAGGTGGCGGTGAAGGCACGCGCGCCGTTCCAGGATGCGCCGATCACGATGCCGATGGAAGCAAGTTCGTCCTCACCTTGCACGATGGCGTATTTGGCCTTGCCCGTTTCAGGGTCGTGCCGCAGCTTCTTGCAATGGCTGCCGAACGCGTCGGCTAGCGAGGAGGACGGCGTGATCGGATACCAGGCGCAGACCGTGGCGCCGCCATAAACCGCGCCAAGCGCTGCCGCGCTGTTGCCTTCGATGAAAATGCGATCGCCGACTTTATCGGCCTTCTTGACGCGCAGTCCGAGCGGGCATTTCAGGTTCTGCAACGCCCAATCGCGGCCGAGGTGCAGCGCGTGAACGTTGGACGACAGCAGCTTCTCTTTGCCCTTGTACTGTTCGCCAATCAATTGCTCGATCAGCTTCGGGTCCATATCGAGTAGGGCGCATAGCGCACCGAGATAGATGATGTTCTTGAAGAGCTGCCGTTGGCGTGGGTCCGTATAAGTCGAGTTGGTGATGGCCGTCAGCGGCACGCCGATCACGTTGATGTCGGTCCGGAATTTCGACGAGGGCATCGGCTTGGTGGAATCGTAGAACAAGTATCCACCCGGTTCGATCGAGGCGAGGTCCTTGTCCCAGGTCTGTGGATTCATCGCCACCATCAGGTCCACGCCGCCGCGCGCGCCTAGATGACCTGCTTCCGTCACTCGTACCTCATACCAGGTCGGCAGCCCCTGGATGTTGGATGGAAAGATATTGCGTGGTGACACCGGCACCCCATGCCGCAGGATCGACCGGGCGAACAATTCGTTGGCGCTCGCCGAGCCCGAGCCGTTGACGTTGGCGAAGCGAACGACGAAGTCGTTTACGCTGCTGATCGGCTTTTGGACGGGCATGATGTACCTGCGTGAGTCATATCGATGAGGTATTTCTGCATATCCCACGCGCCCGTGGGACAGCGCTCGGCACATAGGCCGCAATGCAAGCAGACGTCTTCGTCCTTCACCATCACGCGCCCGGTCTTGAGGCCATCAGCGACGTAGAGGTCCTGGTCCGGATGCAAGGACGGCGCCTTCAGCCGCGCCCGCAAGTCGGCCTCGTCGCCGTTTTCCGTAAACGTGATGCAGTCCATCGGGCAGATGTCGACGCAGGCGTCGCATTCGATGCACAACGGCGCGCTGAAGACCGTCTGGATATCGCAGTTCAGGCAACGCCGCGCTTCGCCAAGCGCGAGCTTCACGTCATAGCCGAGTTCGACTTCGGCGCGGATGTCCTTTAGCGCGATCACCTTGTCGCGGTGTGGCACCTTGTAGCGCTTGTCGGCGGAGATATCGTTATCGTAGCTCCACTCATGGATGCCCATCTTTTGCGAGGAGACTTCCACCTGCGGGAGCGGACGGTCGGTGATATCTTCACCGGACAGCAGCTTGTGGATCGACAGTGCCGCGTCGTGGCCATGCGCCACTGCCCAGATGATGTTTTTCGGGCCAAATGCCGCGTCGCCACCGAAGAATACTTTGGGATTAGTCGAGCCCATCGTTTTCGTGTCGACCTTGGGCATGTCCCACTTGTTGAACTCGACGCCACAGTCGCGCTCGATCCAGGGAAACGCGTTTTCCTGGCCGACGGCCACAAGTACATCGTCGCAGGCGATTGTCTGGTCCGGGTCGCCTGAAGGGATCAAGCTGCGCCGGCCGTCTGCATCGTACTGCGC
This sequence comes from Bradyrhizobium sp., assembly GCF_035273305.1. GTDB lineage: Bacteria > Pseudomonadota > Alphaproteobacteria > Rhizobiales > Xanthobacteraceae > Bradyrhizobium. Next base: position 9,939 of record NZ_DATEPI010000100.1, on the reverse strand, counting down.
CTTTACCTTCTGGAAGGTGACACCGGTCAGCTTGCCGTTATCGTGAACGAACGCGGTCGGCACCATGAAATTGAGGATCGGAATGTCCTCGTGAATGGCGTCTTCTTTTTCCCATGGTGACGCCTTCATCTCCTCGAAGCCGGAACGGACGATCACCTTGACGTCCTCGCCGCCGAGACGACGCGCGGTGCGACAGCAATCCATCGCGGTATTTCCGCCACCGAGTACAATCACGCGTTTACCGATCTTGTCGGTGTGGCCGAACGATACGCTGGAGAGCCAATCGATTCCGATATGGATATTGGCGGCGGCCTCCTTGCGGCCTGGAATGTCGAGCTCGCGGCCGCGCGGCGCGCCGGACCCGACAAAGATGGCATCGTAGTTTTCCCCGAGCAGCTTTTTCAGGCTATCGATGCGCTGGCCGCCCCTGAACTCGATGCCGAGATTGAGGATGTAATCGGTTTCCTCATCGATCACCGAATTCGGCAACCTGAATTTCGGAATTTGCGTACGCATCATTCCGCCCGCCTTGGGATCGGAATCGAATACGGTGCAGTGATAGCCAAGCGGGGCGAGGTCGCGTGCCACCGTGAGGGAGGCTGGACCGCCGCCGACGATGGCGATGCGCTTGCCGTTTTTTGCTGATGGGCGCGGCATGCGGTGCTTGACGTCATCTTTGAAGTCGGCGGCAACGCGTTTCAGTCGGCAAATCGCCACTGGCGTTTCCTCAACGCGACCGCGTCGGCATGCCGGCTCGCAGGGACGATCGCAGGTGCGCCCGAGAATTCCCGGAAACACGTTCGATCTCCAATTGATCATGTAGGCGTCGCTGTAGCGGCCTTCAGCAATCAAGCGAATGTATTCTGGAACAGGCGTATGCGCGGGACAGGCCCATTGGCAGTCGACAACTTTATGGAAGTAATCGGGCGCCTCGATATCAGTCGGTTTCATTCCTACCTTTGTCCGCGCGGCATGCTGATGCGCGCGGCCTTTGTTTTATAAACGCACGTTACGGCGTTCTTGTTTCCATATCACAGGCTCGGTGAATCCAGCCATTCAATATGATCGGCACAGTTGTGAAAAGCCATTTTTGCTTATCAACATTCGGTAACGTCTGACCGCTTGACGTTAACCTCTTCACGTCCATGTGGCACTGCAGCATTGCCGCGAACGGGCATTTCCATCGATGTGGGAGCCGCGAATGTTGCTTCGCGCCATCCAGATCGCGGCATCCTGTCGCCACAAGTGTTCCCGTTGTGAAATTCGGCTCGGCGAAGCGCGTTCCCGATCACGGCCGGCGAGCGGCACAGGAGGAACCTCAGGCGGTGATCCCGGAAGCCAGATCGACGATTGCCTTTATCACCGCATCCTTGACGCCAGGATCGTACAGCGAGTGGCCGGCACCCTCGACGAAACGAATCTCGGACCCGGGCCACACTGCGTTGAGTGCGTGGGCGGTAGCCGGCGGGCAGAGCAGGTCATAACGACCTTGCACGATGAGGCCGCGAATTCCCGCAAGCTTTCCGGCCTCCGTGAGAAGCTGATCAGGTTTCAAAAAACAGTCATGTTGGAAATAATGCGCTTCCATGAATGGCGTGGCGGGCAGGGCGCGTGATGGCTTCGCCGATAAAAGATCGAGCCGGACCCGGCTCGGTGCGTGCTCAGAAAGTATCCGTTCGGTATCATGCCAGCCGCGCGCCGCCGCCGCATGTATGTTTGGATCGGGATCAAGAATTCGGCGCCAGTAGGCGTCCAGCGGCTGGTCACGGTCCTCCGGGGGCAACAGCTTGATAAAATCCTCATTGAGATCGGGATAGAAACGCGACAACACGTCGACAAAGGCGCCATTCAGCTCCTGTCGCGTGCCGAGGAAGGTCGCGCGCAACACGATGCCCGAGACCCGCTCGGCGTGCGCCTGCGCGTAGGCCAACGCCAGCGTCGCTCCCCACGAGCCGCCGACGATGATCCACCGCGCGATCCCGAAGTGCTCGCGGATTTTCTCCATGTCTGCGATTAGGTGCGCGAGCGTATTGTTTTCGCGGCTGGCCTTGGGACGGCTTCGGCCGGCGCCGCGCTGATCGAACAAGATGGCGCGGAAACGTTCAGGATCGAATAACCGACGGTGATCGGGCTGGCAGCCGCTGCCGGGCCCGCCGTGCAAATAGACCGCGGGAATGCCGTCGGCGCGACCGACGCTTTCGACGTAAATTTCGTGATTGTCGCCGACCGGCAGCAGTTCCGAGGTGAGTGGCGCGAATGGATCGGAACGTTGGGGACTGGTTTTTCCCGCGTCGGCGTCAGGCGCCATAGTCGCCGCCCGTCTCCAGCGTACCCCCGGCGAAATTGCGATAGAGGAAACGGTTGTTGTCGCCGGCGGATTCCTGTTCCGCCAGTTTGAAAATCCTCTCGTGCATCGGCGAAAGTGTGCAAGCCGGGTCGGTATTGCCGGCATCACCGGTCAAAGCAAAAGCCTGGCAACGGCAACCACCGTAATCGATTTCCCTGAACTCGCAGCTTTTGCATGGCTCCGGCATCCACCCGGTGCCCCGGTAACGATTGAATGCCTCTGAATTCTGCCAGATCCACGCGATCGAATGATTTGATCGTACCGACAGGAATTCGAGGCCGGTGATGCTTTCGGCCGCGTGACAAGGCAGGATCTTGCCGGCGGGTGAAATATTGAAAAACTGGCGGCCCCATCCACCCATGCACTTCTTCGGCCGTAGCGCGTAGTAATCCGGCACGACATAGTCGATCGCGAGCGTACCCTTCAGGCGTGCCTGCGCTTCCTCGACGATCCGGCTCGTCTCCTCGATCTGCTCCAATGTAGGCATTAGCGCCGCGCGATTCTTCAGTGCCCAGCCGTAATATTGCACGTTGGCGACTTCGAGCCGGTCGGCATCGAGATCAATCGCCATCTGGATGATGTCGGGCAATTGAAAAAGATTCTGCCGATGCATGACGGCGTTCACGGTCAGCGGAAGGTCCAGCTCGCGCGTCCACTTCGCTACTTCGATCTTCTTATGATGCGCGTTCTTGAAGCCGGCGACCCGATCGGCAAGCACGGGCTCATTCCCCTGGAAGCTGATCTGCACATGACACAGCCCGGCATCGGCGAGGGCCGACAGTTTTTCTCGGGTCAGCAATACCGCGGAAGTAATCAGATTGGAGTACAGGCCGACATCGGTCGCGTGCTGTACAAGTTCGACCAGATCCTTTCGCGCGCTCGGTTCGCCTCCAGAGAAATGGATTTGCAGCACGCCAATTTCGGCCAATTCGGAAAGTACCTTCTTCCACTCTTCCGTCGAGAGCTCGCTGCCGCCGCGCTCCAGTTCGACCGGATTTGAGCAATATGGACACTGCAGAGGGCAGCGATGCGTCAGCTCCGCCAGCACGGCGAGGGGAATCCCGAACGTCTCGGCCACCGACCCGCGTTGCTCCAGCACCGCCAGCCCATCAGGGTGGTTTGTAGGCGCAAAGCTGTGATTGGCATCGGTGATTGTCGGGCTCATCACGACGTCCTCTCGCGCGCTTCGGTGAGGAATCCCTTGTCGGCCAAATCCTGCAGCATCGCGATCACATCAGCGGAAATAGCACCGCGCTCGGCTGCGTACTTGGCGGCGAGCTGATCGATGATGCCCTCGACATTACGAAGCCCATCGCAGAGCTGCAGTACCTCCACCGCGATTTCATCCGGAGCCAGGACGCGCTCCGGAGCCAGAATGACCCACACCTGCCGGGTCTCATCGAATTTCAGCTTGGCATGGCGCGGCAGCACCGGCCGGCTGGTCTCGCTGACACTGACGTTGCGGCTTCTGCCCGCCATCGCTTCGTCCGTAATCCGTTGCTATTTGTCTCGAGGCACAAACGCGCCCGGCGGCACATGGCCCTCGACATAGGCATGATACAGCGCATCGAGCTGGACCCATAGTACATTGGTCTTGAAAAGCAGCGCGTTGCAGACCGCTTCCCGTTCCGCGGACGTCTTGGCGTTGGCCTTGACATATTCAAGCGCGAAGTTGGCATCCCGCGGAGCTTGGGTCAGGCGACGGCTGAAATAGCTCATGATATCGGGATTGACGAAGTCATAATGCGCGAGCATTCCCGAGATACGTTCTTCGTGAAGGTTGGGCGCGAACAGTTCCGTCAGTGAGGAGGCGATGGCCTCAAGCGGGCTTCTGTCGCGCACGAAATGTACATACGCTTCGACCGCAAAACGCGTCGCAGGCAGAATGCCCTCGGTGGATTCCACATAGGCGCTGTCAAGCCCGAGACCTTCGGTGAGCTTCAGCCAGCGTTCGATGCCGCCTTCGCTGCCCATGTCGCCGTCATGATCTTCGATTCGGTGGCGCCATTCCTGGCGGATGGCCCGGTCCCGGAAACGCGAGATCACGACCGCGTCCTTGATCGGTATCGTGCTTTGATAAAAGTAGCGGTTCAACGCCCACGCCTGGACTTGTCCCTTGTTCAGCTTGCCGCCGTGCAGCAGCCGATGGAACGGATGCAGGTTGTGGTAGCGCACCGCGCCGATATGGCGCAGCGCCGCTTCCAGTTCCTCGGCGTTTCGCAAAGGCGCGCTGTTGCCGCGCGAAAAGGCGGTCATTCCATCATGGGGAAGTACTTCCGCGGTCATCGCTTTCAAAGCGTGATCTCCGTTCCGTCGGCGGCGATTTGCCATCCTGCGCGCTCGGCTATTTCGCGCTCTTCTGAATCATGCAACAGCGCCGGGTTGGAATTGTTGATATGCAAAAAAATCTTCCGGCCGATGTCCAGGCCGGCAAGGGTTGCGATCGCCCCGGCATCGCCTGACATCGCGATATGCCCCATGCCTTGGCCGGTCTTGCTGCCAAGCCCAGCCGCAATCAGTTCGTCGTCGCGCCACACCGTGCCATCGAAAAAGACTAGGGGCGCGCCCGCAAGCCGGGCCTTCACATCCTCGGTGACGGCGGCGCAGGCAGCAACAAAGTAGAAATAGTTCCCGCTTGCCTTATCCACAATGCGCAGTCCGAGCGTGTCGCCCGCGCCGTCGCGCCCGGAGGGATGACTCTTACCCTCGAGATACCATGCGCCCTTGCCGGGCACTTCGAACGGCACGATCTCGATCCCGGAGGGTGAACCGTTCGGCAGCAAGGGCTCGAATGCTTTATCCAACTCAATTGCTCGGCGAGCCACGTTCTTTTCGTTCAGAACATTGAAGATGCTATTGTCTTTCAAGATCGAAAGCACTCTTTCGTGCGCATAGATCGTGAACGGCCAGCCTTCCCGCATCGATAGCAGTCCGGCGACAGCGTCAATTTCGCCATTGGTTAGGATCACGCCGGATATCGGACTGTGACGCAGCTTGCCCGGTTTTGGATGTAGCTGCGGTGTCGCGATCAACTGCTGGCGTAAATCCGGGGATGCATTGATCAGAAACCAATGTTCGCCATCAGCTGTAATCGCGATCGATGCCTGGGTGCTTTGAATCTCCGGGCGTCCGTTGCGTGCTGCCCGGCAGTTCGGGCACCCACAATTCCACTGCGGAACGCCACCACCTGCCGCGGCGCCGAGGACGACGACGCGAAGCATGACCCGTCTCCTGGCATTCAAAATATCGGTACGGAAAAGATTCGAAGGTGGACACCGGTTCGGACACGCCCCCGCGATCAGGAACGTGTCACGCCCGAAGGTCCACCTTACGTGAAGATGTGTAGCTAGTTACGACCGCTTACTTGCGGGCGGCGCAGGCGTACATGTTGATTTCCATGCCGACCGGCACTTCTACGATCTTCGGGGTCTTCCAGGCCATTTTGGCTCTCCTTGGTTGCGAAATCGGACGAACTCCGCCCTGGCTCTTAAACTAGTCTCGAATAAAAAGTTCGCCAGCGAAATCTTTTGCTGAAAAGTCGCAGGATTTTTTGCTGCAACGCGAAAGGAATTGGCCCGATTCAGCCGTCAGCTCAAACCGAAGCCGGATCAACGGCTTCCGAGTACCCCTCGACTAAGCCGCTCGCGATGCCCGCGCGGTCGTCCGGCGAACCACGGATAAAGAACTTGTGAGTGGACAGCGACCTCGACTGGAGGCCTCAACGCGGAAACTGGATGTCGCCCATGCCGCGTTATTTCTTCAACACCCGTGTCGCAGACGAGCTGATCTCCGATCCCGACGGCGAAGAGCTGCGCGATCCCGATCGTGCCTGGGAAATTGCGCGCGCGATGATACGGGAATTGTTGAAAACGGAAGGCGCCAGCGCCCTGTTGAATGCCGTCATAGAAGTGACCGACGACACGGGCGAGATCGTGCTGGAGTTTCCATTTTCGGAAGCACTGCTGGACTTCTCGGACAAGCCGCTTACGAAGCACTAACCGCTGCGGCTGAGATCGTCGATCTTTCCAATCTCTCACACGCCCGCACTGACCGATCATATGCGTTGACGCCGTTCTGCCGGATGGCGCTTGCGTGTGCTCAGCGCTACAAGACCATTAAAGGAGTTTGCCATGCAAGATTTCTGGCGCCTTTCAGGCGCTGACGTTGCCGCGTTGATACGGTCGAAAAAGATTTCAGCGAAAGATGCGGCGTCGGCGGCACTGGCGCGGCTTGACGCGGTCAACCCGGCTATCAATGCGGTGGTCGATCATCGCCCGGAGGACGTGCTGGCGCAGGCTCGCATGGTCGATGCGGCGATCGCCCGAAATGAAGAGGTCGGGCCACTTGCTGGGGTGCCGATCACCGTCAAAGTGAATATTGACCAGGAGGGATTCGCGACCACCAACGGGCTCAAACTGCAGCGCGACGTGATTGCGCGCAGCAACAGTCCGGTCATTGATAGTTTGCGTAAAGCAGGCGCGGTAATTCTTGGCCGCACCAATTGTCCGGCGTTTTCGTATCGGTGGTTCACCACGAACTTAATCCACGGCGACACCAAAAATCCACGCGACCCGACTATCACGCCAGGCGGCTCGTCGGGTGGCGCGGGGGCGGCGGTAGCGGCGGGTATCGGGCATATCGCACATGGTACCGATATTGCCGGATCGATCCGCTATCCGGCCTATGCTTGCGGGCTTCATGGCCTACGGCCTACCGTCGGTCGTGTCGCTGCATTCAATGCATCCCTTCCCGAACGGACAATTGGCGCGCAAATCTCGGCGGTATCCGGTCCGCTTGCACGCACCATTGGCGATCTCAGGATTGCGCTGAAGGCGATGTCCGGCAAAGACCTGCGCGATCCCTGGTGGGTACCGGCGCCGCTGGAAGGACCCGCGGCGCCCAAGCGCGCGGCGTTGTGCTTGCAGCCGGACGGACTTGAAACGACGCCGGAGGTAAAGGCGGCGGTTGCCGATGCGGGTAAGCGTTTGCAGCGCGCCGGGTGGACGGTGGAGGAGGTGGATACCCCACCGCTGCGCGAAGCTGCCGATCTTCAAACCAAGTTGTGGCTCGGTGACAGCTATGAAGCCCAACTCGCCGCGGCCGAGCGTGAAGGTGATCCGGGCGCGCTTGCCTGTCTGCGCGGCAATCGCTCCAAGGTTTTTCCGTTTGACGCTGCCGCATTCTCCAAAGCATTGACCCGGCGTGCGACCCTGATCAGGGGATGGCTGCACTTTCTAGAGAATTATTCGGTGCTGCTGATGCCCGTTTCCGGCGAACTGCCGTTTCCGGACGGGCTCGACATGCGCGACGAGAAATCATTCGTGCGGGTATGGCAAGCGCAACTTCCGCAAATAGCTATTCCCTTTCTGGGGCTGCCCGCGCTAACGGTTTCCACGGGGTTGGTGGGCCGAATTCCCGTCGGTGTTCAGGTCGTCTCCGGCCGTTTCCGCGAGGATCTCTGTATGCTGGCCGGGGAGGCGATCGAAGCCGCCGGAACGCCATCGGCGCCGATCGATCCCGTCGCTTGAACAAAGGCCCGCAGGCTCGAACGTCATGACCAGTATTTCCGATTTCACCGCAACGACACTGGCCGGGGAGGAGCTTCCGCTGAAAACGTTCGAAGGTCAGGTCCTCCTGATCGTCAACACCGCCAGTGCCTGCGGGTTCACCCCGCAATATCGTGGGCTTCAGGCGCTGCAAAAGGAACTAGGGCCGCGCGGCTTTTCGGTGCTGGGATTTCCCTGCAACCAGTTCGGCAACCAGGAACCTGGAGACGCCAGGCAGATCGAGCGGTTCTGCGAGACTAATTATCGGATCACCTTTCCGATGTTCGCCAAGATCGAAGTCAATGGCGGCAACGCGCATCCGCTCTACCGATATTTGAAGCAGGCGAAATCCGGGCTATTGGGGTCGTCGATCAAATGGAATTTCACTAAATTCCTGGTCGATCGTTCGGGTAACGTGGTGGCGCGTCATGCGCCAACTTCACCGCCCGAGCGATTGAGAAAGGAAATAGAGGCCCTGCTGTGAGCGAAGAAAATCAAACCACCGCTGAGCAACTGCCAGATCGACTGTCGACCGATCCAAAAAGCCCGTACTACAACGAGCAAGTGCTGGCGCGCGACGTCGGCATTCGTTTCAAAGGCGTGGAGAAAACCAACGTCGAGGAGTACTGCGTCAGCGAAGGCTGGGTGCGTGTGATCGCCGGCAACGCCAAAGATCGTTATGGCAATCCACTGACCATCAAGGTCCACGGCGCGGTCGAGCCGTATTTCCGGGATAAGGCAACGTCCTGAATTATCTGATCCGTCCTGCTGATGCGATAACACCAAAGCAATTCAGGCATTGGTTACTTCGCCGCGCGATTTGACGCTGAGCCAGCATATGCCTCAAGCGCATGCCGAAAGCTAAAATTGATGTCCGTTCGCATTGTTGATGTCCGTGAAGTTACGAAGCCGATCTCCTCGCCGATCCGCAACGCCTATATCGATTTCACCAAGATGACGACGAGCCTGGTTGCTGTCGTGACCGATGTGATTCGCGACGGCAAAGCCGTGGTCGGTTACGGCTTCAATTCCAATGGCCGCTATGGACAGGGAGGTTTGATCAGGGAGCGTTTCGCGCCGCGACTGATCGAGGCAGACCCGAAGAAATTGCTCGATGATACCGGCGACAATCTCGACCCCGATAAAATCTGGGCGACGCTGATGTCGAACGAGAAGCCGGGCGGGCATGGCGAGCGGTCGGTGGCCGTCGGCACGATCGACATGGCGGTGTGGGATGCGGTCGCGAAGATCGCCGGCAGGCCGCTGTTCCGCCTGCTGGCGGAGCGCCACGGCGTCACCGCCGATCCGCGTGTCTTCGTCTACGCCGCCGGCGGCTACTACTACCCCGGCAAGGGGCTCGACGCGCTGTGCGCCGAGCTGCGCGGCTACGTCGACCGCGGCTACACCGTGGTGAAGATGAAGATCGGCGGCGAGAGCATCGCGGACGACCGCCGCCGCATCGAGGCCGTGCTGGCGGAGATCGGGCCGCACGCGCGCCTCGCCGTGGATGCGAACGGCCGCTTCGACCTCGAGACGGCGATCGTCTATGCCAGGATGCTGCGGGAGTACGATCTGTTCTGGTACGAGGAAGCCGGCGACCCGCTCGATTACCAGCTCCAAGCGGCGCTGGCGGAGTTCTATCCTGGGCCGATGGCGACCGGCGAGAACCTGTTCAGCCACCAGGATGCGCAGAATTTGATCCGCTATGGCGGCATGCGGCCCGATCGTGATTGGCTGCAATTCGACTGCGCGCTGTCCTATGGTCTTTGCGAGTATCAGCGCACGCTCGCCGTGCTCAACACCCACGGCTGGTCGGCGAGCCGCTGCATCCCGCATGGCGGCCACCAGATGTCGCTGAACATCGCGGCCGGCCTTGGGCTGGGCGGCAATGAGAGCTATCCGGACCTGTTCCAGCCCTATGGCGGCTTCCCCGACGGCGTGCGCGTCGATAACGGCCACATTGTCATGCCAGAGTTGCCCGGCATCGGGTTCGAGGGAAAGAGCGATCTCTATAAGGAGATGAAGGCACTGGCAGCGTAGCAAACC
>NZ_DATEPI010000099.1:0-24995 GCF_035273305.1 Bradyrhizobium sp. | reverse complement strand
TGTTCTGCGGCACGGCGCGTTTTTTTCGTACCGGCTACAAGCATCGTCTGGTGCAGGAATGGCTGCCTGCTCTCGATGGCGTCGTCGAAAAGCTGAAGCGCGGCTGTACGGTCGCCGACATCGGCTGCGGTCATGGGGTCTCCACCCTATTGATGGCCGAGGCATTTCCAAATTCGCGCTTCTACGGCTTTGACTATCATCCCGCCTCAATCGAAGCCGCGCGCCTGCACGCAGACCATACCGGAGCTGCGGAGCGCCTGCGCTTCGACGTCCACTCTGCCAAAACCTATCCTGCCGCGGACTATGACCTGATCTGCTTTTTCGACTGCCTGCACGACATGGGTGACCCAGTCGGCGCGATGAAACATGCGCGCGAGAGCATGGCCCCTGACGGCACGATCATGCTGGTTGAGCCGTTCGCTCACGATCGCCTCGAGGACAATCTCAATCCGGTCGGGCGAATTTTCTACGCGGCGTCAACGGTCGTTTGCACGCCCGCTTCGCTTGATCAGGAGGTCGGAATGGCGCTCGGCGCGCAGGCCGGCGAGGCGCGGCTTCGCGAGGTGGCCAGCAAAGGCGGGCTGAACCAGTTCCGCCGCGCAGCCGAGACTCCGTTCAATCTCATCCTGGAGGCGCGGATTTAAGTCGCAACCATTCACCGTCCCCAGCGGTCCTGCCAAATCTTCTCGCCGATCAGGCAGGAGACGCGTGGCTCTTTCGCCGCTACCGGAACGACGCGGCGTTCGGGGGTGCGGCCGGCCACTTCGAGCAGCAGCTTGGCCCGGATCGCCTCCTTGAACTTCTCGCGGTCCTTGATCGTGACCACGAAGGATCCCGGGCCGCCGATCACGCAGTCCTCGTAATACAAATCGAGATTTTCGATATCCATGGTCGAATAGGACGGCTCCTTCACCATGATTGGCAGGCCGTTGATGATAATTCCCTTCTCCAGCGCGGCATCACGTGCGCCAGTGACCGGCGCGCCATTGTTATTCGGCCCGTCGCCGGAGATATCGATCACGCGTCGCAGCCCGTGATACGGATTCTCCTCAAACAGCGGCATCGCGAAATAGATCGCACCCGAAATCGAGGTGCGCGACGCCCGCCGGATCGGCGTCTTCATGATTTCGTTGGCGACGGCATCCGCCGTTTCCGGACCATCGATTAAGCGCCACGGGATGATGACTTTCTGGTCGCTGGATGCGGCCCATTCGAAATAGGTCACCGCAATCTTGCCGTTTGGCAGGCTTTTCAGCGCTTGCAGAAATTCCTTGGAAACGATCGCCTGGGCGTAGCCCTCACGCTGGATCGCCAACTCGTCCATATCCATCGAATAGGAGACATCGACTGCGAGGATCAGTTCGACATCGACGGTGGGCGCGGTTTGATTGTCCGCCGATCGAGGCGTCACTTGCGCCGCAAATGGAGGGCTGGCATTGGGCGCCGCGAAGCTGGCGACATCGCCGCCAAGCATAGCGCCCGCGAAAAGCACCGCACCGATCGAGACACACCAGCGCACAGCGGCCCTCCCATCGAGTGCCGCAATGGTGACACGCAAACACCCAGTGGAAAAGCGGGAACATCGCCTCGCCTCACACATTCCAGTCATGTGAGCCGGCCATGGTTGCGCATTTGCACTCGACCGAGTGAAAAGGCCCGGTTCCGCCATCGTTAATGAGGATGTATTCTGGTTAGCCAATGCTCGTAAGCTCTGGAGGTGCCGCCGGAATGATCGACGCCGTCACCAAGCCGAAGACAAAGGTCAAGACCAAGACCGAACGGCCGCGTCTGCACAAGGTCATTCTCGTCAACGACGACTACACGCCTCGCGAATTCGTCGTCACCGTGCTGAAGGCCGAATTCCGTATGACCGAGGATCAGGCCCACAAGGTCATGATTACAGCACACCGGCGCGGCGTTTGCGTGGTTGCCGTGTTCACAAAGGACGTGGCCGAAACCAAGGCGACGCGCGCTACCGATGCCGGTCGCGCCAAGGGCTACCCGCTGCTGTTCACCACCGAGCCGGAGGAGTAGCAGCGGCTTCGGCGCTGAATCTATTCCGCAAGCTCCTCCCGCAGGCCAAATACTCTCTGCGCTCTGGAGAAGCCGGCGATTGGAAACTCGCCTAGATCCATCCAGTCGTTGGTGCATATGCCGGCGAATCCCGCCGAGGCGACGACCGTGCGCTTGAGGCGGCCGGCGATTTTTTCTAACCGGGCTGCGAGATTGACCGCGGGGCCGATGCAGGTGAAATCGAGCCGGCTACTGCCGCCGATATTGCCGAACAAAATGTCTCCGATATGAAGCGCCACACCGAAGCGAAACCGTTCGACCGCCTCTCCGCTCGGGTAGTGCATGGCATCCACATTAACGCGGGCTTCGCGTGCCGCCTCCAGCACGCGTCCGCAAACTTCCCCGATATTGCCCTTGTCTTTGGCGATCGGGAAAACCGCGAGCAGGCCGTCGCCCATGAACTTCAGGATTTCGCCGCCATGCTTGCGGATGACCGGGACCTGGCAATCGAAATATTGATTCAGGACGTCCACGACGATCTCGGGCGGTAATCGGTCCGACAACGCAGTGAAGCCGCGCAGGTCGGAGAGCCAGATCGCGACCTGCATGGTCTCGGCATGCCCGCGGCGAATCTGGCCGGCAAGAATTCGCTCCCCGGCGCGATTGCCGACGTAGGTATCGAGCAGCGTGGCCGCCGTGCGACGGAGCGCAAAGATTTCGCCGAGCCGGGCAAAAGGAACCATGAGCGTGCGCAACGCATCGAGCTGGCCATCGGTGAATCCGTCAGGATGCCTGGTAGACCAGCTCGTTGCGTGAATCGAACCATCGGTAAAACGGAGCGGTATTGCAATGTAATCGGTGACGCCTTCGGCGCGCATGTCCTCAAGGAGTGGGAAGCGCTTGCTTTCCGGATCGTCAAGGCGATACCTCACTTCGTGTCCACTGGCATAGAGGATGGCGAGCGGATTCCGGGTGAACTCGGGGGATTCCGGCAGATCGAAACTGGCGGTGTTGACGACCACTTCCGCTCCGTCGCGCCAGATGAAGCTGCGGCCGAACACGTCGGGATGCAGCGTCTGCACGAATGCGCCCGCACGCCATAGCGGCACGCCCGCCGCCAAGAGGCGCTCGCAAGTCTCTTTTATCAGTGCCACGGGCGTGGGCGCCGACCGCGCGCCATCGATCAGCCAATCGATGATTTTTTGTAGTTCCGGTGCATTCATAACGCCTGCCTTTGCAGCGCAGCTTTTGGAAACGTCCGGGCTAAGCAAGTTGTCGGATTACGCTGAACGCCAGCCGACTTGCAGAGCCAGCCGGCCTCCCCGATCGAAGCGCGCTACTTGCCCACCTGCCCGCGATGCCTAAGGAAATGATCGGCGAGCACACAGGCCATCATGGCTTCGCCGACCGGCACGGCGCGGATGCCTACACAAGGATCGTGGCGACCTTTGGTGGTGATGTCGGTGTCGACGCCGCTGCGGTTCACGGTGCGGCGAGGTGACAGGATCGAGGATGTCGGCTTGACCGCAAACCGTGCCACCACCGGCTGCCCCGTAGAGATGCCGCCCAAGATACCGCCGGCATGATTGGACATGAAGCTGACGCCTTGATTGCCCATCCGCATCTCGTCGGCGTTTTCCTCGCCGGATAATTCGGCCGCACCGAAACCGGCGCCGATCTCGACACCCTTGACCGCATTGATGCTCATCAGCGCGGCGGCCAGCTCCCCATCGAGCTTCGCATAGATCGGCGCGCCAAGTCCCGCCGGCACGCCCTCCGCGACGATCTCGATCACCGCGCCGATCGAGGATCCGTTTTTCCGGATGCCATCGAGATAGTCTTCAAAAAACGCAGCCTTCCCCTTGTCCGGGCAGAAAAACGGATTGCGTGGGATTTCGTCCCAATCCCATTTTTCGCGATCGATCTTGTGCGGACCCATCTGCACCAGCGCGCCACGCACGCTCACCCCCGGCAAAATCTTGCGGGCGATGGCGCCCGCGGCGACCCGCATGGCAGTCTCGCGTGCGGAGGAGCGTCCTCCGCCTCGGTAATCGCGCAGTCCGTATTTGGCTTCATAAGTGAAATCGGCGTGGCCCGGACGAAACTTGTCGTTGATGTCGGAATAATCCTTTGAGCGCTGATCAGTATTTTGGATCAGCAGCGCGATGGGTGTGCCGGTCGTCACCTGCGCGCCGGTGTCGGGATGCGCCATGACCCCGGACAGAATCTTTACGGCGTCCGATTCCTGACGCTGCGTGGTGAATCGCGACTGCCCGGGTCGGCGGCGATCGAGATCGCCTTGGATGTCCTCTTCGGTCAGCGGCAGAAGCGGCGGACAGCCATCGACCACGCAGCCGATCGCAATCCCATGGCTTTCGCCGAAGGTCGTAACCCGGAACATATGGCCGAAGGTATTGAAGGACATTGCGTCGCGTTCATTGGTCGAAAGTAAGTCGATAGTAAAAGTCGTAACCCGCGGGACTAGGCCGGTCAAACCGCCTGCTCTCATCGACCCATCTTACCCAGCGGACGGAGCCCGGCCCTAAGGTTTGAGCCCAATCCGTCTTAACTATACTTGGACAATCCGTCGTCATTGAACACATAGACCGCGCCTTGTTCGATGGTCAGCTCGGCGGCGCTTTGGGGTGTCTCGATGCCCAGCGCCACCATCAGCGCTCGCCCGGTGCCGCCGTGGGCGACAGCGACGGTGTCGCCCCTCAACTGGCCGTACCAATCGCTTACGCGGGCCTGCACCTGGACATAGCTCTCCCCTCCTGGCGGCGGCACAGTCCATTTCTCGGCCTGACGCCTAACGTAAAGTTCGGGATCCGATATCTCCGTCTCCGCCAGTGTCGCACCTTCCCAGCGACCATAGCCTATCTCACGCAACCGATCGTCGACCTGATATTGCCGAGGCGGAAGCCCCAACGCTACGCGCACCAGCTCCATCGTCGAGCGCGCACGCCCGAGTGGGCTTGCGACAAACTGCAGAGAGGCTTCGCAGCGTCCATCGCGCGCGAACAGATCAGCAAGGATGGAGCCAGCCTGCGCAGCCTGTTTGCGGCCGAGATCATTGAGCGGGATATCCCGCATGCCTTGCAGCTTTCCTTCCGCGTTCCACTCGGTCTCGCCGTGGCGAATGTAATAGATGACGGGCACTGGCAGAGCCTTAAAGCTATTCCTTGCTCAAGGTATTGCTCAGCGAAATATCCGGCGCGTCCGGGCGCTTCATGCCCACGACATGATAGCCGGAGTCCACATGGTGCACCTCGCCGGTGACGCCGCGAGACAGGTCGGACAGCAGATACAACGCGCTGTCGCCGACCTCCTCGATCGTTACGGTGCGGCGCATTGGCGCATTGTATTCGTTCCACTTCAGAATGTATCGGAAGTCGCCAATGCCGGAGGCCGCCAGCGTCTTGATCGGGCCAGCCGAAATCGCGTTCACTCGGATGCTCTTCTCACCGAGGTCCGCGGCGAGATAACGCACGCTTGCCTCCAACGCGGCTTTCGCGACGCCCATCACATTGTAATGCGGCATCCACTTCTCGGCGCCGTAATAGGTCAATGTCACGATCGAGCCACCGTCGGTTAAAAGCTTTTCGGCACGCTGAGCGACCGCCGTCAGCGAGTAGCAGCTGATCAGCATGGTCTTCGAAAAATTATCCGCTGAGGTGTCGAGATAGCGACCGTCGAGTTCATCCTTGTCGGAGAACGCGATCGCGTGCACGACGAAATCGATCTTGCCCCATTTCTGCTTGAGCACATCGAAAACCGCATCGATAGTCGCGGGGTCCGTAACATCGCAATGGCCGAGCAGGATGCCATCAAGTTCTTTCGCCAGCGGCTCGACACGTTTTTTCAGCGCATCACCCTGCCATGTCAACGCGATTTCCGCACCCGCGGCATGGCAGGCCTTGGCGATGCCCCAGGCAATCGAGCGGCTGTTGGCGACGCCGAGGATCACGCCTCGTTTGCCTTTCATCAGACCTGAATTCTGCGCCATCTAGAATTTCCCAATCGAACGTGATCTGAATTTGCGGAGCTGAACTTGCTGCGAGTGTGCGATCCTCGTGGAGGCGTCACCTTGGAGATATGCGATATCGTTAATGTCGGTTTCACTCGTTTTGCTGACGAATTTCATTGCGCTCTGCGCGAACCGAGATCTCCGAACTCGCGATACCGGTCTGGAGGTACACCAGTGCTTCCGGCCGGTACAGCCCAAATCCGTATCTCGAAATGGACCTGTTTGCATCGGCAGCGCCAATCGCCGGAATAACGCTGTTATATTGGTGTTATCTTGGCTAAGGCGTTTGCGGAAATTGGGCGCCCGGACGCGCCAACCGAACGGACGTGAATGACCGCGTTTCGCCAGAGCGTCGAAGCCATGATTCCGGCCTTGCGCCGTTATGCGCGAGCACTGGCGCGCGATGCGGATATTGCTGACGATCTGGTGCAGGACACGCTGGTGCGGGCGTTGCGTTCCGAACGGTTGTTTCTTGGCGGCGATGTCAGGAGCTGGCTTTACACCATCCTGACCAACCTGAACAAAAATCGGCGGCGTTCGCTGGCGAGACGGCCGCAGTTCATGCCGCTGCTCGACAACAACCCCGACGCCAGCGGGACAGAGGCTGAAGGACGCGACATCGCCCGCGCGCTGGCGACACTGGTCGAAGAGCAGCGCTCGGTGCTGCTGTTGGTGATGCTGGAAGGTTTGAGCTATCGCGAAGTTGCCGAGATCCAGGGCGTGCCGATCGGTACGGTGATGTCGCGCCTTGCCCGCGCTCGCGCCCATGTGAAAGCCTCGCTCGACGGCAAGCCCGCTGCGCTCAGGCGGGTGAAATGATGGCAGGCATTGTGCATGTAGATGATGCGACTGTTTTTAATTTTGAGATTAGACAGAGACCACGACCATGACCAACCGCAATATTCCCGTCACCGAAGACGAATTGCACGCTTACGTCGATAACGAGCTGCCTGCGGAACGCCGTGCCGATGTCGAGGCTTGGCTCGCGTCTCGTCCGGATGACGCAGAACGGGTGCGATCATGGCTCGCAATGGCGGACGCGCTGCATGCGCGCTACGATACTGTCGCGGATGAGCCGGTGCCGAGACGGCTTGAGATCGAGCGCCTAGTGCGCCAACCGCGCAAATGGTTCTACGGCGCGGTCGCCGCGACACTCGCAGCGTTCATTGCGGGCGGCGGGTTGGGTTGGCTCGCCCATGGCGCGGCTGCTTCCCCATCGACGTTCCAGAATTTCACCGGCGACGCGTTGGAGGCGCACCGCCTCTACGTGGTCGAGGTGCGCCATCCGGTCGAGGTGCCCGGCAGCGAACGCGCGCATCTGCAGCAATGGCTCACCAAGCGCTGCGGCTGGGACGTCCGCGCGCCGGAGCTGGGTGCCACCGGACTGAAGCTGGTTGGCGGACGGCTATTGCCCGGTCCTACAGGGCCGGCTTCATTCCTGATGTACGAAAGTGCGTCGGGGGAACGCTTCACGGTCTACACCGCACGGGCCAAGACCGAGACCACTCAGATGCGGTACGCGAAGCAGGATGGCGATGGCGCGCTGTTCTGGGCCGATCGCGGGGTGGGTTACGTGGTCAGCGGCAGCACGGACCGCGAGCGTCTGACGCAGGTGGCGCGGCTGGTTTATGATCAGTCCGAAAAGACCGGCGGCTGATCGGAAAGCAATTGTCCCAATTCCGACATTGAAAATCTGGAATTGGAACATCGAGGCGTCTCAAAATCGCACCGGGTGATCACGCGGAATTGTTCCGCGCTCGATCCGCCGATCGACGCAAGCGGCCTCGATGGGGTTTTGTACCGCGCTGGTCCCTCGTCGAGGCCGCCCTTTTTTAGGTCCACAAGGCTTGTCAGTGGCTTAACCGACGGTCAAGTCAGGTCGCTGCGTGGATTGTAGGGGTGTCGGTCGCGCCATTTTTGCATCAACGCTTCGAGTTCCGCGTCGTTCCCGTCGGGCAGCATGATGCGGGTGACGGCAAACAGGTCGCCGGCCGCTCCAGTGGGCTTAGGCAGGCCCTTACCTTTTAGCCGGAAGGTCCGCCCGCTGGACGTGTTTTTCGGGATCGACAACTCGACCGGACCGCCGAGTGTCGGCACGCGAACCTTGCCGCCGAGAACGGCCTCATAAAGCGTGATCGGCAGCTCGAGGCGCAGGTCGCTGCCCTCGACCTTGAAGAAAGGATGGGGCGCAATGTTAACGGTGATCAGGAGATCGCCGGGCCTGTGACCAGGCGCGGTCTCGCCCTGCCCCTTCAACCGGATTTGCTGGCCGGTAATCACGCCAGGCGGAATCTTGACGTTGAGTTCTTTGCCGGTCGGCAGCCGGACGCGCTTTTCCGCGCCCTTCACCGATTCTTCCAGCGATACCGTCATGGCGACATTGACATCGAGATCGACCGCTAGGCCGCCGGTATCGAACTCGAAAGTGGTGCCGCCACCGGGCCGCGCGCCGCCCCGGGCCGCGGCGCCCCCGAACATACTGTTGAGAATGTCCTCGAACCCGCCGCCACCGAAGCCGCCGGGACCAGCGCCACCAGTGCGGAAGGTGTGGGTCTCGAATCCACCAGGGCCGCCGCGCGTTCGCGGATCGCCGCCAGGAAAGCCCTGGAAGCGTGGCTTACCCTCGGCATCGATCTCGCCGCGATCGAACTGCTTGCGCTTTGCCTCGTCGCCGATGATTTCATTGGCGGCGTTCAGCTCGGCAAAACGCGCGGCCGATTTCGGATCGTTCTTGTTGGCGTCGGGGTGATGTTTCTTGGCAAGCTTGCGATAGGCGCTCTTGATCGCCGCGGCGCTGGCGCCCCGCGGCACCCCCAAGACCTCATAGGGGTCGCGCATTCGTCACGTCTCCTTCAGGGAAACCAAATGTTAAGCGAAGGGCTGCCCGCCCACCAAGGTGTCATTTGGGGTCCTCGTGGCATTTTTGCAACGGGGCGGTCCCGAGTTCAGCTTTGTGTCCACGGCTTTAACGTGTGGATTTCCCAACGCCCATGAGCGATCTGGCATGCAGATCCGTGCAGCCAGCTCTCGTTGCGTCCGTTGACGTAGCTCGCCAGGAAATCCCGGCAAGCGCGCCCGTCCCGCAAATAGGCCGAAGCAACCGGGGTTACCGAGCCGCGCGCGCCGGTCTCAGGATTTTCCCACGACTGGCTTGAATCCTTGTCGCCCTTGGTCAGCACATCCGAAGCGGCATTGCGAGCGAAAGCGAGGTCGCTTTCGGTCGGCCCCGGCGCGCCCGCCCGGCCGGGGTCAACCGAGGCGGTCACTTCCCTATCTTCCAGTTTAGCGAAAGCGCTGTTGTTCCTTAACTGACTACAGCCGACTGTCCCCGCGGCGATTAGAATCGCTGTCATTACGGTGCCCGTCCGGCCGATCGCTGATAGGCCAACGCGCCGCCATGTCTTATATAGGGCGAACCTATACAGGGGCGGCAGCGGCTCCTGGACTGCGAGCGAACGCAACTCGGAACTCCGAAATGACCGACACGACCTCCATCAAACACCCGGCCGCGTTAACAGATCGTGATTTCACCGGCGCCGAGGAGCCGTTTGCGCTGTTCGCAGAATGGTTCGCGGAGGCCGTGAAGTCCGAACCGAGCGATCCCAATGCCATGGCGCTGGCCACCGTTGACGCCGATGGGTTGCCCGATCTGAGAATGGTGCTGATGAAGGGCTACGACAGCGAAGGTTTCGTATTCTACAGTCACATCGCGAGCTCCAAGGGCCGCCAGCTCGCCGCCAATCCAAAGGCCGCGTTGCTGTTTCACTGGAAGTCGTTGCGGCGTCAGGTTCGCATTCGCGGCAACGTGTCACCGGTGACCGAGGCCGAGGCAGACGCGTATTTCGCCACCCGGCCGAAGCAGGCCCAGATCGGCGCATGGGCCAGCAAACAATCACAGCCGCTGGAAAGCCGGTTTGCGTTCGAGCAGGCGATTGCCCTGGTCGCCGCCAAGCACATCGTCGGAGAGGTGCCGCGACCTCCCGGCTGGAGCGGCTGGCGCATTGCCCCAGCGCAGTTCGAATTCTGGCACGACCGTCCGTTCCGCTTGCACGACCGGATCGAATTCCGCCGCGAGCGACCCGATCAAGCCTGGTCCAAAACGCGGCTTTATCCCTGATCGAGAGTCTGAAGGACGCCATGCCGACTACGAGCCATAACGGACCGCGGCGTACGCTGCTTCTAACCGGCGCCAGCCGTGGCATCGGTCATGCGACCGTGATCCGTTTTTCCAGTGCCGGCTGGCGCGTCATTACCTGTTCGCGTCATCCGTTCCCCGAAGAGTGCCCGTGGGGCGCCGGACCGGAGGATCACATCCAGGTCGATCTCGCCGATCACGACGATACCACGAGGGCGATTGCCGAGATCCGCGAGCGACTTGACAGCGGGGCACTGCACGCGCTGGTCAATAACGCCGCGATCTCGCCGAAAGCGCAAGGTGGCGGCCGGCTCGGCTCGATCGATACCGACATTGACACCTGGAGCCACGTTTTCCGGGTCAATTTCTTTGCACCGATCATGATGGCGCGCGGGTTGATAGCGGAATTGAAGGCGGCAAAGGGCTCGGTGGTCAACGTCACTTCGATCGCGGGCTCTCGCGTGCATCCATTCGCGGGCGCGGCCTATGCCACCTCGAAAGCCGCGCTGGCGTCGCTGACGCGCGAGATGGCCTCGGATTTCGGCCACATCGGCATTCGCGTCAACTCGATCGCACCAGGCGAAATCGATACCTCGATCCTGTCGCCCGGCACTGAGAAGATTGTCGAACAGCAGATTCCGCTGCACCGGCTCGGCACGCCAGACGAGGTGGCGAAGATCATCTACGTGCTATGCACGGAGACGAGTTCCTATGTGAACGGCGCCGAGATTCACATCAACGGCGGTCAGCACGTCTAAAGAGCGTTTTCGAGCGATGTGGACGCCGGTTCGGGTGAAGAAAACGCCTCGGAAAAGCAAGCCCGAGCCCATCCTGATTCAATCGGAACGGATCAGGCTCCGGCGTACCCATCCAACTTGTTTCATTCGTGCTCGATAGCAGGCGTGAACCATGATCGAACAAGATCGATCAATCCGCGTATAGCTTGCGCGCACCCGCGTGAAATCCCGTTGGCGCGATGTTGAGCGCGCTGGAGCATTCGTCCTCATACTCGCCTTCCGCCAGCGCCGCCCCGCAGTGCCGGCAGAGCCGCGCCGAGATCGCAACCGCGTTGCAGACGGCGGTGCGCTCGGCCTGATAGCGCGCGAAATCGAGCACGTTCGGGAGTGATGTTACGACTTTTTCAACCATTGCGATCCTCGCGCCTATCGCCTGTTATGGCAGAAAGCCGTCGCATAAGCGTTCAGTGCACCCATCAAATTTTACCGGACGAATTGAGGCGATGTTCTTGCTGGGCGGAGCGTCGCGAAAGTCCGCAAAACCTAACATTTAAAGCCACTTCTTCCATTTGAAAAACACGTAGGGTCCGACCGCGGCGAGCAGCATCGCCACCAGCGCGTAAGGATAACCGTGCTGCCATTCGAGCTCAGGCATCACCTTGAAATTCATCCCGTAGATTGAGGCGATCAGGGTTGGCGGCATCAGCACCACCGCCATCACCGAGAACAATTTTATGATGTTGTTTTGCTCGAGATTGACGACGCCGAGCATCGCGTCGAGCACGAAGGTGATCTTGTTGGATAGATAGGACGCGTGATCGGTCAACGAAATCACGTCGCGTTGCATGGTCTTTAGTTGCTCGCGCATGTCCTTGGACCATTTGACCCCATCGACAGCGGCAGCGACGAACGTCACGACGCGCCCGATCGAGACCAGGCTCTCACGCACTTTCGAGGTGAGATCGCCCTTCCGGCCGATAGCGATCAGGATGTCCGAATAGCGTTTGGCGTGGCCGGTGCGCGCGGCACCCGCAGGTTCGAAAATATCATGGCTGATGCTGTCCATGTCGCCGCCGGCGCGCTCCAGGATGTCAGCGTTGCGGTCGATCACCGCGTCCAGCAATTCCATCAGCACCGATTCACCGGTGATGCCGGGCGCGCAGGATCGCCTCAATTTGTTCTCCACCAGCATGAAGGGCTTCGGGTCGTCATAGCGTACTGTCACCAGGCGGTGGCTGGAGAGGATGAAGGTCACCGCGGTGGTGCGCGGATTCTCCGTGTCCGCGGCGCACATCAGGGTGGCGGTCATGTAGCGTGCCCCGTTCTCGATATAGAGCCGGCTGGAGATCTCGATCTCCTGCATGTCCTCTCGGGTCGGCACCGCGATCCCCGCCAACCGCTCCACGGCTTTGTCCTCCGCAGCCGTCGGCTTCACCAGGTCGATCCAGACAGCGCTCTCCGGCAAGCTCGCCAGATCGGGGAGATCGACTTTCTTCAATGAGGCTTCCGAGGGGATGAAGACCGCTAACATGGGGGACTCCAGCAGAGCACGCGCTCTACCCAACAGGACTTAGCTCGATTCTGGCAAGCACACGCAAGCGGCTTGCGGCAAAAATGACACAGGAAGCATCCCGCAACGCGGCAGGACCATCTAAAGTGTAGAATTTTGACCCACTTTGACCATAATGCAATTAATGGAATCGTCGCGTTTTCGACGTAGCGTAGCGCGTGAACGCAAGCTCTTTCGATCGGAAGTGAACATGGCGTCGCTCAGGGTGAAGTTTGGAGTTCTCGCTGCCGGGCTGATGCTATCAGGGTGCATGCAGGCCACCACCTACGAGGCGACCAACACCACGCATTTCAAACCGCGTGATAAGGAGCTGCTGTCGAAAGTCAGCTACGCCAAAGTCGCCGTGCCCGAACCCTTCCGTCGCGCCATTGTCGATTACCACCGCAAGGAAGCGCCTGGCTCGATCGTGGTCGATTCCGACAACCACTATCTTTACTACGTGCTCAACGACGGCAAGGCGATCCGCTACGGCATCACCGTCGGCGAAGAAGCGATGGCGTGGTCGGGCATCGCGAAAGTCGGCAGCAAAACCGAGTGGCCGCCGTGGCATCCGACGCCGGGTGAAATCTCCAGGCTCGGCGTGCCGAAATTCGTGCCGCCCGGGCCGGACAATCCGATGGGCTCGCGCGCGCTCTATCTCTATTCCGGCGGCAAGGACACGCTGTTTCGTATTCACGGCACCAACCAGCCGGAATATATCGGCACCTCGATTTCGTCGGGCTGTATTCGCATGACCAATGAGGACGTGATCGACCTCTACGAACGCGTTGGTCTCGGCACCGTCGTCGTGGTGCTGGAGCCGAAGCACGGCGACTCGCCATTCAATTCGCAGATGGCGCTGCAAGGCGGTTACGGCGGACCTATCATGCAGTAACCGCGCCCACGTAGTACGATTTCGAAAAAGCGCCGGTTCTACCGGCGCTTTTTTGCTGAACGGATGCTTTGACCGGCCGATTCTTTGGCTGGGGATTTCGAGGCGGCGGGCTGATCGGCTTCCGTCGTCGGTTCGCCTTCATGCTGCTCATCATCGGCAATAGTCTCACGCGGCGGGGCGTCGTCGGGCCGCGCCGCCGGCATCAACGGCGCAATCCTGGGCAGCGGGTCCCAGACGTCCCATTGGCATATCTTGTAATTGTTCCGTCGCTCCATCAGGTCGAGATGAATGTGGTCCTCGTGGTACCAATCCGAACCTGGTCCCAGCACCGTGGAAAACCGCGCGCATACTGTATGCAGCACTGTTTCACGAAGCTCACGCGGTACCGTTCGGTCCGTTAGCGCGATCGACTGACCATTGGCGAAGTTGAGGGATCGAACGTCGAGCGCATTGGCACGGGCATGTTCGGAAAGCTGAGCGGCAGCAACGCGATTGCGGCCGCGGCACTCAAACGAGTCGAAGTTGTCGAGTTCGCTGACAGAAGTGCCGAGATTGCTCGCCAACGCCGTGATGTCGGTACGAATCCAGTCCGCGATCGCGGATGCCATTGTGCAGCGGAGAATGGCCGCCGGCTTTAACGACACCCGACGCTTGTCTGGCAACACCACCGCCTCGAGCCGGACCAGATCCTCGCCACCGCAACCGCCGGGGCCGTGAATATCCGGGATGCTCGGCGCGATCGCAATCTCATCGGTGAGGGCTTGCCGGCACGGTGACGGTGCCGGAGGGGCCGGCGCGGCCTGCTCGGCGGCCTTCTCGCCCTCCTGGTCGGTCGAATTTTTTGGCTCGGTAGCCTGCTCGTGCGCCTTGGCGGGGGCCTCCGGTGGCCGCGGCCTGGGCAGCGGTACAGATCGGGGGGCAACGATCTCGCCTCGGGCTGACCGCCTCGCGCCGTCCTGCGCCTCCCCAGCCCTCTCCCGCGACCCGGCTCCGTGGCTCCGCGGGGACGCAAGGGCTTCGGTTTGCAGGCCCACCACCAGCAGTAACGCGCCTGCGAGAGCCATTGCGGTTTCGCCGCAGGCCAACCCACCACAAGCCCATTTGCGGCTTGCTTTCCTCGCGTTAAACTTGATGGTCATCCCAATACCCGCGACAAAGAATTAGACACTGGAGGAACGACCGTATGCTTGGATTGATGCAAGACTGGCCTTTGCTGTGTCACCGGATCATCGAACACGCCGCAGCAATCCATGGCACCCAAGAGGTCGTTACGCGATCGGTCGAAGGACCCATCCATCGCACCAACTATGCCGAAATTCACAAGCGGGCGCTGAAAGTTTCGCAGCGACTGGATCGAGACGGCATCAAGCTCGGCGACCGCGTGGCGACCATCGCCTGGAACACATGGCGCCATCTCGAAGCCTGGTACGGCATCATGGGGATTGGAGCCATCTGCCATACCATCAATCCACGGCTGTTTCCGGACCAGATCGCCTGGATCATCAACCACGCTCAAGACCGGGTGGTGATGCTGGATACCACTTTCGTGCCGATCGTTGAAAAAATTGCCGACAAGCTGCCGAGCGTGGAGCGCTACATCGTGCTCACCGACAAGGCGCACATGCCGCAGACCACATTGAAGAATGCGGTCGCCTACGAGGACTGGATCGCCGAAGCCGACGGGGACTTCAAGTGGAAGACTTTTGACGAAAATACCGCCGCCGCGATGTGTTACACGTCCGGCACGACCGGGGATCCCAAGGGCGTCTTGTACTCGCATCGATCCAACGTGCTGCACGCGCTGATGGCCAATACCGGGGACTCGCTCGGCGCCAATGCGGCCGATACGATGCTTCCGGTGGTCCCGCTGTTCCATGCCAACAGTTGGGGAATTGCATTTTCCGCGCCTTCGATGGGCACAAAGCTGGTACTTCCCGGCGCGAAACTGGACGGCGCATCGGTTTACGAACTGCTCGACACCGAGAAGGTGACTCACACCGCAGGCGTACCAACCGTGTGGCTGATGTTGCTCAATCACATGGCGGCCAGCAAACTCAAACTGCCGCATCTAAGGATGGTGGTGTGTGGCGGCTCGGCGATGCCGCGCTCGATGATCAAGGCGTTCGTCGATATGGGCGTGAAGGTGCGGCACGCCTGGGGCATGACCGAAATGAGCCCGATCGGCACGCTCGCGGCGCTGAAGCCGCCATTCGCCGAACTCGATGGCGAGGCCCGGCTCGACATCCTGCAGACCCAGGGCTATCCGCCGTTCGGCGTCCAGATGAAGATCACTGATGACGCCGGCAAGGAACTGCCGTGGGATGGCAAGACCTTCGGCCGTCTGCAGGTGCGCGGCCCGGCCGTATCAAAGGCTTACTTCCGCGTCGACAGCAAGATCCTCGACGACGAAGGCTATTTCGACACCGGTGACGTCGCAACGATCGACCAGTACGGATACATGCGCATCACCGACCGATCCAAAGACGTGATCAAATCCGGCGGCGAATGGATATCGTCGATCGATCTGGAGAATCTGGCTGTCGGCCATCCCGCTGTAGCCGAGGCCGCTGTGATCGGTGTCTACCATCCAAAATGGGACGAGCGTCCGCTGTTGATTGTGCAGCTCAAGGCCGGCGCAACGGCGACGCGCGAGGACATCCTGAAATTCATGGATGGCAAGATCGCCAAGTGGTGGATGCCTGATGATGTCGTGTTCATCGAGGCCATTCCCCACACCGCGACCGGAAAGATCCTCAAGACCGCGCTCCGGGAGCAGTTCAAGAGCTATCGGTTCCCGAACGCCGCGGCCTAGAGCAAGCCCCGGTTCCCTTTTCCTGCATGTCTTCCCTCGATTTTGGAAGAACCTTCACGCGCGCCGATCTGGCGCGCGATAGCCGTCGCGCGATCCCTGGAAAGCGACAATTTACATCATTTTTGCGGATGCCGACGAAAGGCGAATTGGACCGGACAAGGCGACTTCATAATTAGGTCCTGCCTGCGAACCAAACCAAATAAGAGGGAATGCTCAAGATGATCAACTCAGTTCGAATTAGAACCATCCCATGGTTGCTGGCTGCGGCCACCTTCACGGCGACGGCAGCCCACGCTGCGGGAAATAAAGTGGTGATCGGCGACATTGATGACATGTCCGGCGTGTACGCCGATGTCATCGGACCGGGCGGCGTCGAGGCCGCCAAGATGGCGATTGAGGATTTCGGAGGCAGCGTTCTCGGCAACAAGATCGAATTGCTGACTTCCGATCACCAGAACAAGCCGGACCTCGGTGCCCAAAAGTTTCGCGAATGGGCAGACCGCGATGGACTGACGATGGTACTGGGCGGTTCGAACACCGGGGTCAGCATCGCGATGTCGACGATCGCCAAGGAGAAGAAGATCCCCTTCTTCGCGGTCGGAGCTGCCGGGGCGTCGCTGACGGGTAAGGACTGCACTCCTTACAGCGTACACTACGCCTATGATACCACGTCGCTCGGCAACGGCACCGCGACCACAATGGTGAAACAGGGCGGGAAGACCTGGTTCTTCCTCACCGCCGACTATGCCTTCGGCACGCAATTGCAGGAAGCGGCAGCGAAGGTGGTGGAAGCCAATGGCGGCAAGGTGCTCGGAGCCGTGCGCGTTCCGCTTTCGACTTCCGATTTCTCCAGCTACCTGCTTCAGGCACAAAATTCGGGTGCGCAGGTGCTGGGGCTCGCCAATGCCGGAAACGATTTCACCAACTCGATCAAGGCCGCCGACGAGTTCGGCATCGCCAAGACCATGAAGCCCGCGGCGCTGCTCGCCTTCATAAGCGACATCCACAGCTTGGGGCTCAAGACCGCGCAGGGGTTGTATCTCACCACCGGCTGGTACTGGGATCTGAACGACAAGACCCGCGCTTTCGCGAAACGGTATTTCGCGAAAACGCAGCATGAGCCGACGATGAATCAGGCGGCCTATTATTCGGCCACCATGACCTATCTCAACGCGGTCAAAGCGGCGAACAGCACCGACGCCGATAAGGTGATGGCGGAACTGCACAAGGTGAAGATCGATGACATGTTCACCAGCAACGGCAAGATCCGTCCTGACGGGCTGATGGAACACGAAATGTATATCATGCAGGTGAAGAAGCCGGAGGAATCCAAGTATCCGTGGGATTACTACAAACTGGTGCAGACCATGTCCGGCGACGAAGCGTTCGGAAAACTCTCTGACTCGTCCTGCCCGCTCGCTAAGAATCCGGCGACACATTAACCGGCATGCTCCGCGTGCCCTGTCTCGGCAGGGCCGCCTTCCGGGCGCACCATGAGAATGCAAGCGCATTTTCCGGGATAAACCGCTTCACACTTTGCCGGTAAATGCGCTAGGTCACCTCCGCGCCCGGTTGTCTGCCGGACCGGTGCGACGACCAGGCATATTGGAATTCAAGGATGGCCCGCAGGTTCTCTGCTCCGTATCAGTCGGAGCCCGTGTCCGGCCTCGCATCGTGGGCACGCAACCTCGCGGTATTCTCGGTCGTCGCGGTGCTGGTTTCGATCTTGATCGTCCGATTTGGCTTTCTCGAAATCAAACCGGCGCTGGCCACCTTCTTCGGCGCGCTGGCATGCGCAGGCGTCTCGATCCTGTTCGGATTGGCCGCCTTCGTTGCGATCTGGCAAAACGGTTCGCGCGGCATGAGCCGCATCCTGCTCGCGTTTCTGATTGACGCGGTGGTCCTGGCCTACCCGGCCTATCTTGGTCTGCAGTACCGGAAGCTCCCGGCGATCCACGACATCACCACCGATCCCATCGATCCGCCGCGCTTCGACGCGCTCGCGCGGCTGCGTACTGGCGAGGGCACCAACCCGGCCGTCTATGCCGGATTGTATTCCGCCGAACAGCAGCGGACGGCTTATCCTGACATCGAAACGCTGGAATTGGAAATTCCCGTGCAGCGGGCTTACGAGGTGACGCTGCAGTTAGTCACCAAGCGCAAATGGCTGATCATTGACGAGCGCCCTCCGCAACTGCCACGCCGCATCGGCCACATCGAGGCGGTGGCGCGGACACCGATCATGGGATTCCGCGAGGACGTTTCGATCCGCGTCGTGCCGGACGGGGATGGATCGCGTGTCGATATTCGATCAGCCTCACGTTATTTCGAAAGCGATCTCGGCAGCAATGCCGCGCGTGTCAGCAAACTGATTGACGACATCAGCACCGCCGCCGACAGCGCCAACCTAAAAAAACCGCAGCCGCCTCCCAAGTTGCCGCCCAAGATCGTGAAGAAGTAGCACGTGGGACGGGCCACGAAACGCGAGCGCGCCGACGCTTCCCCTGATTTTCGATTGGCTGATTATTTGGTATCGGCCAATCGATAAGTCCCGCCGATTACCGGATCACCATCGGTTGCGACGATGCCGCGGCTGACGAGATCTTCCAGATGCGCCAGCACCGAATAGCCCGCGGCTCCCGATAGCCGCGGGTCGATTCCGATATAGATCGCACGCACGATGGTGGGAATATCGGCTTCACCCTTGCCTAGTCGATGCAGAATCGAAGCTTCACGGGCCCGGCGGTGACGGATCAGGAAATTGACATAACGGGGACCTTGCTGGACCTCAGGTCCGTGGCCGGAGAAATACAATTGCTCACTGCGCTTCGTCAGTTTGTCGAGCGAGGCCATGTAGTCGACCATCGATCCGTCCGGAGGCGCCACGATCGATGTCGACCAGCCCATCACGTGATCGCCGACGAAAATCAAGTTCCGATCCCGCCATGCGAACGCCAAATGGTTGGCGGTGTGGCCCGGGGTAGCGAGGACCTCGAGCGACCAATCTCCACCTTCAATCAGTTCTGCGTCCGGCAGCCGAATGTCGGGGTTGAACTCGCGATCCGCGCCAGATTCCGACGAGAGTTTTTCGCTTTCATATCGCGGACGCGAGACGCGATGCGGACCTTCGGCATAAACAGTTGCGCCGGTCGCAGCCTTGATCCGCGACGTGTTGGGTGAGTGGTCGCGGTGCGTGTGAGTGACCAGAATATGCGTCACCGTCTCGCCGCGCACGGCGTCGAGCAGCGCTGCCGCGTGTGCCTCATTGTCAGGACCGGGATCAAGGATCGCCACCTTGCCCCGACCGATAATATAACTCACCGTGCCCGTGAAGGTGAAAGGGCTGGGATTATTGCAGAGAACCCGCCGCACGCCTGGAACGACTTCGTCCACCACGCCGGGCTTGAGCGGAAAATCGCGATTGAACGGTATCTCGTCGCTTTCTGACATCGGGGCACTCAAATGCATATACGTTCGTCATGCCCTGCCTTGTGCAGGGTGGCCACGCTGTACAGTCGATAACATTCGGCGACGCAAGCCGCAATTTTCCTGGCTCCGGCACGCAAATCGCAAGACTGCCTGATAAAAGAGATTGCTCACTGTTGGCGTACGTTGAAAAGCGCGTGCTATCGTACTCATCACTCTGTCGTATCCAAGTCGAGGATGGCTCGTTTTCTTGCGTGTCCAGGCGCGAGCGGAAACGGGATCGGATCACCAGTCAGAGGAGACAACGAATATGCCGAGAACCGCCAAGTGCCTGTGTGGCGAGTTCAGTGTCACTGTCTCTGCTGAGCCGATGATGGTCAACGCGTGCCATTGTCGAGACTGTCAGCGTCGGTCAGGCGTGCCATGGACCAACAACGCGTATTTTCCGAGGGAAACCGTCCGCCTGAACGGTCCTAATAAAATCTATACCCGGACGAGTAACGCCGGAACTCGTATCAACCACCATTTCTGCCCGACCTGTGGAGTAACCGTTTGTTTCACCCGAGAAACCGGCTCTACACGATTTGGGATCCCGGTTGGGACGTTTAACGATCCAGCCTTCCCAGCCCCGTCAGCATCTTTTTGGGAAGAAGCACGATACGAGTGGTCACCTCGCATGGAAAATGTGGATCACTGGGACACGCAACCGCCTGCTCGCTGAAGCCCTTCTTGCGGCGACACAGCCGGGACGAGCCATGGCCCAATTTGAATGATGCCCGGCTCACATGGTCGTGCGATTGCGCATTACGAAAAGGCCTGAATTCCAGTAATGGCGCGGCCGAGGATCAATGCATGGACGTCGTGGGTGCCTTCATAGGTGTTCACGGTCTCAAGGTTCGCGGTGTGGCGCATCACATGATATTCGATCTGGATGCCGTTGCCGCCGTGCATGTCCCGGGCGGTGCGTGCGATGTCCAGCGCCTTGCCACAGTTGTTGCGCTTCACGATGGAAATCATCTCCGGGGCCATCTTGCCTTCGTCCATCAGGCGGCCGACCCGGAGCGAGGCCTGCAGGCCCAGTGCGATATCGGTCTGCATGTCCGCGAGTTTCTTCTGCACCAGCTGCGTCGCCGCCAATGGCCGCTTGAACTGCTTGCGATCAAGCGTGTACTGGCGTGCGCGATGCATGCAGTCTTCCGCCGCACCCATCGCGCCCCAGGAGATCCCGTAACGGGCGCGGTTGAGGCAACCGAATGGCCCCTTCAGGCCGGACACGTTGGGCAAAAGCGCACTCTCCGGTACCTCCACGCCGTCCATGACCACCTCGCCGGTCACGGAGGCGCGAAGCGAAAGCTTTCCACCTATTTTCGGCGCGGAAAGACCCTTCATGCCCTTCTCGAGGATGAAGCCGCGGATGTGATTGTTGTGCTCAACCGATTTGGCCCACACCACAAAGACGTCGGCGATCGGCGCGTTGGAAATCCACATTTTGGTGCCGGTCAGGCGATAGCCGTCGGAAGTCTTCTCTGCGCGGGTCTTCATGCCGCCTGGATCGGACCCGGCATCGGGCTCGGTCAGGCCGAAGCATCCGACCCACTCGCCGGTGGCGAGCTTCGGCAGGTATTTCTTGCGCTGGTTCTCGTCGCCATAGGCATAGATCGGGTGCATCACGAGCGATGATTGCACTGAATTCATCGAACGATATCCGGAATCGACGCGTTCGATCTCCCGAGCGACCAGGCCATAGGCGACGTAGCTGGCGTTGGCGCAACCATATTCCTCAGGCAAGGTAATGCCGATCAGACCTAGCTCGCCCATCTCATGGAAGATGTCCCGATCGACCTTTTCTTCCAGATAGGCCTTGGTCACTCGAGGCAACAACTTATCCTGCGCATAGGCCCGGGCCGTATCGCGGATCATGCGCTCGTCTTCGGTCAGTTGCTCATCGAGCATGAACGGATCGTCCCATTGGAAATCCACCGGGGATGGCTTGTCCTTGGGCTGGAGTCGCACGCTCATGGAAAATCCTTTCGCATCACTCGATTTATTTTAGAACGCGACGGAGCGAAGCGCAAATGGATTGGGCAATCCTCGTTTCAGACATTCGGGATGCGAGGCTCGAACCTGGAATGGCCTATCGAGGCTTTGACTTCTAAGTATCAAGCTGTTCGGTGGAGACGATCTCGATGCCGAACCCCGACAGTCCCTTGTAGTCGTGTACCGATGAAGTCAGATTGCGGATCGAGGTCACGCCGAGATCTCTTAGAATTTGCGCACCGACCCCGACTTCGCGCCATTGCCGATTGCGATCGGCCTCCGCCGACTTCTCTTCCGGAAGTGGAGCGACCGGAACGCCGGCCGCGCCATCGCGTAAGTAGATCAACACGCCGCTGCCGGCCTTTTTGAAACGTTCAAGCACGGCTTGCATGCGCTTCGGTCCGGTGAAGATGTCCTTCACGATGTTGGGCTTGTGAAACCGGGTCAGCACATTCTTGCCGTCACCGATGCCATTATAGACGAAAGCCACGTGCGCGATGGAATCGAACGGTGAGCGATAAGCAAAGCCCTGCAGCGGGCCGATAGGACTCTCGGTGGTGAATGTCGATACCCGCTCAATCAGCTTCTCGCGCGCTTGGCGATAGGCAATCATATCGGCGATAGTGACATGCTTGAGTTTGTGAGCAGCGGCGAACCGCGCCACCTGCTCGCCCTTCATAACCGTGCCGTCGTCATTCATCAATTCGCTGATCACCCCAACTGCCGGCAGCCCGCTCAGCTTGCAGAGATCTACCGCCGCCTCCGTATGGCCGGAGCGCAGCAGCACGCCGCCGTCACGCGCGATCAGCGGAAATACGTGACCGGGCCGGGCAAAATCGTTGGCGCCTACGTTCGGATTGGCCAGCGCGCGGCAGCAGGAGGCGCGTTCATCTGCCGATATTCCTGTGCCCCCATCGGGCTTGTAGTCGATGGAAACGGTGAAGGCGGTCGTGTGACTGGATTCGTTGTGAGCGACCATTGGATCCAGCCGCAGCCGGCGGGCATCTTCGGTCGTAATCGGCGCGCATACGATGCCCGAGCTGTGACGGATGATAAACGCCATCTTTTCAGCGGTGCAAAGTGAAGCCGCCACGATCAGGTCACCCTCGCCTTCGCGATCATCGTCATCCGTGACGACGACGAGTTCGCCGTGAGCAAAGGCCTGCAAAACTTCCTGTATTGGGTCGGCCATCTTAGTAACTCGTTTTTTGCGAAGGAACCATTAGCCGGACTCCCCGGCCCGCGCCAGCTTGATTGCAACGCCTAGAGCCCGCCACGGCAGCGATGCCGATGGCCGGAAATACGGCCCGGCGGCGGCAGCTGTATCGCTGAGATAATAAGCGATACGCGCGTGCATCAGAAATGATCTGGCTATTTTACCGCGAACGGCGATTGATAGGGCCGTCCGAACGGCACACCATTGATCACGGTCTGGATCGGCTTCAGATAGGCCTTGCCGTCCCGCTTGTTGTTGCGGGTATCGACGAAAGAGACCGGCCCTTCCACCAGTTCCATGATCGCGACGTCGCCGGGCGCGCCGACTTGTAACGTGCCGATGTTGGGTGCGCGATTGATGATCTTCGCCGGCGCGATGGTCGTCATCCTCACCACGTCTTCCAGGGAAAAACCCATCGCCATGAACTTGCTCATCACGTTGGGCAGGAATGGCATGCCTGGGGAATTTCCGGAAAACACATGTATGTCGGACGAGATCGTGTCGGGTCTGCAGCCTGCCGGTATTGCCACCTCTGCCACGGTGAAATCGAAGCTGCCGCCGCCATGTCCCACGTCGAAAATCACCCCGCGCTGCTTGGCGGCGAGCGCCGCCGGCAGCAAGCTACCGCCCTGCACTATGTTGGTGAAAACGCCGCTCATGTTCGGCGCGCCGGAATAGGCATGGGTCAGCACGTCGCCCGGCCGAAGCAGATCGAGGATCTGCGACATCAACTCGCCTGTCTCGACGCCGCCGATATGGACCATCATCCTGGCTGGCCAACCGCACATCTCGCAGGCCTTGATGCCGCGCTTCAGCGGCTCGAGGCCATGTTTAAAGATCACGTTCTCCGACATCCGCACCTTCACCCCAATAAGGAAATCGGGATTTTCGGCCAGAGCCATGGCGCAGGCCTCCATCTGCGCGTTATCGATGTTGTAAAGCTCAGCAACCGGGAAAGCTGATAATCCATTGTTGGCGATGTGCACGAACGCATAAATCCGTGCCCGCGACTGCGCCACGATGTAGCGGCGCAGCGCCGCGAGATTGTTGACGCCGGCATCGCCCGCCGAAACCACGGTCGTGGTGCCCTGGAATTGCACGAGCTCATCGGCGGGGATGCCGATTGCCGAGCCATAGGGGTAGACGTGGCAGTGCAAGTCGATCAGCCCGGGCGTCACCAGCTTGCCGGCGGCATCGATGGTTTTCAATGCGCGTGCTGCGGGAATTTCTGCTTCCACGGCCTCGACAACGCCCCAGCGGATGCCGATGTCGCGCTTGCCGCGTAACGATTGGCTCGGGTCCAGGACCTCGCCGCCCTTGATCACAAGGTCGAATTTGTCGGCTGGTCCCATCGCCGCCTTGACGGGCGATGAAAGCGCTTGCCCCATCACACCGGCGGCGGCCGATCCCGTAAACTTCAAAAATTTGCGGCGTGACAATGCGGACATGATGAGGCTCCCCCTGGTCAATCTTTTCTTTGATGATGCGCCGCCAGCAGTCTTTGTGCAACCCGCCGCGAAACGACTTCGGTCCCGCTGCAGGGCAGTCCCGACCCAAACGCTGCTGGCTCGTGCTGGCACGTTATCTTAGTCTCGCCTTATCGGGGCCGAAGAGCCCGAAGGGGAGATTTCCATGGCTACTACCAAAATACTCGCGACGACGGTTTGCATGCTCGCCTCGGGCGCCGCTTTGGCCGATGACCCCCTGCCGCGCGGCAAGCCTGAAGAGGTCGGCCTCTCGAGCGAACGGCTGGCCCGGATCAGCACGGTGCTCAAAGCCGATATCGAGGCGGGCCGCATACCCGGCGCGGTGATCGCGATCGCACGGCGCGGCAAACTGGTGGCGCTGGATGCCTATGGCTGGCGCGACAAGGCAGGGGGAGTCGCGATGACGACGGACACGATTTTCAATATTGCGTCGATGACCAAGCCGATGACCACGGTAGGCGCGCTGATGCTTTATGAGCAGGGCAAGATCCTGATTGACGATGCCTTGAGCAAATACTTCCCCAAATTTGCCAACATGCGCGTCGCCGCGCGCGAGGCCGGCGAACCCACCGCCGAAACGGTGCCGGCCAATCGTCAAATCACGATTCAGGATCTGATGCGCCACACGTCCGGCCTGATCTACGGCGGTCGCGGCACCAGC
>NZ_DATEPI010000098.1:0-19994 GCF_035273305.1 Bradyrhizobium sp. | reverse complement strand
CGGCATGGTAAGGACTGCATATTTAATCGGCCCATTTTTAAACCTGGAATTAAATGATCGGACAACCAATTTTTAGAACTCAAGAAGCAGGAATTTAATTGACTCTGGCGGGAACACTCTGCCTAATCGGCCGTTTTAGGGCTGGTCGTGGGGCCAAGTTAATGTCCGATCAGCTCTTCCCAAACGAATTTTCCCGACGCGACGGTGGGGATCTTGCTCCCAGGTCCAACATTAGAATGTGGCATGTCATTTATCTTGCAGCAACTGGCGCCGCAACAATTGGATGGTTTTGGCTTATCGCTTGGGCTGCAGTTAGTATCACTCAATAAGCTTCAATCAGCAGGCGCTTGGTTTGTTGCGTAGCCGCGGAGTTCGAAATGGTTCGCTCGCCGTCCATCGTTCCAGGCATCGGTCGCGACGTAATTGACGTAGGTCGGAGCGACGGCGGGAGTGATTGTCAGGACGGCCCAAGCACGCCGGCTCGCGACCTTTCCGATTCAGGTTGGGGAGTTGGGCCGGCGCTGCGAGGACCGCGATCGCGACTAACTCAGTTGCTTCAGGAGTTTCGTCGTTGGCCACTTCTTCGACATCAATTCGCATCGCGCGCAGCAAAGACAGCAACTTGCGTTGCCCTGCTGTTGTTCTTGTTGTGGCCGGCGATTTACAACGGGCAGCCATTGTTCTCGCCGGATACCGGCGCCTATGTCCGCGGCTTTGACGGCGGCATGGTCTGGCTTACTGGTCGAACTACACCGTGGACAACATGGGCCTCGGAGCTGCGCGGTCCGCGGGAAAGGACGCATGACCATAAGGCAGAGGCAGCAAGGAGCCTCCAGAGTCCGACCTTTATCATAGCTGGACGATCGGTGTCCTACGGGGGTCTGCTCTACCTGGGTGAATTGCTCGGCGGACTATGGGCCAGCATTGCTATTCAAGCCGCCGCGGCTCTCACCGCGATTGGTTTCACCCTGCGGCACCTGAAATTATTCACTTGGCAAAAATTCGTATTTACCGCGCTGATATTGGGCTCCATCTCGTCACTGCCATTCTTCACGTCGTTTCTGTTGCCGGACATCTTCGCCGGGTTGGCCCTGCTTGCGGCCGCAAATTTGCTTGCGCTGGGACATGGATTGACACGGTGGGAGCAGATTTTCTGGTTCTCGATCTTGACGGCAGCAGTGGTGTTCCATCCGTCCCATCTAGCGATCGTATTGATGATCCTTGCAGTAGCGGTCGTTGCACGCCTTTTGAGCACAAAGATATCGCGAACGGGCATGCTAGCTTTGGCCTTGGCCGCCGGCGTCGGGTTCGCAAGTGAAATCGCTTTTGGTCTCGTCGTTCAAAAGTTGCTGGGCGTTCCTGTCGCGCGACCGCCTGTTGTAATGGCGAGAATAGTCGCAGACGGCCCCGGTGCGTCTTACCTTCGTGGAAAATGCCCTGAAGCTGGGTTAGTCGCGTGCGAGTTCGCTGACCGGCTGCTTTTAAACTCAGACGCATTCCTGTGGGACACTTCGCCCGCGAGCGGCATCTACGCGCCGGCACCGGTAGAAAAGCGACGGCAGTTGGGAAACGAACAGCTTCGATTCTTGGCCGCAGTGTTGGCCTACGACCCCGTGGGTCAAGTTACCGCGTGGCTCAAGGATGGCTTTCAACAACTGACGATGGCCGGAATCTCAGAATTAGCTTTAGCTGCAAAGCAAGCATCCCCAAGTCTGCCAGACGTTCATGCCGAGCGCATGGAAGGCTCCTTGTTATTGAAAAATGATTTTCCGATCGAGTTTTTCTCTGCAATGACGCTCTTTACCGCAATCCTCTCCTTGGTGTTCGTTTGGGTGACTTTAATTGGAAGCTGGAAGCTTGTGTCGCTTGAGCAAAAGATATTTTGCTTCGTTATTCTCTTGGGTGAATTTTCAAATGCCCTGGTATGCGGAGCGCTGTCCGGACCTCATGAGCGCTATCAAGCGCGGCTGACGTGGTTGATTCCCGCGGTAGCGCTACTCTTGTATTACGAGAGATGGCTCCGCTCCGACGTGGGCGGCCTCGTTCCAAGTGGTCCGTTGGCACCTACTGAAGCGGCAAACCCAACTTTGTCGACCCCGGCCTTGGGGCATGCGAAAATTGCACTCGATCGTGGCGCGCCGCACTGATGCCGCCGATCAGGCACGGCCCTGCGGATCCTCCGAATAATCTCTGAGGTCGGCCCCTCCAATGCATCGCCGGCACAGCCGCTCGTGCAGCGCCGAGACGTGCAAACAGCACTGATGGCAAATAGGTCACCTTTGCTGACCGGCTTTTGTCCAGATACCGCCAGCCAAATCGCGGCGCTATGGTGCACCCAAAAACGGGGATCAAGGCAAATCCCTCATTGGGATCAGCTGATCCAACCCGAAAAACCAAATGGAGGAGGAATCGCAGATGCACTCGACCAAGTTGCGAGTCACACGGCGCCGGCTCTTGAAGGACACGGGACTCGCCCTTCTGGCGGCCGGCTCGGCTCCCGTAATTTCCGCACCCTTCATCAGCCGCGCCATGGCCGATACGAAGACGCTATCGATCGTGCAGTGGAGTCACTTCGTTCCGGAGTATGACAAGTGGTTCGACGAATTCGCAAAGGACTGGGGATCGAAGAACAAGATCGAGGTCACCGTCGACCACATTCCCGTCGCCAACGTCGCCGCTCGCGCGGCTGCGGAAGCCTCGGCCGGGTCAGGTCATGACCTGTTCGGTTGGAACGGCGCGGGCGGCGCGCACCTTTACCGCAAATTCCTCGTCGACGTGACAAGCCTGGTCGACTCAGTTGAGAAGAAATACGGCAAGGTCAGCGTGATTGGCCGGCAGATCGGCTACAATCAGGACGACAAGACCTGGTCAGCATTCCCGGATTTCTACATCAACTTCCCATCCATGTATCGCAAGAGCATGTGGGATGAAATCGGGATGAAGCCGGACACCTGGGACAATGTGCGCATCGGCGGCGCCAAGCTGAAAGCCAAAGGCCATCCGGTCGGGATTTCGCTCGGGCACAGCAACGACCCGAACACCACGTGGCGCGGCGTGTTGTGGAGCTTCGGCGGCGCCCTTCAGGATGCCGAAGCCAAGAACGTCGTGCTCAACAGCAAAGAAACGATCGAAGCCGTCAAGTTCGTCGCCGCCCTCTACAAGGAGGCGATGACACCGGAAGTGCTGTCATGGGACGATTCGAGCAACAACAGATATCTGGCATCCGGGGTCGGCTCGATGATCATCAATCCGATCTCGGCGTACCGCACTTATCAAAAAGCCAACAAGAAAGGCGCCGACGATACGTTCGTGATGGAGCCTCCCAAGGGACCGGCCCGCCGCATCATGGGGGGCGCGTCCGAATTTTACGGCATCTGGAAGTTTGCCAAGAACAAGGAAGGCGCGATCGAATTCCTTAAATATTACGCCGACCACTGGCCCGAAGCGTTCAAGGCAAGCGAAGGATACAACAATCCCTGCTTTGCCAACCTCGTGCCGAAGCCGATGCCGATCCTATCAAACGATCCCACCTCGACGCCAAACGACAAGCTCGCAGTGTTGCAGGGATCTGACGAATGGTCGGCGTCTCCCGGCTACCCTGGTCCGTCCTGGCCGGCCGTCGACGAGGTCTACAACGATTTCGTCATCTGCGACATGATGGCGAAAGCGGCGACCGGCGCGATGAGCGCGGAAGATTCGGTCAAGTGGGCCACACAACAGGCTGAAGCCATCTTCAAGAAGTGGCATGGCAAGATCTGATTGCCGGCACCCGGACCGCCAGTGATGCGGTCCGGGTTCGCAACGGTTCTAGCTCTTGGCAAAAATGGATCGGGTGCTCCGTCGCGTAATTGGCGACGCTAGTGCCCTGCAAATGAATTCGGGAGGTCCAGTGGCTGCGGTATTGACCCGGGAGATAGTAAAAATATTCGGCGAGATCTCTGCCGTCGATGGCATTTCGCTCACCGTGCCGGATGGCGAGTTCATGGTCCTGCTCGGGCCATCGGGCTGCGGCAAGACGACGTTCCTGCGCATCATCTGCGGACTCGAGCAGCAGACGAGTGGCGATCTTTTGATCGGCGGCCATGTCGTCAACGACATCCCGCCACGGGCCCGCGGCGTAGCAATGATGTTCCAGAGCTACGGACTCTACCCGCATTACACGGTACGAAACAACATCGCATTTCCGCTTCGTACTCAGCGCGTGGCCCGGGAGGAAATTGAAAAGAAGGTACAATGGGCATCGCAATTACTCGGTATCGGCCATCTTCTCGACCGCAGGCCACGTCAGTTGTCCGGCGGCGAGCGCCAGCGTGTCGCGCTCGCGCGCGCACTTGTTCGCGAGCCAACTGCGCTCCTGCTCGACGAGCCGCTATCCAACCTCGATGCGAAATTGCGTACCTCGGCTCGACAGGAGATCAAGAATTTTCAGCAGCGCGTGGGCCTCACCACCATTTACGTCACCCACGACCAGATCGAAGCGATGGGTATGGGCGACCGCATCGCAGTGATCGACCACGGGCGGGTTCGGCAAGTAGGCACGCCGGCGGAGATCTATGAAGACCCCGCCGACCTTTTTGTCGCTACGTTTGTTGGTGCGCCGCCGATGAACATCGTCACCCACAACAGCGGCGGCTATCTCGGCTTTCGTCCCGAAAATTTCCTGCCCAGGGATATGATTGAAAACGGCGCCGCGACCGAATTTTCGTTTCGTGTCGACCGCTCTGAATATCTTGGGTCCGAGCGAATCGTGTACGGCGTGATGGACGGCTTCGATTCAAAACAGCCGATCACGGCGAAGTTGCCGCCGGCCCACGTCGCCGAAGAAAGTATCCGGCCCGGTGAGTGGCATCCCTTCGCGGTGAAGAACAGCGCCTTGCGCCATTTCGACAAAAACGGCCATCGGGCCGGTCGACACTAAACCGGGATTTCACCGATGGCCGTCATCGCAGAACCTATCACAAAACCCGTCTCCCGCTTTCGTTTCATGCTGGACCGACGCGAGGTTCTCGAAAACATCCTGATCGCGCCGGCAATCATCTATGTGCTGCTACTGGTCGGTTTGCCTCTTCTACTCGCGGTGTATTATTCGGTCAGCGCTTACACGATTTACAATCCGACCTGGCAGTTTGTCGGTCTGGCGAACTTCATGCAGATCATCGAAAATCCGAGTTTTCGCCAGACGCTGGGTAACACCTTTATCTTCACGTTCGGATCGCAACTGCTCGGGCTCGTGCTCGGAAAATTCGGCGCGTTCCTGCTGTTGCGGCCCTTCCCTGGCCGAAAGATCGTTCGTGCGCTGATCATCCTGCCTTTCGCGGTGCCGGTCGCGCTCGCCACAATCGCGTGGCAATGGATGTTCGATTCGCTCTATAGCGTGATCAATTGGACATTGATTGCGGCGGGTATCCTGGCTCGCGAGGACGCGCCGAACTGGCTCGGCAATCCCTATCTCGCGATGCTGTGCGTGATCATCATCAACGCCTGGCGCTTCTTCCCGTTTGCCATTGTGATCTTTCTCGCCGGCATAACCGCGATTCCCCAGGACGTTCTCGACGCCGCCACTGTGGACGGCGCCGGCTTCTGGCGTCGCAACTACCAGATCATCCTGCCGATGATCCTTCCGATCGTAACCATCGGCCTGATCTTCGGCATCGTGTTCACGTTCACCGATCTTTCGATTGTCTTTTTGCTGACAATGGGCGGTCCCGTGGGGGCAACCTCGGTGCTGGGCTTTGCGGGTTTTCAGACCGGCATCGTCTCCGGCGACGTGTCACATGGCGCCGCCATTTCGCTGTTCATGCTTCCGGTGCTGCTCGTCGTGGTCATCATCATGCTGCGCTTCATTCGCCGCCGGGAGATCTGAGATGCCGCGCGCTTTAACCCGCTCGCTCCGCGAGACTGCATTTTTCTTCGGCGTCGCATTTTTCGTGATCCTGGCCGCCTTCCCGTTCTATTGGATGGTGATTACGGCGTTCAAACAAAACAGCGATCTCTATGATGTCAGCAATATTCCGTTCTGGTTCAACGAGCCGCCAACCCTCGAACACCTTATCTATCTGTTCAAGGAAACGCTGTTCGCGCGCTGGCTGCTGAACTCGCTGATCATCGGGCTCTGCGTCACCGCAATCACACTGGTGACTGCCGTGCCGGCGGGATATAGCCTTGCACGCATGACTAGCCGCAAGGGCGAAGCGCTAGGTATAGCGATTTTCTTGACCTATCTGGTGCCGCCCACCCTGCTCTTCTTGCCACTATCGCGGATCATCGCCGATCTCGGGCTGCAGAATTCGATGTGGTCGTTGGTGCTGGTGTATCCGACGTTCACGATTCCGTTCTGCTCCTGGCTACTGATGGGTTTCTTCAAGGCGCTGCCGCCGGAGATCGAGGAGGCGGCGATCGTCGACGGCTGCAGCATGTTCGGCGCGTTTATAAAAATGGCGATCCCACTGTCGCTGCCGGCGATCCTGACCGTTGTGATCTTCACATTCACATTGACGCTGCAGGAGTTCGTCTACGCACTGACTTTCGTGTCTTCGTCTTCACAGAAACCGATTACGCTTGGGGTATCGACGGACCTGATCCGCGGAGACGTGTTCTTCTGGGGTGAGATCATGGCGGGCGCGCTGATCGCCGCGCTGCCGGTGGCGATTGCGTACAACCTCTTCCTTGATCGCTTCATCTCCGGGATCACCGGCGGCGCTGTCAAATAGGAATGGCCGCAGGTCTATTCCGGACACACGCGTCTGGAACCCTCGACGCAGCTTCGGATTACGTTTTCGAAACACACGCGGGAGCCATACCTCGCCACTGGAGCACGCTATGACATTGACAGACGAGCAGATAAGAGTTCGCGCCCATGAACTTTGGGAGCAGGCCGGAAAGCCCGAGGGCAGAGAAGACGAGTTTTGGCGGCTTGCTGAACAAGAATTGCTAAATGAGGATAAATCCTCGCCATTGCGCACACCCGACAATCTCTAGTCAGCCGCCAGTCCGAACACTGCCAACTGGCGTTAACCTTGAACGACCGCCTCGCCGGTTGATCTGACGTGCAGCGCTATCGAGCTCAGTGCGCGTAGCAGGACTGAAAAAGCTTCTCGTTGTCGTAGTGCTCCGACAGCCCGCCCTCTAAAAATCAAGCTCTGCAAATCCGCCAATCCGTGCGTAGCTGCACCGCCGCTGACGTGATAGCGTGCCCGTAGAGCTATTCAACCAGACCAAATCCAGGGGTCCGGAGCCCATTTCTTACCGAACCCGAATACCCCTCTTTTCCCCGCCGTGTTGCAGAACCGCGACAGTTGAGATTCACCAGCGTGTTAACGTCCACGGAGTCTACTGGCTCGGAGCATGTCTTCCTGCTGGTGGAGTCCGGAGGTCCCGAATGAGCCAGCGCATGCGATCCCTGACTTGCTTCGTTGCCGTTGTCATGCTCGCGGCAGCTTCCGATCGTACGCCTGCATTTGCGGGCCATAAGCATCATCATGCCAAGAAAACGGAAGGCGCCAGCCACAAGCGCCATTCAGCAAAGAAAAACAGGCACTCTGCTACGGCAGCGCGGGCTAAACCCGAGTCGGCCGTCAGTGCAACTACTGCGCCGGCCATTTCGGTTCCGCCCGAACTTGCTGGTGTCAAGCAGGCGATCGATCTGGTTCGCAAATCCAAGATCAGTGAAGCAACGATCGTGAAACAAACGATCGATGATGCAGCTGCACGTAAACTGGTCGAATGGTTCACGCTACGCCACCCTAACTGCGAATCAAACTTCGCTCGCTATGCGGCATTCATCGGCGAGAATCCAGCCTGGCCGAGCA
Source organism: Bradyrhizobium sp. (assembly GCF_035273305.1). Taxonomy (GTDB): domain Bacteria; phylum Pseudomonadota; class Alphaproteobacteria; order Rhizobiales; family Xanthobacteraceae; genus Bradyrhizobium. Next base: position 12,186 of record NZ_DATEPI010000098.1, on the reverse strand, counting down.
TGCGGTTGCTTCGCCGACGGGCAGAACTACGTCTTTGGCAAGAGCAAACAGAGCCCGCGACCGTGCTCCGCTTTGTAGATGGTCAACCGGCGAGTGCGCTCGGCAGGTTTGCGCTTGCTCGCGCTTTAACTGCTGCGGGCGATCGCGATGCCGCCGAACGCGAGGTTCGCAAGGCCTGGCGCTCTGATGAATTGTCGGAGGTCTCGGAGGCACGCGCGCTTGATGTATTCCACGACGTCGTCTCGCGCGAGGATCATCGGGCGCGTATGGACAAGCGCATCGGTGCGAAGGATGTCTCGGGAGCGATGCGTGCCGCCAAACGCCTTGGCAGCGATGATGTTTCGATCGTGAAGGCGTGCGCCGCCGTGATGGCCAACGCGAACAAGTCCCTGGAACTGCTCGATGAGGTCGCAACTGATGCGCGCCAGGATCTGGGCTATGTCCTCTGCCGCATTCATTGGTTAATCCGGCACGATCGCATCGCGGAGGCTACTCGCTTGATGCTATCAGCCCGGTCAGAGGGCATGGCACTTCAGGACACTGACGAATGGTGGCGCGAACGACGAGTTCTCGCTCGTAAGCTGCTTGATCTCGGAGAAATGCAAAACGCTTATCGGGTGGTCCGTGATGCCGCAATTCCGGCCAATGAAAATTACCGGGCGGAATTCCATTTCGTCCCGGGATGGATCGCTTTACGCTATCTGAATGACGCAGCGACCGCGCGCAAGCACTTCGCGCATATTGATGATGGGTCCAACAATCCGATCGTGCTTGCACGGGCCAACTACTGGCGAGCACGCGCCGCGGAAGCGCTTGGCGATCGCGACGAGATGCGCGCCGACTATGAGGCGGCGGCGCGTTATCAAACCGCGTACTATGGACAGCTCGCGCGGGCCAAACTTGGCCACAACAAAGTTGAGCTGCGCTCGGCTCTGGACCTCACCTCGGGTCAGCCGACCGGAAACTCAGACGAGCTCGTTCGCGCCATTGAAATACTCTACACGCTAGGTGAGCGCGACCTCGCCTTGAATTTTGTAAAGGACTTGGCCGAGGAGAGCGGCGATGCCGCCGCGCTCGTAGCGCTTGCGGAGGTTACAGAGCGCCACGGTGATGCTCCGGCAATGCTGCAGCTTGGCAAGACGGCACTCGCCCGTGGTCTGGCATTGGACCTTTACGCCTTCCCCGCCATCGGTGTACCGCCGCACCGCCAGTTCGGTCCGGAAGTCGACCGCAGCATCGTTTATTCGGTAGCCCGGACCGAGAGCGCATTCGACCAGCGCGATACCTCTCCGGCAAAGGCGGTCGGACTGATGCAGGTGACACCGGAAGCCGGACGGGACACCGCGAAACGATTTGGCGTCACCTACGACTGGAATCGCCTGGTTTTCGATCCTGTTTACAACACGCAAATGGGCGCGGCCGAACTCGGCGCCCTGCTGCGCGAATACAACGGTTCTTACATCATGAGCTTCGCGGCATATAACGCCGGTCGCGGGCGTGTCCAGCAATGGGTAAAGCAGCACGGCGACCCGCGAAATCCGGATGTCGATGCGATCGATTGGGTCGAACGAATCCCGTTTGCTGAAACCCGCAATTACGTCCAGCGAGTGATGGAAAACCTACTGGTTTATCGAACTCGTTTTGAAAACAGCACCCCGATGATATCGGAGCTTAATGACCGGCTGCCGTCCACTCAGGATCGAAAATCAGAGTCACGTCGGCCCGCTCCTTCAGTTGCCGAGCAACATTGAGAATTCCGATCTAGTGCTGTTCAGGTTCCGACGCGAAGTGGCGCACACAGCTTGCGAAGATGGGCGATTACCGAGAGCGCGGTAATTAGACCCGTCTTCGGGTTTTCAGACGGGATATTCTCAATCGACATCGAAAAGCTGGCTGAATCGGATTCGACCTCGATCCGGTGCGTGTTGCGCGTCAGTGCGGGGTCAGCCCAAATTTCGACCCTGGTCAGGTCGGGACCGATGCCAGCGAGAGATAGCGCGACCGCGACATTTACGTTCGCTGGAAATCCTTTTGCGGCATCGCGCGCTGTCCCGTCAAATATCCTTTGTGCTTTGGTGAGTCCTTCGATGTCGATGTTGTTTTCGAGGATATATGGAGCGCCCGCGAGGCCACGGATCGGCTTGCGGGTTATCATCCGGACTGAATGAATCTTGCCCACCGCCGCGGCCGTGACAGCGTCGAGACCAATGAGCGCGCCGGTCGGCACCACGATCTGCCCGCCATGTTGCTTCGCAGTCTCGATAAGGTCTTCGTTATCTAGCAGCGCACCTGCGCTGAGGATGACGGCGATCTTCCCGCTCGCGGCAAACGGCTCGACGATGGACCGCACGAGCTTGCTTGGAGCACATTCAACGACGATGTCGGCGACTTCGGCGAGCGCCTCAATCGGCAAAAAGGCGGGCGGCCTTGTCAGTTTGCCGAGCCGGATTTTGTGCTTATCGGGATGTTGTGCCGAAACAGCCGCGAGAACCAGCCCATCGATTCCCCTGTCCAGCGCTTCAACCACCCTTGTTCCGATGGCTCCCAGACCGACTACCGCAACTCGCAAGTCCGTTCGCGAATTCTGCAAAATCTATATCCCATCAGCTTGCCGATCGATCATCATAAGTTTGTCGGCCGCCGATACACGATCGATCAAGCTCCGCGGCCCCAAGGGAACATACATCATTCGCCAGCCACAGCTACGGGCTCGACCGCGATGGGATTATGATTTTGGTTGGATTCGGCCTGGCAATCGGTTGGCTGACTAAATACAGCGATCCGATCGCCGCAAAGCACTTCAACGTTCTGCAAACGCCTTCTCGACCACGAACTGGCCGGGCTCGCCGTGATTGCCTTCGACAAAGCCATGGCCTAGCAGCAACGCTCTGGTGTCATGGACCAGCGCCGGGCTACCGCAGATCATGGCGCGGTCGTGCTCAGGCGCAAGCGGAGCAAGACTGTTGTCGCTAAACAACTTGCCCGAGGTGATCAGGTCCGTGATCCGGCCGCGATTGTGGAAGGGATCGCGCGTCACCGTCGGATAGTAGATCAGCTGGTTGCGAACGAGTTCACCGATCAGATCGTCGTTCGGCAATTCCTCGGTGATCATCTCGCCGTAGGCGAGTTCGGCGACGCGCCGGCAGCCGTGCACGAGAACTACCTTCTCGAAGCGCTCGTACGTCTCCGGGTCTTTGATGACGCTCAGGAACGGCGCAAGGCCGGTACCTGTGCCGATCAAATATAGATTGCGGCCTTCTTCCAAATTATCGATCACCAGCGTGCCGGTCGCCTTTCGGCTGACGATGATCTCGTCCCCTTCCTTCAAGTGCTGCAGGCGGGAGGTGAGCGGCCCGTCAGGCACCTTGATCGAAAAGAATTCCAGGTGGTCCTCGTAGTTCGCGCTGGCAACACTGTAGGCACGAAGCACCGGTTTCTGACCCATGTTCAAGCCGATCATCGTGAATTCGCCGTTACGGAAACGAAACGCCGGATTGCGTGTGGTAGTGAAGCTGAACAACGTATCTGTCCAGTGACGAACGCCTAAAACGCATTCATGATTGAAATTGCTCATCTCAGTGACTCCGCAATCTGGAACGACAGTTGTCGAGTGTGCAGTCATTCGTATACATTCATTTGTATACAAATGAATAATCCAGCTTGATCCAGATGTCAAGGCGCGCACTAATCGGCGCTTAGCGCTGCGGAAGGCATTGAACATAAAAAGGAAAACTCATGGCTCATGACGAACCCCAGGCTGCCGGTCCGACCAAACTGGTGATCCGCAATATCGGGTTGCTTCTGAGCGGAGCCATGGAGAAGCCGATTCTCGATGCCGATACGATCGTTGCGGAAAACGGAAAGATCACGGGAATCGGCCGAGCAAAAGACGTCAACGTCGAAGGCGCGACCAGCATCGTCGACGCCAATGGCACTACCGTCATCCCGGGCCTGATTGACAGCCATGTTCACCCAGTCGCAGGCGACTGGACGCCGCGGCAAAATCAGATCGGCTGGATCGACAGTTTCCTGCACGGCGGTGTCACCACGATGATTTCCGCCGGCGAGGTACATATGCCCGGCCGGCCGCGGGACGTTGTTGGTCTGAAAGCGATGGCGATTTTCGCCCAACGCGCGTTCTGGACGCTGCGGCCCGGCGGCGTGAAGGTTCATGCCGGTGCACCCGTCATCGAAGCGGAAATGGTCGAGGATGACTTCAAGGAACTGGCCGCGGCCGGCGTCAAGCTGCTCGGCGAGGTCGGTCTCGGTGGCGTCAAGGACGGCCCGACCGCGCGCAAGATGGTAGGATGGGCGCGCAAATACGGCATCCAGAGCACCATCCACACCGGCGGTCCTTCGATTCCGGGCTCGGGCCTGATCGACAAGGACGTGGTGCTCGAAGCCGACACCGACGTCGTCGGCCACATCAATGGCGGTCACACCGCCCTGCCCGACGACCAGATCCGCTGCATCTGCGAGGGCTGCAAGCGCGGACTTGAACTGGTTCACAACGGCAATGAACGTTCAGCGCTGTATACACTGCGGATCGCTCGCGAGATGGGCGATCTCGGTCGCCTTATCCTTGGCACCGATGCACCCGCCGGGTCGGGCGTGCAGCCGCTGGGCATTTTGCGCATGATATCTCTGCTGTCATCGCTCGGTGAAGTGCCAGCCGAAATCGCTTTCTGCTTTGCTACCGGCAACACCGCAAGGATGCGCGCGCTGGACTGCGGCATCGTCGAGGTTGGACGCGCCGCGGACTTCGTCATCATGGATAAGGCGCAGCATTCCGCCGGGAAGAACATTCTCGATAGCGTGCGGCTTGGGGATCTTCCGGGCGTCGGGATGACCATCATCGACGGTATCGTGCGCACGCATCGCAGCCGCAACACGCCTCCGGCCACCAAGGTGCCGGTAATTGTTGGGCATTAGATAGCGTTTCCGAGCGCGGGATGGCATGAAGAAAACGCGTCCGAAGACCACATCTAGCTCAACGCAGCTTGCTCAATAGCGCGATCAGCGTCTCACGCTCCTTGGCATCGAGCGGTGCAAGCGTCTCTTTCGTGATCGCAAGCGCATTCGGCACGGCCTTTTCCACCAGCTGCTGACCTGCGCGCGTCAGACTGACGAGCAGGCGCCGGCCATCCTCGGGATCGGGGCTGGTCTCGGTCAGACCTCGGGCAGTGAGCCGGTCGATCACCCCTTTGATGGTGGCGACGTCCATTGCCGTTAATCGGCCGAGTTGGTTCTGGGAGCACGGCCCGGTTTCCGTGAGCTTCGATACAGCTGCCCATTGCGTCGGCGTGAGATTGATTCCCATTTCCCTGGCGAAGATGGTGGCGTGGCGCTGCCATACCTGGCGCAGGATGAAGCCAATCTGCTCCTCAAGAACATAGGCTGGCCGCGGCTTGGAATTTCGCCTGGCTGGAACACTCCTGTTCATTTCCCTCTGCCCTTTTTTCGACGCCAACATCAAAGCGCCAAGTGCGCGTCGCGAATGTCCGGACGGGCGTCGAGATCGCTCATCGCTCCGCTGAAGCAGATACGGCCGCGCTCGATAATGTAAGCGCGATCGCAAATCAGCCGCGTGAAATGCAGGTTCTGCTCGGAGACCATGATGCTCACTCCTTCGCGCTTCATGGTCAGGATCGCCTCAACCATCTGTTCGACGATCCTGGGCGCCAGCCCCTCCGAGGGCTCGTCGAGGAGCACCAGAGAGGGATTTCCCATCAAGGTCCGGGCTATCGTCAGCATCTGCTGCTCGCCGCCGCTCATGCGACCGCCTGCCCGGCCACGCATTTCGGCAAGATTGGGAAACAGAGAAAACAACTTCTCCCGGGTCCAGTACGGCGCATTCGGCCTTGGCGGCTGGCGCCCGACCTCGAGATTTTCGTCGACCGTCAAGTCCGTAAAAATTCGCCGTTCCTCGGGAACGTAGCCGAGACCGCGGCTCGCGACAGCGTGGGTTGGCTGATCCGAAATATCGCTGCCCTCGAAAACGATGCGTCCGGAGCGCTGCGCCACCAATCCTACGATAGAGCGAAAGGTGGTCGATTTGCCCGCGCCATTGCGCCCAAGCAGCGCCACCACCTCGCCGTCGCCGACATCAAGCGCAACATCGAACAGGATGTGGGCGGGGCCGTAGTAACTGTTGAGCGCCTCGACACTCAGTTTCATGCCGATGCCCCCTCGCGATGACGGGCGTCATACACGAGGCCCTCGCCAAGATAGATGGCGCGGACTTCCGGGTTGCACCGAACCTGCTCGGGCGATCCTTCCGCGATCAATGTGCCGCGATTGAGCACCAGGATGCGGTCGGCGTGCTCAAACACCACGTCCATGTCATGCTCGGTGAAGAGAACGCCGATCGATTTTTCCCGTGCGATCCGCGCGGTGAGCTTCATCAATTCAATGCGCTCGCGCGGCGCCATACCGGCGGTCGGCTCATCCATCAACAGCAACTTTGGCTCGTTGGCCAGGGCAATGGCCAGTTCGAGCCGTTTGAGATCGCCGTACGCAAGCTCACCGCAGGGCCGCTCGGCATAGCCTCCCATAGCGACCAGGTCGAGCAAATGGCTGGCCTCCGCTTCGGCGAAACGCGGCGTGGAGGCCCAGAGATTGAACAATTGCCTGCGATATGACAGCAGCGCGACCTGGACATTTTCACGTACCGTCATCGTGGGAAAGGTTGCGGTGATCTGGAAGGTGCGGCCAACACCGAGGCGCCATACTTCCCGCGGCTTCCTGCCGGTAGTGTCCTGGCCGAGCAACTTGATCTGCCCGGAGCTGGACCTGGTTTGACCATTCAGCATGTCGAAGCAAGTGCTTTTGCCCGCGCCGTTCGGGCCGATCAGCGCCAGGATCTCGCCAGCCTTCAACTCGAACGAAACGCCGCGCACCGCATGGACACCGCCATAGGACTTGCTCAAGTGTTCGACTGAAAGCAGCGTGGGCACGATGCTCATTCGGCGCTCTCGATCTGCGACTTCAGGACGGCAGAATTCTTTGATTGCGGCCGTCGGCGATTGCGTAGTGTCTCCAGCACTCCGACGACGCCTTTCGGGAAGGCAACCACGATCAGAATGATTATCCCGCCAAGGACCAGTTTCGAGAGATCGGTTTGGCTTACGAGCCAGATGCTAAGCGCCTTGTAAATGATAGCGCCGACGACCGCGCCAGAAACGGTGTCCACACCACCGAGCAGCACCATGACCAGCGCATCCACTGACAACGAAATGCCAAGGCTGTCGGGAAACACGCTACCCTTCAGGTACGCGAACAGCGCGCCCGCAACCCCGGCAATCCCCCCGGCGATTACGAAAGCGGTCCATTGAATGCGTTTTCCGTCGATCCCGACGGCTTCGCTGCGCAGCGGCGAGTCACGGTTCGCTCGCAGCGCAAAACCGAATGGCGAGAATACCAGCACCCGCAGCGCGGCGACCGCGAGCGCGGCGATGCTGATCGAAAGCCAATAAAAATGCGAAGGGCTGGCGGCCCACTTTTCTGGCCATACGCCGAGAATGCCGTTGTCGCCTCCCGTAAGCTCCACCCACTGGAAGGCTATCGACCAGACAATCTGCGCGAACGCCAGCGTCAGCATCGCGAAATACACACCCGACAATTGGACCGCAAAAAATCCGAACACGGCCGCTCCAACAACCCCCAGCAGCGGCCCGAGCAGCAGGCAGACGACCATGGGCAGACCGGCCAGCTTGGCGAGGAATGCGACGCCATAGGCTCCGAGCCCGAAGTAAGCGGCATGGCCGAACGAAGCCAGGCCCCCCACTGACATCAGAAAATGCAGGCTGGCTGCAAAGATCACAAAGATCGCGATCTCCGAGCCGACGGTGAGCGCGTAATTTCCGGCAATGAGTGGCACCGCCAAGGCCAGGATCAAACCAGCAATCGCCAACATGCGTTCTTGCGTAGTCAGGGGGCGCCACGGATTCAACGTAAGGCCCGGCGTCCGGCGTGCGGCAGCTTCCGGCTTTCCGAACAGGCCCCAAGGCCGGACGATCAGCACTACCGCCATCACCAGAAATACCAGGATGATCGAAATCTTCGGAAAAATCAGGATGCCGAACGCATTCAGCTCGGAGACCAGAACCGCCGCGACAAACGCGCCGATGATGCTGCCGAGGCCACCGATCACCACCACGACGAACACGTCGACGATGATCCGCAAATCCATCGCATGGTTCACCGCGTCTCGCGGAATCTGGAGCGCTCCGCCGAAGGCCGCGAGAAAGACCCCAAGCGCGAAGACGCTGGTAAACAGCCATTTCTGATTGACACCGAGCGCAGCTACCATATCGCGATCCTGCGTCGCCGCCCGGACCAGTACGCCCCAGCGGGTTCGCTGAAAGATCAGCCACAAGGCCGCAAGCACGACCGGACCGAGCACAATCAGGAACAGATCGTATGTCGGGATGTTCTGTCCGAAGAAATCAACCGCACCCTTGAATCCCGGGGCGCGGCGACCCAACAGGTCGCTCGGTCCCCAGATCAGCACGACCAGATCTTCGACCATCAATGTCAGGCCGAATGTCGCCAGCAGTTGAAACAGTTCGGGCGCGTGGTAGATACGGCGCAGCAGTACCATCTCGACCAGCACGCCGACTGCCGCAACGATGAGCGCCGCGCCGAGAATACCCGCCCAGAACCCGAACGCGCCGGAAAGCCTTTCGGTCAAGGTATAGGCGGCATAGGCGCCGAGCATGTAGAAGGCGCCATGGGCGAAATTGACGATGCGGGTCACGCCGAAAATGATCGACAGGCCAGACGCAACCAGAAACAGCGAAGCCGCACTCGCAAGACCGGTCAGAAACTGAACGACGTAAAAAGCCATCTGCCAATCCGGTCAAAAGGGTTACGGGCGCATCCAGCGCCCGCATTGATCAACCTCACTCCTTTGGACGGAGCTTTGCGACTTCCGCATCACTCGGCAGGTAGTCGGCGCCATTGCGGTAGACTGAATCCACCATGATGCCTTTGCCGTCCTTGAGCGCGGTCTTTCCGACGAACGCGCCCATCGTTGACTGGTGATCAATCTTCCGAAACGTGATCTCGCCGAAGGGAGACGGCACTGATAAGCCCTCCGCCGCAGCGATGAGCTTGTCCGGCTCGGTGGAATTGGCTTTGGCGAGAATGGCCGCGGCCGATTTGATGGTCTGGTAACCCACCACCGAGCCGAGCCGCGGATAATCGTTGTACTTGGCCTGGTATGCCTTCAGAAAAGCCTGATGCTCCGGCGTCTTGATGCTGTACCAAGGATATCCGGTGACGATCCAGCCTTCCGGCGTCTCGTCCTTGAGCGGATCAAGATATTCCGGTTCGCCGGTCAGGAAGCTGACCACCGACCGGTTCTTGAACAAGCCGCGAGTATTGCCTTCACGCACGAGCTTCACGAGATCGGCGCCGAACGTGACGTTGAGGATGGCTTCAGGATTGGCAGCAGCGACTGCTTGCACCACCGGACCGGCGTCGATCTTGCCCTGAGGCGGCCATTGTTCTTCCACCCATTGGATGTCGGGTCGCTTTTCAGACATCAGCTTCTTGAACACCGCGACAGCCGACTGGCCGTATTCGTAGTTCGGCGCAATCGTCGCCCATCGCTTGGCCGGCAGCTTTGCTGCCTCCTCCACCAACATTGCCGCCTGCATGTAATTGGATGGTCGCAGCCTGAATGTATATCGATTTCCCTTTGACCATGTAATCGCATCCGTCAGCGGCTCCGCAGCGAGGAAAAACACTTTTTTCTGGTTGGCGAAATCGCTGACCGCAAGGCCGATGTTGGATAAAAACGTCCCCACCAGCATCGCCACGTTCTCACTCGACGTCAGTTCGTTGGCGGCGGTTTGCGCGTCAGCCGGTTTGCCGCCGTCATCCTTTGAGATCACAACGAGCTTCTTGCCGTTAATTCCACCGGCCGCATTGACCTCCTCGACGGCGAGCTGCCAACCCTTGCGGTAAGGCTCAGTGAACGCCGGCAAGAGCGAGTAGCTGTTGATTTCGCCGATCTTGATTTCGCTCTGCGCCACGGCGGAATGGGCCATCCCAGCAAGAATGATCGCTAGCCCGACAGCCAGAAAACCTCTGTTTCGTTGCATCCCTTACCTCCGGAGTTGAAAAATTACCGCAAACCGTCTTCGCCTTTGATCTCAGGGACGGTCAAACCGCCCACACGCGGCAACGGCCTGCCGCTGTCGGTAATCGCGACCGCAACCATGATTTCATTTGCGCGCGGAGCATCGTTGATCTGCACTTCCATCCCATCGAAATGGCTGCGCACAAAGGCCGCATCCTTGTGGCCAAGCGGGATATCCAGCGTCGTGCCCGGCCCGCTCCGTTTTTTTGACGACGGGATCAATGCCGCCCCCTTGCCGAGAACCTTGCGCACGGGCGAGCCCATCTTGGGGTGAAGGATCGCTGCGGCATGCTCGAGCTCGCCGTTTTCACCGACGGCGGCGGCTTTGCCATAGCTGTGCGCTTTTGCGCCCTCGATTCCCAGCGCGGCGACCGCCCTTTTCGCGAGCAAGTCACCGAGTTCCTCGCCGATGGCGACCAGGGGCGAGAGGTCCTCGACATATCTGCCGGCAAAGGGATTCTCGATCACCGCGATTGCTGCCGCCCGCCGGGTTGGCGGCGTCACCGTGCGCCCCATCTCCATACGGGTTTCCTCGACCACCGTGACGATCTTGCGAATGACCGCGCTCATTTCTGTCCGCCCCGCTCTCCGGTCCCGGTGATGTCAAGCATGGATGGCGCCCTCCGCGGCCGGGACCCTCAACGGCCCTCGCAATCCAAAAGACTCAATCTTTTTCGGCCCAACCACGATCATCTCGCCTTGCAGCCGCAAGGCGGCGCCTTCGATCAATCCGACCGCCAAAAGTTCTCTCGCGCTGGCGGCTCCGGCTCCGAGCGCGTCCTCGATTTCACAGTTTGATAATTCGCCGACATCGCGGGTAACCAAAAGCGACCCAAGATCGCTGTCGGGCTGCAAATCACTCGCCGGGCGACGCACGATGGCCGCATGCCCGGGCAAATCAACCGCGTTCGCCACGATGGTGGCCGCCGCGTCGGCCTCCCCAGCGGTTCGCGCCAGCACAGTCACGGCGTCGGCGATGCCAAGCGAGAAACTGCGCCCGTGGCGACCACTGGTCGCAACTCCGCGCGTCCGGTCGTCAGCACGTATAGTCATGGTTTGCAGCAGGCCCGACGCATCCGGCCGCTCCGCGAGACCGACGGTGAACTGTTCGCCGTCGGCAAGATGCAGCGCGATGTCGCCGCCATTGTTGACGTAGGCGCGGGCGAGCCGTGCGTTGTCTGTCATCGCGGAAAGGATCTCTTCCGCGACCGAACCTGCGACCGCCGCCATCGGCGTGATGAAGCAATCCGCGGCAAATGGCCTCACCGCGTCATGCATACGGCACGCCACCTTGCCTCGCAGCGCGCAGTGCGCGGGGTTGGCGGCCTGGCGCAACAGGAGCAGTTCGTCGCACAGCTCATCGAGCAGGCCCGTAAACCGCCGCGCAGCGGCGCTATAGGCTCGCCGGACGTCTGCCTCATTGCCGCTCGCTTCTATAATCAGGTCAATCGGACCGTCCTGCAGATGAAGCCGCCTGCCATCGACCAGAAAGCTGATCTGCGGAGCGCGCTTCATGTACGCAGTCCCGATGTAGCCGAGGGCGAAAACATCTGAAGCTTCTCGATATTGTCCTTTAGTGACGCCAGCGGTCGCACATGATCCATATGACCACCCAGAGCCGCATAGTCTGAAAGCCGAAGTGTAAATTCAATCGGCGCCACCAGCGCTGGCGTCGGAACGTATCCGAAAGCGCCGGCGGGTAATCGCGTGACGTCGACCATGAAGGTAATGCCGCCTCCCGGCCAGACATAGACGGGTGCGCCGCCACTGGTGACGCGCGTCAATGCGTCCTTTACCGAGCGCGTCAGGCGAACCGGATTGTCGGTAACTCCAGCGCGTAACGATCCGCCCGCGCCGCCCATGAAGAGCACTGTGCATAACGCGGGCTCACAGTTCTCCTGGATCCGCTCGACCGAGGCTCGGAGATCGACCGGTAACTCCCTTTCCACAGGCCTGAGCGCCTCGTCCAGCTCATAGAAGGCTGCGTGTTCGCCCGTGGTGCTGACCATCAGCATGGTCATGCCGGGCCGTGCCTTCTT
>NZ_DATEPI010000097.1:0-33638 GCF_035273305.1 Bradyrhizobium sp. | reverse complement strand
GGCACCAGCGCGCGCGCAATCGCCACCCGCTGGGCTTGCCCGCCAGACAATTCGCGCGGCCACGCATCGGCCTTGTCGGCAAGGCCGACCCGCGCCAGCGCGCCCGCCACCTTCTGGCGCCGAATATCGGCGGGCAGGTCGGACAGGCCAAAGCCGATATTCTCGGCGACGCTGAGCCACGGGAGCAGCCGCGGCTCCTGAAAAATGATGCCGATTTTTGCATGCGGCGCCGAGATTTTGATGTCGTCGAGCGTCACCGTGCCGGAAGTGGCGCGATCGAGACCGGCGATAGCGCGGAGCAGCGTCGATTTTCCGCAGCCGGAGCCGCCGATGATCGCAACGATCTCGCCCAGCCTGATCTCCGCTGAGAAACGCTCCAGCGCATTGACACCATTGGGATAGATTTTGCCGAGCGCATTGAGGACGAGCATCAGGCTCCCCCGGAATGGCGGCCGAATGCGTCCTGCCAGCGCAACAATGGCGCAGAGCCAATCTCGATGAGCCAGTCGGTTGTCTTGCCGAGAATTGCGAAGATCACGATCGCCGCCACAATCTGCGCGGGCTTGCCGAGCTGCTGGCCATCAATCAGCAAATAGCCGAGGCCTTCCGATGCGCCCATGAATTCGGCGGCGACCACGAACATCCAGCCGAGCCCAAGTCCGACCCGAAGCGCCACCACATAGGCCGGCAAAACCGCCGGCAGCAAAATGCGCCGGATCATGGCCGGTCCGGAAAGCCGGAAAGTGCGGCCGACTTCGACGATCTTGCGATCGACCGAGAGGATCGCGCCCATGACGCCGAGATAGACCGGGAAAAATACGCCGACCGCGATCAGCACGATCTTGGACGTTTCGAAAATGCCGAGCCACAGGATGAACAGCGGCACCCAGGCGATCGACGGGATCGCGCGCAGCGCCTGCACTGTAGGATCGAGCAGCCGTCGCGCCAGCGTCCAATAGCCCGAAATGGCGCCCAGCACCGTGCCGGCGAGCACGCCCAGGCCGAACCCCGCGGCGACCCGCGTCAGGGTGGTGATGATATGGCGCGCCAGTTCGCCGCTGCGCGCCAGCTCGACGATGGCCGCGAATATTTTGGTGGGCGGCGGGACCAAGCGCCCGTTGGAGAACCCCAACCAGACGGTAACTTCCCAGGCCAAGGCAAGGCCGAGCGGCAACAACAGGCCGATCGCTGGCTGCGTCCAGCGTCGCAGCCGCCCGGTGGCAGGCGGGGCAATTGTGCCATCAGTTGGTTCAAGCGCGGGTAGTTCAACCGTCATCGCCATAGCAGAACCGCGTCTTACTCAGGATTGCAAGTTTGGGAGTCGGATGCGCCACCGACTCTCGCTTCCCCTGGCCAACACGAGACGCTAATGCGTCGGTAGCTCAACCTGATCATCGATCAGCGCATCAAGGGCGGCGTTGACGTCGACCTTGGGATCAATCACCCCGGCCTGCTGCAAGGCAACGCCCGCTGCCAGAATCGATTCGCGCTGCGGCGCTCCGATCCGACTGTGGTTCAAGTCGGTGCGCTCCTTGAGCTGCTTATCGACAACCGCGTCCGGCAGCTTTGTCACAGCCATGAACGTCTTCTTCAGGTCGTCATAGTTCGCGATCGAATATTTGCGCGCGTCCTCGTAAACCGCGAGCACGCGCCGAACGATATCCGGATACTCCTTGAGAAACGCTTCGCGGACGTTGAGAATGCCCCAGGTGTTGGCGTCGGGCTTGCGGAAGAACAGCTTGGCGCCGTCCTCTATTTCCGCCTGCGCCATCATTGGATCAAGGCCAGCCCAAGCATCAACGTCACCGCGGATCAGCGCAGTCTTGCCGTCGGCGTGTTGCAGTAGCACCGGCGTAATATCCTTTTCGCTCAGGCCCGCGCCGAGCAGTGCTCTCACCAGAAAGATATGCGGATCGGTGCCGCGGGTCACCGCCACCCGCTTGCCTTTGAGGTCGGCGACGGTCGCGATTTTTGAGTCCTTGGTCGTAACCAGCGCAGTCCATTCGGGACGCGAATAGACGTAGATCGACTTGATCGGGTTGCCATTGATCTTGGCAACCAGCGCCGCGGAGCCGGCGCTCGAGCCGAAATCGATCGAGCCTGCATTAAGGAACTCGAGTGCCTTGTTGGAACCGGCCGACTGGACCCACACAATATTGATGCCGTCCTTGGCGAATTCCTTTTCCAGCAACCCCTTTTGCTTCAGGATCATCGACACCGGATTGTAGGTGGCCCAATCAATGTGAATTTCCTTGAGCGCGTCAGCGGCAAAGGCGGCGCCGGGCATCAGCATCGAGCCAGCGATCATGATCGCGAAAGCGCGCCGTGAAATTCTGGGCATCATCGGAACTCCTCAGGTGACAACAGTGACGATTATATTGGCTGGCGTGGCCCTAAAGCTCGCATCGGCAGCGGCTTGCCGGCGTGCTTGGCCTTGCAAAAACGCTGTTTATTTCAAATAGTTAAATGGGCAGGTCAATGAGAAAATAAGCTTGCTCTATCGACCGCATCGAGAACACCTTTGCTCAAAGCGGGTAAAATCCAGCATGGACCTGCTGGCAACCCAGAAGTCCCGTGACAGTCACAACGCCGTCCGATATCGGGATAGCACATGGACAATGTCGCGACCGAACATCCGGCTGAGACCGACGACCGTTTCGATAGCGAGCGGGTCACCGCCGCCGTTGACGCGCTCGCCGCAAAACACGCCGGTCGCGAGGATGTTTTTCGCTCCGCCACCGCACAATTGTTGAAAGCTGAATTGATCGCCGCGCGCGCCACCGCGCAGGCGCTACTGCTGAGGGATCGCCATGGCCGCCGCTGCGCCGAGCGGCTGTGTTTCGTGCAGGACGAGATCATCCGAATCCTGTTCTCAGCCGCAACGCGCCATCTCTACCACTCGCCAATTCCTTCCGGCGCCGAGCGCATGGCGGTGGTCGCCACCGGCGGATATGGCCGCGGATTGATGGCTCCGGAATCCGATATCGATCTCCTGTTCATCCTGCCGTACAAACAGACGGCATGGGGCGAGCAGGTCGCGGAAGCGATCCTGTATTGTCTGTGGGATATGGGATTGAAGGTCGGGCATGCAACGCGCTCCGTCGATGAGTCGATCCGCCAGGCCCGCGGCGACATGACAATCCGCACCGCGATCCTCGAGACCCGATACCTAACCGGAGACAAGCCGCTTTATGACGAACTGGTATCGCGGTTCGACAAGGAGGTGGTGCAGGGCACCGCGGCCGAGTTCGTAACCGCCAAGCTTGCCGAGCGCGAAGAACGTCACCGCCGCGCCGGGCAATCGCGTTATCTCGTCGAACCCAATGTCAAGGACGGCAAAGGAGGCTTGCGCGATCTGCATACGCTGTTCTGGATCGCGAAATATGTTTACCGGGTGCGCGAAACCGACGAATTGCTCGAACGGGGCGTGTTCGATGCGCAGGAATATCGCACCTTCCGTCGCTGCGCGGATTTCCTCTGGTCGGTACGCTGCAATATCCATTTCTTCTCGGGTCGCGCGGAAGAGCGGCTATCCTTTGACATGCAGCGCGAGATCGCGATCCGGCTCGGATACACCTCGCATCCCGGCATGCAGGACGTCGAACGCTTCATGAAGCACTACTTCCTGGTCGCCAAAGACGTCGGCGATCTCACCGCGATTCTATGCGCCAAGCTGGAGGACCAGCAGGCCAAGCCGGCGCCGGTCTTGAGCCGGATGATGGCGCGCTTGCGGCCGAGCCTAAATCGGAGGCGCGTACCCGAGAGCGACGATTTCATCGTCGACAACAACCGCATCAATCTCGCCGTGCCCGATGTCTTCAGGCAGGATCCGATCAACCTGATCCGAATTTTCCGACTCGCGCAGAAAAACAATCTCGCCTTTCACCCTGACGCGATGCGAACCGTCACACGATCGCTCAGGCTGGTGAACGCGCAGCTTCGCGAGAGTCCGGAAGCCAACCGGCTGTTCATGGAAATCCTGACCTCGAACGACGCGGAAACCGTGCTGCGGCGCATGAACGAAACAGGCGTGCTCGGCCATTTCATTCGCGCATTCGGTAAGATCGTTTCGATGATGCAGTTCAACATGTATCACCACTATACCGTGGACGAACACCTGCTGCGCTGTGTCGGATACCTGCAGGAAATCGAGCGCGGCGGCAACGATGAGTTCACGCTTGCCAGCGATCTGATGCGCAAAATTCGCCCTGAACACCGCGCCGTGCTCTACATCACCACGCTCCTGCACGACATCGCAAAGGGGCGGCCGGAGGATCATTCGATCGCTGGGGCGAAAGTGGCGCGGCGGCTATGTCCGCGGCTTGGCTTCAATGCCGCAGATACCGAACTGGTGGCCTGGCTGATCGAAGAGCACTTGACCATGTCGACGGTAGCGCAATCGCGCGACCTTTCGGATCGCAAGACCATCGAGAATTTCGCGGCCGTAGTGCAATCTGTCGAGCAGATGAAGCTGCTGACGATCCTGACCACCGCCGATATCCGCGGGGTCGGTCCCGGGGTCTGGAACGGCTGGAAAGCGCAGCTACTGCGGACGCTGTACTACGAAACCGAACCCGTACTGACCGGTGGATTTTCGGAAGTCAATCGCGCGCAACGAATCGCGGTGGCACAGGCCGAATTTCGCGCAGCCTTCACGGAATGGCCGGAGCACGAACTCAACGCGTATATCGGACGGCACTATCCGGCTTACTGGCTCAAGGTCGAACTGCCGCGCAAGATCCGCCACGCCCGCTTCTTGCATGCCAGCGAGCAAGCTGGCCACAAGCTCGCAATCAATGTCGGCTTCGACGAGGCGCGCGGCGTTACCGAGCTGACCATTCTCGCCACCGACCATCCTTGGTTGCTGTCGATCATCGCCGGCGCTTGCGCCTCGGCGGGCGCCAACATCGTGGATGCCCAGATCTACACTACAACGGATGGCCGGGCCCTCGACACTATCGCGATTTCAAGAGAGTACGATCGCGACGAGGATGAGGGACGGCGCGCGACCCGCATTGGCGAGATGATCGAGGATGTGCTGGAAGGCAAATTGCGGCTGCCGGAAGTGGTGGCGCGGCGGGCCGCCGCGCGCAAGGCGCGGCCTTTCGTGGTCGAGCCCGAAGTGATCATCAACAATCAATGGTCGGACCGGTACACCGTGATCGAGGTGTCCGGTCTAGACCGGCCGGGCCTGCTATATGAACTGACCACCGCGATTTCCAAACTCAACCTCAATATCGCATCGGCCCATGTCGCAACATTCGGCGAGCGGGCGCGCGACGTGTTCTATGTCACCGATTTATTGGGAGCGCAGATCAATGCTCCGACGCGACAGGCAGCGATCAAAAGCGCGCTGATCCATCTGCTCACCAATGATGCCGCGGTGGCGCAGCCCGCAGCCTGACCGCACTATTTCGGATCAAGGTCGGTGGCCTTTTCGGCTGGCATCGTCTTGCATCGGCCCCCGCCTTCCGACACAATCCTGTGAGCGATGGCGTCCGCCCAGCCCTGTAGGACCGGTCGGACAAGACTATCGGCACAATCATAACATGAGGAAACGCAGCGATATGAGGAACGCCATCTTTCAGTTTGTCACCGGTACCGCGATCGCCTTCGCGCTCTCGGTCTCACCGGCAGCCGCGCAGAAGAAATATGACACCGGCGCGACCGATACGGAAATCAAGATCGGGCAAACCGTGCCGTTCAGCGGACCCGCTTCCGCTTATGCCAGCATCGGCAAGACCCAAGCCGCCTATCTGCGGATGATCAACGATCAGGGCGGCATCAACGGCCGCAAGCTGAACCTGATCCAGTACGACGATGCTTACAGCCCGCCTAAAGCCGTGGAGCAGGTACGCAAGCTGGTCGAAAGCGACGAGGTCCTGTTTACGTTCCAACTCATCGGCACGCCGTCCAATGCCGCGGTCCAGAAATACCTCAATGCCAAAAAAGTGCCGCAACTGCTCGCGGGCACCGGTGCCTCGCGCTTCTCGGATCCGCAAAACGCGCCATGGACCATCGGATTCAATCCCAACTATCAGACCGAGGGTCGGATCTACGGGAAATACATTCTCACAAATTATCCCAATGCGAAGATCGGCATTCTTTACCAGAATGACGACCTCGGCCGCGACTACATCACTGGATTGAAGGCCGCCCTCGGCAGCAAGGCCGCATCGATGATCGTCGGCGAAGCGTCCTACGAGCTGACCGATCCGACCATCGACTCGCAAATCGTCAAGCTGAAATCGCTTGGCGCCGACCTGCTGTACGATGCATCGACGCCGAAATTCGCCGCGCAAGCCATCAAGAAGGTCGCCGACCTCGGCTGGAAACCGATCCACATCCTCGACATCAATGCAAGCCCTGTTTCGGCGACACTCAAACCGGCGGGGCTCGACATCTCAAAGGGCATTATCAGCACCAACTACGGCAAGGACCCGGGCGATCCGCAGTGGAAGGACGATGCCGGCCTCAAGGCCTATTTCGCCTTCATGGACAAATACTATCCCGAAGGCGACAAGCTCAACACGGTGAATACCTACGGCTATTCGACTGCGGAATTGCTGGTGCACATCCTGCGTCAATGCGGCGATGATCTGACCCGCGAAAACGTCATGCGGCAGGCGACCAGCCTGAAGAACTTCACCGGCAGTCTCTCGCTCCCCGGCATGGTCGTCAACACATCACCGACGGACTATCGCATCAACAAGCAGATGCAGATGATGAAGTTCGACGGCGAACGCTGGGAGCTGTTCGGCCCGATCATCGAGGACACCGGCCCGGCGGGCTAATGCATAACACTATCAGTCTCACTGATCGGCGGCCTTGCGAGGCCGCCGTTTTTTTGAATCCAATCGGGCTCTCGCTGATTCTTCTGACGCGTTTCTTCATTTGAACCGGGCGCGTCCACTTCGCTCGAAACTCTTTAGTTCGGAATCTCGCCGAACGTTTTTCCGACCGGGAGAACGGCATGCCTGATCAATCGCGAGTCCTCGACGGCCGCCTGCCGGTGTTTCACGGCTTCTCGATAGACCGGATCGCGGATCATTTCGGCAAAGGCCGCAACGCTGGGATATTCGGCGATGAAGCAATGATCCCAGCGCTCATCGGCAGGCCCGATCAACATCAGTTCGAACCGGCCCTGCCAGACGATCCGGCCGCCCAGCCGCTCGAATACAGGCCCGCTTTCCCGTCCATAGGCAGCATAGGCCTCGGCGCCGGTTGCGCTCCGCCCATCGGAATACGCCGCCTGCTTTCGAAGCCGCACCAGGTTGAGCATGTGAATGGCGCCGGCCCGATCATTGGCCCTGAACTGCGCGAACACTTCCTTGGTCGGATCGATGTAGCCCATGCCGCTCTCCTCGCTCGCTTATCGCCTCCGGTTTATCACAGGCCGCCGCACCTCCTAATCCCGCATTAACCTCTCCGTAACCGGCCCTTAAACAGCAGGCGTTAGCTTGCTTCCGGCACTGGGGGTGAGTGGCGTTTGCGTATGGCGTGGGGGCGGAAAAAAAGCCGTGGACGCAAGGAGCCGCTATTCGGGCTCGCGGCTTCGCTTTCCGAGTTGCGGCTTGGCCCGCAGGATCGCGTCGCGCCCGCCGAGGACGATCAGCCGAAAAAGTCATCCGCCAAAGGTAACATGCGCGAAAGCGAACCCGACGAGGATCCGCCACCTGAAAGGAAACCCCGCGCCAGTCGGGCGAGCCGCAAACGCAAATCGCGCGGCCGCTCGCGGCTGGGCCTGTATCGCGTTTTCTATTGGGGTGCGGTGCTCAGCCTATGGGCGGCGATCGGGCTGACCGGCATGGTGGTCTGGGTGGGCGCGCACCTGCCGGCCATTCAGGCGCTCGAGATTCCGAAACGACCGCCGACGATCGAGATCGCGGGATTAGATGGCACCGTGCTGGCGACGCGCGGCGAAATGCCGGGCGCCAATGTCTCGCTAAAGGACCTGCCGCCCTATCTGCCCAAGGCTTTCATTGCGATCGAGGATCGGCGCTTCTACTCGCATCACGGCGTCGATCCCCTCGGCATTCTGCGCGCCGCGGTGGCCAACGTGCTGCATCGAAGTGTTTCGCAGGGCGGGTCGACCTTGACCCAGCAACTCGCGAAGAACTTGTTTCTGACCCAGGAGCGGACGCTGCAGCGGAAGCTGCAAGAACTCGAACTGGCATTCTGGCTCGAGCGCAAACACACCAAAGCAGAAATTCTCGAACTCTACTTGAACCGGGTCTATTTCGGTTCAGGCGCCTATGGCGTCGAAGCCGCCGCGCAGCGCTATTTCGGCAAATCGGCAAGGAACGTCACGCTGACGGAAGCCGCGATGCTGGCGGGACTGGTCAAGTCGCCGTCGCGGCTGGCCCCGAACCGCAATCCCGAGGGCGCCGACAAGCGCGCCCAGACCGTGCTCGCCGCGATGGCGGAAGCCAAATTCATCACCCAAGCGCAGGCGCAGGCCGCGATCGGCCATCCCGCTGCGCTGAATGTGAAGGCCGCGGGCGCCGGCACGATCAACTATGTAGCGGACTGGATCGGCGAGGTGCTCGACGACCTAGTCGGGCAGATCGACCAGAACATCGTGGTCGAAACCACGATTGATCCAAAGCTGCAGGCCTCAGCAGAGGCCGCGATCATCGACGAACTGGCGGCGAAGAGCGTGAAATTCAACGTTAGCCAGGGCGCGCTGGTGGCGATGACGCCTGACGGCGCGGTGCGGGCAATGGTCGGTGGGCGCAACTATGCCGAAAGCCAGTACAACCGCGCGCTAACCGCCAAGCGACAGCCGGGTTCGGCGTTCAAGCCTTTCGTTTATCTCACGGCGATCGAAGCCGGCCTGACGCCGGAAACGATCCGGCAGGATGCGCCGCTGGACGTCAAAGGATGGAAGCCGGAGAATTACGGCCATGAATATTTCGGTCCGGTCACCCTGACGCAAGCGCTCGCGATGTCGCTCAATACCGTCGCGGTGCGGCTCGGAATCGAAGTCGGCCCCAAGAATGTGGTGCGTACGGCGCACCGCCTTGGCATTTCATCGAAACTCGAGGCCAATGCCACCATCGCACTTGGCACGTCCGAGGTTTCGCTGACTGAATTGGTTGGCGCGTATGCGCCTTTTGCCAATGGCGGCCTCGCTGTCTCCCCGCATGTCGTGACCAGGATCCGCACCAGCGACGGCAAGCTGCTCTATGCGCGGGCGGCCGACCAGGTCGGCCAGGTCATGGAACCACGGCATGTCGCGATGATGAACACGATGCTGCAGGAGACGCTGCTTAGCGGGACCGCGCGCAAGGCCGAGATCCCGGGCTGGACCGCTGCCGGCAAAACCGGCACCAGCCAGGATTTCCGCGATGCCTGGTTCATCGGCTACACGGCCAATCTTGTCACCGGCGTCTGGCTCGGCAATGACGACAACTCGCCGACGAGGAAAGCCACCGGCGGCGGATTGCCGGTCGAAGTCTGGACCCGCTTCATGAAAGTGGCGCATCAGGGCGTACCGATCGCAGCGTTGCCGGGATCGCAATCGGGCGGCTTCTTCTCTGGTTTGCTGCAGCCTGCGTCCACATCGAATGCACCGCCGGCTAGTTCTTTATCGACCGCGGGCGCGGCGGGCCGGCCAACACCAACGCGAACCTCCGCCCGGCCGCAATCGGCCGGTGGATTGGACGGCTGGCTGGTGGACCGGCTGTTCGGACGCTAACCGCGACCGCTTCGGATCGAATCGGGCTGGGGCCTGTTCTTCTGACGCGTTTTCTTCACGCGAACCGGCGCCCGCTTCGCTCGAAGACGCTCTAATCCTGAATACCGTAGCGATGCAGATCATTTCCGGAATTGTCGAGCCAGGTCTTGGCCCGCTCGACATGGCCGCACACCCTCGCGACCACTTTCCAGAATCGCGCGGAATGATTCATCTCCACCAGATGCGCCACCTCGTGCGCAGCCAGGTAGTCAAGCACGTAGGGTGGCGCGAGAATCAGGCGCCAGGAGAACGAGAGGGAACCCGCCGACGTGCAGGAACCCCAGCGGCTCGACTGATCGCGGATCGACAACCGCTTCACCTTGACGCCCAACTCGTCGGCATAGAATTGCGTGGCTTTGTGCAGGTCACGGCGGACTTCGCGCTTGAGAAAATCATGCACCCGTCGCTCGGCGTGCTCTAAACCGCCTGCGACGCAGAGAATCCGTTCGCCGTTGTCGCGTGTTTCCGTCCACACCGTGCCGCGCTGGCCGGCGCGATGCACGATTCTGTGGGCGACGCCACGCAACGGCAGCACGGTGCCCGGGAGAAAGGGCGCCGCTTTCGGCAAACGCCCGAGGCGCGCCGCGATCCAGCCGCCGTGACGTTGCGCGAAATCCTTTGCATCGGCGATGGTGCCACGCGGCGGCATCGTCAGGATCGCTTCGCGGTCACTCGGATGAATGCGCAACGTGTAACGGCGGGCGCGACGGTGTCGCCGCAGCCGAACCGAGTAGATTTGCGAGCCGTGCTTGACGAGAAGAGTCGAAGGTTCGTAGGGCCGCCGATAAAGGAGGGCGCGAGTGGCCATGTCTGTAAGTCCGGGGATCAGGAGTTCGCCCGGATTCTGCCATATCCGCCGCCAGTGAAATCGCTCCGCGCAAAAACAAATCATTTGCCCAATATACAGGGGGGCGCGTTACCGTCTGCCCCTATAGCGAGGGTCGGGAACAAAAAAGTCGGGCGCTAAATACCCCTCTCCAGCACGCCCAAGGAATGAGGCCGCACTCATGACTTGGACAGAGCCAGAATCAGGGTTTTCCGAGGGGTATCCAAGGGTTAACGGGCGGGTGCAGTCGAGCCCCGATTCGGGTGTCAACCGCAAACTCTCGTTAGTATTCGCGTAATCAGACGCTTATTCCGCCGCGGCAGCCAATGTAGGCTTCACCGCGACCAATGATGGTCTCGCGTTCGCCGCCGACATGATGAAATCCGAGATACGCGGCACGATTTCCGACTTGAATCGCGATCCGTTGAAGACGCCGTAGTGGCCGACACCCTTTTGCACGTAGTGCACGCGGCGATGATTGGGGATCGAGCTGCACAGCGCATGCGTGGCTTCGGTCTGTCCGAGCCCGGAGATGTCGTCGTTCTCGCCTTCCACCGTCATCAGCGCGACGCGCGCGATCCGCGATGGGTCCACTTTCTTGCCGCGATGGGTCATTTCGCCCTTCGGCAGCGCGTGCTTGACGAAAACCGTGTCGACGGTTTGCAAATAGTACTCAGCCGTGAGGTCCATGACGGCGAGATATTCGTCATAGAAATCGCGGTGCTTGTCGACCAGGTCGCCATCGCCCTTCACCAGATCCTTAAACAGGTTCTTGTGCGCGTCCATGTGGCGGTCGAAGTTCATGCTGATGAAGCCATTCAGCTGCAGGAACCCTGGATAGACATCGCGCATCACGCCGGGATGAGGAAACGGCACCTTGGTGATAACGTGGTTGCGAAACCAATCGATGCCGCGCTCGGCCGCGAGGTTGTTGACCGCGGTCGGATTTCGACGGGTATCGATCGGACCGCCCATCAATGTCATTGAAAGCGGAACAAAGGGGTCGCGCTCGGCTTCCATGATCGAAACCGCGGCCACCACAGGTACGGACGGCTGGCACACCGCCATCACATGCATGTT
This sequence comes from Bradyrhizobium sp., assembly GCF_035273305.1. Classification (GTDB taxonomy): domain Bacteria; phylum Pseudomonadota; class Alphaproteobacteria; order Rhizobiales; family Xanthobacteraceae; genus Bradyrhizobium. The sequence goes on along the minus strand of NZ_DATEPI010000097.1, from coordinate 21,993 downwards.
GCCACCGAGGACGTGCAGCATCTCGATGACGTAATCGACGTAGTCATCGAGATCGAAACGGCCCTGGGTCAGGGGGACCATGCGGGCATCGGTCCAGTCGGTGATATAAACCTCATGGGTCGGCAGAAAGGCTTCGACGGTGCCACGCAACAGCGTCGCGTAATGGCCCGACATCGGCGCAACAATCAGCAATCGCGGCTGCGGCGTACGTACTGGGCGGGTCAGCTTGCGGTCGAAGTACAAAAGCCGGCAGAACGGCTTTTCCCATACGACGCGGATATCTACCGGCGTGCGAACGCCGCTGACTTCGGTGTCGTGGATGCCCCATTCAGGCTTGCCGTAGCGTCGCGTCGTGCGCTCGAACAGTTCGCAGCCGGCGGCGATCGATTTGCCAAGCTCGGTATGGGACCAGGGATTAAGCGGGTTCTGAAATAAAATCTTGGTTGCATCTGTTACCGCGCGCGCCGGATTGAGCGATGCCTGCGCCATTTCATACAGCCAGTACATCGGCGTGGTAAGCGCCGGGCTACCTTCGGCCACCAGGGGAGGTGCGCCGCCGAACTCACCGATTGGCATGTATTCCTCTAGTTTCTTTTGCATCGCAACATAGTGCCCAAGACGTAATAAACCGTCAATGCACAGATCGGTATATTGCTGCGTCGCGCAAGGAGAAAAGCTGGAAAATCCACGGGATAAGTGGGCTATTCGCCGCCCTGAAGCAGCGAGCCATGGTGCTTGGCACTGCGCAAAAGCCCCATGAAGCCGGCGAATGCGCCGATAAGCAGCAAAGCGTTGATCGCCAGCGCCGAGATCATCAGGTCGGCCCGAAACACATGCTCGATCAGCAGCGCCCGCATTCCCTCGAACACATAGGTTGGCGGTAAGCACCAGGCGACATATTGCAGCCAGTGCGGCAGTACCGTCACTGGATAGTAGATGCACACCAGCGGCATCAGCCCGAACATCAGTGTCCAGACGATGCTTTCAGCGCCAAGCCCGTTGCGCAGCACCAGCCCCGAAACGAAGATGCCGACCGACCAGCTCGTGAAGATCAGGTTGCAGAAAAACGCGATCAGCGGCAGGCCGATGGCGTAGAAATTGAAGCGGAACAGGAACATCGCCAGCAGCGTCATCGGAATCACGCCAATCGTAAGCCGGATCACGCTCATCACCATCAGCGAGAGTAGAAACTCGATCGGCTTTAGCGGGCTCATCATCAGGTTGCCGAGGTTGCGCGCCCACATCTCCTCCAGAAACGAAATCGAAAATCCGAGCTGCCCGCGAAACAGGATGTCCCACAGGATCACCGCGCCTATCAGCGTGCCGCCGGCGCGCGCAAAGAACCCCGCATTCTGCGCGATGTAGGTCTGCAAAAAGCCCCAGGTGATGATCTGCAGCGCCGGCCAGTACAATAGTTCCAGCAGTCGCGGCCAGGACGAGAGCAGCAGATACCAGTAGCGCAGGATCATCGCAGCGATCCGGTGCGGCTCGATGTCGAGATGGTAGGCGAGCCGGCTCACGGCGCCACCTCCTGAACGCGACCGCGCGCGACATCGAGAAATACCTCTTCGAGCGTCGCCCTGTTGTAACGGGCCATGATCTTGTCGGGGCTGTCATCATCCTCGATGCGGCCGCGCTTCATGATAATGACGCGGTCGCATAGCCGCTCGACCTCGAACATGTTGTGCGAGGCGAGCAGGATGGTCGCGCCCCGTTCCTTGCGATAGGTTTCGAGATGAAGCCTGATCCAATCGGCCGTGTCTGGATCGAGCGATGCGGTGGGCTCGTCCAGCAGCAATAATTCGGGCTGGTTGATCAGCGCTTTCGCCAGCGCAACCCGGGTCTTCTGGCCGGCAGAGAGCTTGCCGTTGGGGCGGTCCAGGAAATCGCCGAGATCCAGATCGGCGGCGAGTTGCTTGATGCGCTCGGGCACATCCGCGACCGCGTAAAGTCGACCGAAGATCGTAAGATTTTGCCGGACCGTCAGCCGCATCGGCATGTCGACATAAGGGCTTTCGAAATTCATGCGACCGAGCACGTCATTGCTCTGGTCCGGCATCACATGCCCGAGCACCTGGATGTGGCCGGAGGTCGGCAGCACCAGCCCCATGATCATGGCAATCGTGGTGGTCTTGCCGGCGCCGTTGGCCCCAAGCAGCCCGGTGATGCTGCCGGTCTGGATGCGAAACGACAGGTCATCGACGGCCCGGGTGGTTTTGTACACTTTGACGAGATGCGCGACCTCGATCGCCGCCGATAACGTCGGATCGGCGGCGGGCAGCCCGGCTTTGATTGCGCCATCATTGGTCATGCGGCCGTTCCTTGGGCCATTGCTGCGGCAAGCGCAAGGCATTGGCGAGGCCGGTCCAGCCGACGAATTTGTGATCGGGAGCTCGCGCGGATACAATTCGGGGATGAATGACGTCGCAGCCTCGGATTTTCGTCACCCGCGCCGTTATGTGCGGCTGGACACGATCCTGCGGCTGCGCTGGCTGGCGGTGCTCGGACAACTCGCCGCCATCTTCGTCGTGCGGCAGGGGCTCGAGTTCGACGTTGAGGTATTTCCCTGCCTCGCCATCATAGGCCTTTCAGCGCTGCTCAATCTGACTTTGCAGATCGCTTTCAACCCGATGCAGCGTTTGGAACCCGCCTACGCCGCGGCGTTGCTCGCGCTGAATATTGTCGAACTGGCCGGCTTGCTGTTCTTCACCGGAGGCCTGCAGAATCCATTTTCATTTCTGTTTCTGGTCCCGGTTCTGATTTCCGCAACGGCGCTGCCGGTGCGGCTGACGATCGGGCTCGGCGGGCTTGCGGTCGCCTGCGCCTCGGTTCTCGTGTATTTCCATTTCCCGCTTCCATGGGACAGCGACGATCCGCTGATCCTGCCGCCGATCTATCTGTTCGGCGTCTGGCTTTCGATCGTGCTCGCGATCGGGGTCACTAGTCTTTACGCCTTTCAGGTCACCGAAGAATCCCGCAAGCTGTCGGACGCGCTGGCCGCGACCGAACTGGTGCTGGCGCGTGAGCAACACCTCACGCAGCTGGACGGGTTGGCGGCTGCAGCGGCGCACGAACTCGGCACGCCCTTGTCGACGATTTTCCTGATTTCGCGGGAGCTGGAGCGCAGCTCGCAAAACAGCCAGATTGCCGCCGACATCAAAACGCTGCGGGAGCAGGCGCAACGCTGCCGCGATATCCTGGCGAAGATCACGCAACTCTCCGCGAGCGGAGCGCCGTTCGACCGCATGCTACTGTCGACGCTGATCGAAGAAATCGTGGCGCCGCACCGCGATTTCGGGGTCGCGATCAAGGTGCGGATCGCGGTGGCAGGCAGTCGCGAACCGGTCGGCACCCGCAATCCGGCCATCCTTTATGGAATCGGCAACATCCTCGAAAACGCCGTCGACTTCGCCCGAACCACCGTGGAAGTAAACGCGTGGTGGAACAACGAAACCATCGAAATCGTCATTTCCGATGATGGGCCCGGGTTCGCTCCTGACATCATCAAGCGAATCGGCGAGCCCTATCTGTCGCGGCGGCGCGGCCCCGAGGAGTCGCAAAGCGATCATCGAGGTCTTGGGCTTGGGGTTTTCATTGCCCGAACGCTGCTGGAACGCACCGGCGCGAGGGTATCCTTTAGCAATCGGATTTTTCCCGACCACGGTGCCGTGGTCCAGGTTGCATGGCCCCGCGGGCGCTTCGAGGCTGACGATATCCCGGCCGAACCAGCCTTGGCAGCGCCTCCCCTCAGCGCCATATAATGTACCAGTACTCGCCACAAGGAATACCCGCATCGTGAACGCTATCTCCGAACTGGCCGGCCACGCCGACCGCTCGCTCCTGATCGTGGAAGACGATAAGGCCTTTCTTGAGCGGCTCTCGCGCGCAATGGAGACCCGCGGCTTCAATGTCACTTCCTGTGACAACGTCTCAGACGGCTTGGCCCAGATCGGCAAGTCAGCACCCGCTTTTGCTGTGGTGGATTTGCGCCTCGGCGATGGCAACGGCCTTGACGTGGTCTCGGCGCTGAAGCGCAAGCGCCCCGACGCGCGCGCCATTGTGTTGACGGGCTATGGCAACATCGCCACCGCCGTGACCGCCGTGAAGATGGGCGCGGTTGATTATCTCTCGAAGCCTGCCGACGCCGACGATGTGGTCGCCGCCCTGCTCGCCAGCGGCACCGATAAGTCCGAGCCGCCGAGCAATCCGATGTCGGCCGATCGCGTGCGCTGGGAACACATCCAGCGCATCTATGAGATGTGCAACCGAAATGTTTCGGAGACGGCGCGCCGGCTCAACATGCATCGCCGCACTCTGCAGCGAATTCTCGCCAAGCGCGCACCACGCTAAAACGTCACATTGCGATCAACGCTCGACCGCGCGGCTTCGCGCGGTGTTGGGTGGTTGCCTTTAGCGCGATTGCTCGCATGAGAAACGGGCCGCCGATGGACCTCAGAAGAGGAGAGAACGGGGCGGTGCGGCGGGCGGCGAGCGCAGTTTCAGGAACTTCGGCGAAGGCTTCGAGTTATCGCTGGGGCCGAGCGCGACAGGAGATCGTAATGAGGTATGTTTTGACAATTGCAGCGTTGGCGGCGCTGGCTACGCCTGCTTTCGCTGACGAAGTTGGTGTGGGCGTGGGGCCCGCAGGCGTGACCGTCGGCAGCCACCGGGACTACGACAGGGACCGGGACCGGGATCACACCACCGTAGTCAAGGAGCGTGAGCCATCCGACCGCACGACAGTGATCAAAAAAGAACACGAGGACGGTACGCGCAGCAAGACCGTCATTCACGACCACGACCACGATTAGCTGAGCGCAGAGCCAGCATCGCAGGACCAGGACAATCAACTCGTTGCCCACCGGGCAACGAGTTTTTTTACGCTGTCGCCGGGGGATTTTTCTACACAAGTGAAGCACGCGGGTGGCCGGGACAAGCCCGGCCATAACGGGGAATGATGGCACAAGCTGGCGCAGAATCAGGAGGCCGGAATCATGGCGTCCTACTATTCGCCGTGGCCCTGCGGATCGACCAGCCGGTTAATGCGCTGCGCTGCCGCCATCGCAAACCGCACCGTCATCACCTTTCGCGTGGCCGCCGGCAGCCGGTGCTCCGGTGCTTCGCACTGCATGTGCGCGCCGTAGGCGTCCGCGACGATCAGCCCGGTGTCCGGCGGAAAAATTTCGCACGGCAAATCCTGGGTGAAGGCGAAAAACAGCCGATCGCAATGCATCCTGTAATCCTGCCACTTCTGATCCGCGCGCAAGTCCTCGATCGATGACTTGATTTCGAGGATCCAGATATCGCCACGTTCGTTGAGCGCGACCAGATCGGCGCGGCGGCCGGAAGGCAGTGGCAATTCGCTGATGCATGAGAACCCCAGTGAGCGCAATAGGCGCGCGCTACCGCGTGCGATCGACAGCGCCGTCTCCGATTGGCGGCCGTCCGGTCGCGGTGCGATGTCTATTTTGCGGACAGGTGATTCCATGCCCTAACAGTAGAGCGCGAGAGGCGAGGTGGAAACCCGTTTGTGTTTCCCCCCGACGCAAACTGGAACCGCGGAACGCCTCAGGGCTTAGTACACGCGCCCCACCACCAGGGTCTTGGCGGTCGATCGGATCGTGATTTAAGCCCTTTGTTCGAGCATTGTTTGAGCATGATCTTTTTGCAAACCCGACTTCCGAATTCCCGGACGATGCTGCGGCAACGAGGTGGACCGAACAGGACTGCCACGGCATGATCGACGACCTCTGGTACAAAAACGGGGTTTTCTACTGCCTCTCGGTCGCGACTTACATGGACGCCAACGGCGATGGTGTCGGCGACTTCAAGGGGCTGCTGCGCCGGTTGGATTATCTGCAGGGCCTCGGCATCACGACGATCTGGCTGATGCCGTTTCAGCCGTCACCCGGCAGGGACGATGGTTACGACATCACCGATTATTATGGAGTCGATCCCCGATACGGCACGCTGGGCGACTTCGTTGAGTTCACCCACGGCTGCCGTCAGCGCGGCTTGCGCATCATCATCGATCTCGTCGTCAACCACACTTCCGATGCGCATCCCTGGTTTCAGCAGGCACGAAGCTCAAAGGACTCGCCGTATCGCGATTGGTACGTCTGGTCCGATAAGAAGCCTGCCAATGCCGGCAAAGGCATGGTCTTTCCCGGCGTGCAAAAAACCACCTGGAGCCGAGATAAGCAGGCCGGCGCCTGGTACTTCCATCGCTTCTACGAATTCCAGCCCGACCTCAACACCTCGAACCCTCGCGTACAGGCCGAGATCCTCAAGATCATGGGCTTTTGGATTCAAATGGGCGTGTCAGGCTTCCGCATGGATGCAGTCCCGTTTGTGATCGCCACCAAGGGCGCCAAGGTTCGCACCCCGATCGAACAATACGACATGCTGCGTTCGTTTCGGGAGTTCCTGCAATGGCGCGAGGGCGACGCCATCATCCTCGCGGAAGCCAATGTACTGCCCGAGACCGATATGAAGTATTTCGGTGATGACGGCGACCGCATGCACATGATGTTCAACTTTCATGTCAACCAGCATCTGTTCTATGCGCTGGCTTCGGCCGACTCGCGTCCGCTGGCAAAAGCTCTCACTGTGACAAAGCCGCGACCGGCTTCCGCGCAATGGGGCTTGTTCTTGCGCAATCACGATGAGCTCGATCTCGGACGTTTGACAAAGGCTCAGCGCAAGGTGGTGTTCGAGAAATTCGGTCCCGACAAGAACATGCAGCTCTACAATCGTGGAATCCGCCGCCGTCTTGCACCCATGCTCGGTGGTGACCGCCGTCGCGTCGAACTCGCCTATAGTCTGATGTGCACGCTGCCCGGCACGCCGGTGATCCGCTATGGGGACGAAATCGGGATGGGGGACAATCTGGCCTTGCCGGAGCGCAACTGCGCCCGCACTCCCATGCAATGGTCGAACGAGCCTCACGCGGGTTTCACCGAAAGCGAGCGACCGTGTTCGCCCGTCATTCATGACGGCGCGTACGGCTTTGAGCATGTCAACGTCGCCAAACAGCGCCGTGACCCCGGTTCACTGTTGAATTGGACCGAACGCATCATCCGCATGCGCAAGGAGGTCCCGGAAATCGGCTGGGGTGACTTCAAGGTAATTGCTACGCGCGATCCGGCCGTTCTGATCATACGCTATGACTGGCGCAACAATTCTGTGTTGTTCGTGCACAATCTCGATGAGAAGCCCCGTGAAATCTCATTTGCGGTCGGGCTCCCTGACGACGCCGGCAAGCTGCTGGTCAACCTGCTGGCCGAAGAGCACAGTTATGCTGACGAACGCGGCAAGCATCTGTTGTTGATCGAAGCGTACGGCTACCGCTGGTATCGGGTCGGCGGTCTCGACTATCTCCTGAAGCGGAGTGACATCGATACCGATGCAAAGGGAAAACCGTTTATTCAGGCTGAGCGCCCAAGGCACCGATGATCACGCCCTCATTGCCGCGCAAATCCAGCGCGTCTTCTACCTTCTCTCCGCTCCGATCCAGAAGAGTCGAAATCAGAATTTCGCCCCTCAACCCCCCTGATGAGATCGAGGTCGGCTGATCGCCCAGGTTCAGCGCGATGATCAACGCGTCGATTTCGCTCTGCCTGCGGTAAATCAGCAGATCGCCTTGCGCGGCAATCGGCACATACGAGCCGGTGACCAACTCCGGCAAATTGTTCCGCAAGCCGATCAGCGCCTTGTACAAATTGAGTATCGATCGGGCGTCCGCTTCGAGGTTGACGACATTCTCGTGCACGGAATCCTCCGATAACGGCAGCCACGGCGTCGATGTGGAAAAGCCCGCGAAACGGCCGGCGTCCCATTGCATCGGCGTGCGACAGCCGTCGCGACCGACTCCGATACCCGGAACATTCTTTTCAAAGGGATCCCGCACCTGACCGGGCGCGATCGCGACCTGATGCATCCCAATTTCATCTCCGTAGTACAGCGTCGGCGTTCCTCGCAACGTCAGCAACAACATCGCCGCGACCCGCGCCTGATCGCGGCCCACCCGGCTAGCCACCCGTGGACGATCGTGATTGCCGAGCACCCAGTTTGGCCAAGCTCCATGCGGCAGCGCGGCTTCGTAATCGTGAATGATTTTTTCGATTGCTCGCGCATTCCAAGGGGCGGAGAGCAGCGCAAAATTGAACGGCAGATGCGCGCCGCCCAACTCCCGGCCGTAATAGGTGACCAGACGTTCTGTCGGCAGATAAATCTCACCGATCAACACGCGCGCCGGAAATTCATCGATCACCCGCCGCATCCCGGCGATCGCATCATGCACCTCGGCCTGATCGGTCGTGCGCAGCGGCAGAATTTGCTCATGCGGCGGGCGGCCCGGACGAAAGCTCGGATTGGGCGGATTGTCGCGAAATTCCGCGTCCTTGATCAAATGCCAGATGACATCGACACGGAAGCCATCAACTCCCTTCCTGAGCCAGAAGCGCATCACGTCATGGATGGCGTGGCGCACCTCCGGATTGCGCCAGTTCAGATCCGGCTGCTGCGCGAGGAAAGCGTGATAATAGTACTGCGCTGTGGCGGCGTCGTACTGCCACGCGCTGCCGCCGAATTCCGACAGCCAGTTGTTCGGAGGACCGCCAGCCTCGTTTGGATCACGCCAGATGTACCAATCGCGCTTCGGGTTATCGCGTGAGCGGCGGCTTTCGACAAACCAGGGGTGCAGGTCGGAAGTGTGGTTGGGCACGAGATCGAGGATGAGTTTGAGCCCGCCATCGTGCGCAGCCGCGATCAGCGCGTCGAAATCCGCGATCGTGCCGAATAGTGGATCGATACCGGTGTAGTCGGCAATGTCGTAGCCGAAATCAGCCATCGGCGAGGGGAAGATCGGTGATAACCAGATCGCGTCGATACCGAGCGACACCAGATAGGGCAGCCGTTCGATGATGCCCCTGAGGTCTCCGACCCCATCACTATTGGAATCCTGGAACGACCGCGGATAGATCTGGTAAAATACACCGTGCCGCCACCAGAATTCGTCGGGTCGTTTCATCTCGATCGCTGTTCCCTGGCATCGCGTCGCGGGGTAACTCGGAACCGCTGAACAGGTTCAGTCAGACCACGTCCCGCAGGCCCCATCCGCGCGTAAGCGGTTCCGATTGAGCTGATCCGTCAGTAGCCAGCGGCGTTCACAGATCAGGTCTGGCCAAAATTCACGAAGCTTTCGCTTGGCTGGCTGGGAAAAATCGGCAATGTGCTGGCATGAGCCAGCAAACCGAAACCAAGGCGAAGGCCGGCGCCGTCATCATTCCGGTGACTCTGTTTGAGCAGAACTGCACCCTGATCTGGTGCGAGGCCACGAAAAAAGCCGCGGTGATCGACCCGGGCGGCGACGTTCCGAAAATCCAGTCCGCGATCCAGCAATCCAGGGTGCGCGTGGAGAAGATCTGGCTCACACACGGCCACATCGACCATGTCGGCGGCGCCGCCGAGCTGCGCGACGCACTGAAGGTGCCGATCGAAGGACCGCATATCGCTGACAAATTCCTGCTCGACAACGTGGTTGCGAGCGGCGCCCGATTTGGAATGACCGGCGTGCGCGATTTTGCGCCGGACCGCTGGCTCGACGAGGGCGATCGAGTTTCGCTCGGTGAATTGACCTTCGACATCCTGCATTGCCCCGGACATTCGCCGGGCAGCGTGGTGTTTTTCAGCAACGAGATGCGCTTTGCGCATGTCGGCGACGTGCTGTTCAGCGGTTCGGTCGGGCGGAGCGACATTCCCGGCGGCAATCACGCAACGCTGATCAAATCGATCAACGACAAGCTGTTGCCGCTCGGCGACGATGTCGGTTTCATCTGCGGCCACGGCCCAGGATCGAGCATCGGGCAGGAGCGAATGACCAATCCGTTTCTTACCGGCGCGATGTAGCGCGAGGTCGGCTATTCGGCAGCCGCGAGTTCGCCCGAGCTTGCTTGCGCCAGGTGCCGACCACCCCAGTTGCGAATGGCGGCGATGACAGGAACAAAACTCCTGCCCTTGCGCGTCAGCCGGTATTCCACCTTTGGGGGCACGACGCCGTAATCTTTGCGGTCGATCAGTCCGCTCGCGGTGAGCGCCTTCAGCTCTCGGCTGAGCACGCGCGGAGCTATTTCCGAACTGCCGCTTCCGCCGCGCAGCAGGCCGCTGCGGATCTCGCCGTAGCGCCTCGGGCCGTCCTGCAAATCCCAGATGATTCGGAGCTTGTATTTGCCGCTGATCATTTTCTGGAACGCCGCAACCGGGCATCCACGTGATTCCGCTGATTTTCTGTTACCCATGCCATATCTCCGGACGTCATTCCGCGGTGCATGCGCTTCAAAGGACGCTTAGTATCAATTTTGTCCATACTTGCGCTTTGGCGCGTACCGGCATCAGATCAGGAAGTGTCGCTCAGTTCCAGATCGGCGCGAAAATAAATCCTTAAAGGAGCCAGAGATGAAGCACTTCATGATCAAATACGAATTCGCCAACGGCCCGACGACGGAATGGCATCTGGAGATCGATCGATTTATTGCCGCGCTGAATAACGATCCAGAGCTCAAAGGAAAAATCAGCTACCGCTGCATGAAGAACCGCGACCATGCTGATTATTATCACCTAGCCGCCGCGGTCGACGAGCAGGCGGTCAAGACGCTTCAATCGCGTGATTTCTTCAAGCATTATACGGAAAAGACACGCCAGGTGGCCGGCGGCGAGGTGGTCGTTACTCCACTGCAGCTGATCGCGGAGACGAGGTAGCCGGCAGGCACCCGCTAGCTCGAGGTCATCGCGAGCACGCCCGGCGTTTACCTGGCCGATTTCCGCCGGCTTATTCCGGTCCTTGCTTCATAAGACCCGCAGCGGTCAGCGCGCGCGTGATGACGGCGCCGACATCGATTCCGCGGCGGGCGCGAGGATTGGGCGGCGGCTTGGAATGACCGTTGGGCTTCGCCATCACCGGCCACAGCACTCCGGTAACCTCGGGGGCTGGTGCCGGAGGTTGCGTGATCATTGGCGGCTTCTGGGTGGCTGGCTTCGCATCGGAAGCCGGCGCCGCAGCTTCCTTGGGCGAGCGAATCCGTTCGGTCAGACCGAAGAAATTGGCAATGTGATAGGAAGATGAGATGCCTGCCTCAATCAGGAATGCGCCTTCCGCGCCATAGCGGTGGTCATTATCGGCAGTCCCGAGCGGCGTGCCGTGGGCCATGTCGGTGATCGTGTAGGACTCGACGATCGTTTCGCCATCCGCATTCCACCAAACCTGCCGCGGATAGCCATCGACGGTGCCTTCCGACATGGGAGACGAGGGAAGGCCGTGCACATCAATCCATTGCTTTACGATCTCGTCGGCATTGGCCGGGTTCACCGTTCGATCGGCGCTGCCATGCCACACCGAAACTTTCGGCCACGGCCCTTTATGATTTGAAGCCGAGCGCACGAGATCTCCGAGTTCGGACGCCGGGCGCGTGGCCGATTGAAACATACCATTCAAGGCTTCCCTCACGTTGCTCGCTACGCCGAACGGCAGGCCAGCGATCACAGCGCCCGCAGCGAAAATGTCGGGATAGGTTGCAAGCATGACCGACGTCATCGCGCCGCCGGCGGAGAGACCGGTAACGAATATTTGCCGCTCATCGATGTCGTGCTCACGGACCATGCGCGCGATCATTTGCCGGATCGAACAAGCTTCGCCGCTGCCCCGCGCGGTATCTTCCGGGTTGAACCAGTTGAAGCATCCGTTTGCGTTGTTGGCGGGCTGCTGCTCGGGCATGAGCAAGGCGAAACCGTAATGTTTGGCAAGCGTCGACCAGCCCGCGCCCAAATCATAAGCAGCAGCCGTCTGCCCGCATCCGTGCAGAACCACGACAAGCGCGGCCGGCTGCTGATGGTTAGGTGGAACAAACGAAAACATCCGCAACGCGCCTGGATTGGACCCAAACCGCATCGTTTCGACCAACGGGCTGCGCAAGCCGCGCTTCAGGTTTCGGCCATAGGCTGAAAAGCCGTCGAATGCGTTCAGTTTTGGCAGGCGTCGGAGGAATTCGACATTCTTGGCGAGCGACACAGGCAGCTCCTTGGCGAGAGACTTCTTAACTCGTCCGAGCAGAGTTAGTTGCTGCACTGCAAAATAAAAAGACCGTATGCTGTCAGTCCCCCAAATTATCGCTGAGGTGTTGCCCAGGCGCATACATGACAGAAATGCGGCAACTGCGTCGCATCCAAGGCACTCGTTAGTTTCACACTCGATTCTGGACGAGCCCAATACCACAATGGGAATTCGCCGCGAGCCAATGCCGCAATCACAGGCGACTGCGAACGGCAACCGGCCGACGTGAAAGCATCAGCTTGCGTTAGCTCGTCGTCATTGCGTTGAATTCGCGGTAACAGTTTCGACGCCTCAATGAACTCAGCCATTCGACGGCATACCCGCCAGCGGCTTTCGGTCATTGCCACGGCTGACTGCAGCCCCTAGTTTGGGTCGGCAACATCGCAAGAAACCAAAAAGAAAATCCGGAGAGAACACCCATGGCCCGCCTGAAATTCGGAGCTTTTCTCGCCCCGCATCACCCGATCGGCGAGCATCCGATGCTGCAGTTCCGCCGCGATCTGGATTTCGTCGAGCAGATCGACTCGCTCGGCTTCGATGAGTTCTGGTGCGGTGAGCATCATTCCTCGGGCTGGGAAATGATTGCATCGCCTGAAATGTTTTTGGCCGCGGCCGGCGAGCGCACCAAACGGATCAGGCTCGGCACCGGCGTCGTCTCCTTGCCCTATCACCATCCCTTCAACGTCGCCCAGCGCATGGTGCAACTCGACCACATGACCGGCGGGCGCGCCATTTTCGGGTCCGGACCGGGGGCGCTGGCTTCCGACGCACACACCCTCGGCATCGATCCGATGACCCAGCGGGACCGCCAGGATGAGGCGATCGGGATCATCCGCCGGCTGTTCAAGGGCGAGCGCGTCACGGCAAAGAGCGACTGGTTCACCATGAACGACGCCGCGCTGCAAATCTTGCCTTTGCAGGAAGAGATGCCGTTCGTCGTGGCATCACAAATTTCGCCCTCCGGCATGACCTTGGCTGGCAAATACGGAATCGGCATCATTTCGCTCGGCTCGATGTCGACGCAAGGACTGATGGCGCTACCGACGCAGTGGGGTTTTGCCGAGGACGCCGCCAAAAAACATGGCACCACGGTGAGCAGGTCCGATTGGCGCGTGCTGCTGAGCTGGCACATCGCTGAGAGCCGCGAGCAGGCGCGGCGCGAAGCCGGGCCGGGACTGATGCGCTGGCACAATGAATATAATGTCGGCACCTTGCAGCGGCCGGGATTGCAGCCTTTCACCTCGCCCGAGGACGCGGTTGAGAAGACCGCTGGCGGCGAAGGCGCCGCCTCGACCATCGGCACGCCTGACGACCTGGTCAAAACCATCAGGAACCTGATGCAAGTGAGTGGCGGCGTCGGTAGCATCATCGGGTTTGTGCACGACTGGGCCAATCCGGAAAACACCCGCCGAAGTTGGGATATGGTGGCACGCTACGTGATACCGGAAATCAACGGCTACACCGCGAAATTGCGGGAGTCGCAGAAATTCGTGATCGAGAACCGCGCCGTGTTCGAGCGCGCAGGTCAGGCGGTGATGGCAAAGATCATGGAGAACGACCGAGCCGCCGCGGCGCTTCCCCTCACCGGGCCGGGACGCGTCGCGATTCCGACTATCAATGCACCGGATCTGCAGAAGGAAGCGGCCAAACGAAAGGCCAAGCCGTGACTCGCCGTTCGGCGCGCATTGCCTTCGCGCAACAAGCGCCAACATGAGCCAATCCACCCCATCCAAGCCAAGCCCCGCAGACGCTCCAACTTTGCGCTGACAGCCGAAAGGTTATTCACTAGGTTTGGCCTATGTCGAGAGCGGCGAAACAGGTGGGGCCGCGCCACAGGTCGCGGCCCATAATATCTCGACCAGCCGGAGAAATGCCATGACGATGCAAAGTGTGGCCCCTGCCGCGCCGGCCTTCAGCCCACCGAAACGCAATTCGCTGACCCATATTCCCGGCGACGAGGGCTGGCCGATTATCGGCAAGACTTTGGACGTGCTCGCCGACCCGAAGGGGCACATCGAGCAAATGGCCGCCAAATACGGCCTGGTCTATCGCAGTCACATCTTCGGCGAGACCAGCCTCTCTCTGCTCGGGCCGGAGGCGAATGAGCTCGTGCTGTTCGATCAGGCCAAGCTGTTTTCCTCGGCCCACGGGTGGGGGCGGATTCTCGGTCTGTTGTTTCCGCGCGGACTGATGCTGCTCGATTTCGAGGAGCATCGGCTGCATCGGCGCGCGCTGTCGGTCGCGTTCAAATCGGGACCGATGAAATCCTATCTGGCAACACTCGACACCGGAATTGCCGCAAGGGTAAAGCAATGGAAGGCGGGGCCGGGACCGATGTTGTTCTACCCGGCGATGAAGCAGCTCACGCTCGACCTCGCGACCACTTCCTTCCTCGGCGCTGACATCGGCCCCGAGGTGGACGAGATCACACGCGCCTTTGTCGATATGGTCGCGGCCTCGATCTCGGTGATCCGTTCACCGCTGCCCGGTACCAAGATGGCACGCGGCGTGCGCGGACGAAAGCGCATCGTCGCCTATTTTTCGGAACAGATTCCGGTCCGGCGCGCCAAAGGCGGCGAAGACCTGTTCTCCCAACTATGCCGCGCCACCCATGAAGATGGCGCGCTGCTTTCGACTCAGGATATCGTCGATCACATGAGTTTCCTGATGATGGCCGCGCACGATACGCTGACCTCATCGCTGACTTCGTTTGTTGGGGCACTCGCAACGCATCCACAGTGGCAAACGAGGCTGCGCGAGGAGATAGCCGCACTCAATATCGCGGCCAACGAGCCGACGACGTTCGACAATCTCGAAGCCATGCCACTCACGGAGATGGCGTTCAAGGAGGCGATGCGGTTGAAACCGCCGGTGCCATCGATTCCGCGACGCGCCATTCGCGATTTCAATTTCAAAGGGTACGCCGTGCCGGCGGGTACCATGGTTGGCGTCAATCCGGTGTTCACCCATCACATGCCGGAGATATGGCACGATCCCGACGGCTTTGACCCGATGCGCTTTACCGATGAAGCGCAACGCGGCCGCCACCGCTTCGCTTGGGTGCCATTCGGGGGCGGCGCCCATATGTGTCTCGGGCTGCACTTCGCCTACATGCAGGCGAAATGCTTCGCGCGGCATTTTCTGCAAAACCTCAGCGTCTCGATCGAAGTCGGCTACACGCCGGAATGGCAGATGTGGCCTATCCCGAAACCTCGCGATGGATTGCGTGTGACGCTGAAGCCGGTGTGAGCCAGCATACCGGAAGGGGTTTTCTGCCGCCTCAGTTCAAGAGGCGTGCGGTTGCGCAGCCAATTCCATTCAGGGCGACGATACGGCCTACTCGATGAACGTCGTGAGCTGCGCGCCTTCATCCGCCACGAACACGGCAATCAGTTCCGCAGGCTCGGTGCTGCTCGCATTCGCCGAGACCAGATGCGTGGCGCCCGGTGGCTCGAAAAACGACTGCCCTACCTTGAATGTTTCGACAGGTCCGCCGGCGAGCTGCGACCGGATCTCGCCCTTGGTGACGTAAGCAGTGACGGAGCCCGCGTGGCGATGCGCGCGGGTAAATCCGCCCGGACCATAGAACACGCGTACGATTGTCACGCGCTTGCCCGGGACGTTTGGCAGGGCGTGCGAGGTGATCGGCTCGACCCTGTCGAGGGATGAGCCGGCCGGATCGCTAACCGCGCAGAGCGGCTCGATAACCGCCGCGAGCCCGTCCATCGTAATCGGTAGCGACTTCCCGATCAGCAGTGCGCACGCCAATCCAGCTATAAGAGCGGCATACAGCGGCGATCCCTGCGCCCGACCCGACTTCGTGATGGCAAATGTTCGGGACATTGATTTCGCCTCCATAACGGCACCGAGCGATACGGTCGTATTGATACAAAGATCATCGATTGACGAGTTAAGCCGTCCCCTGTTCGAACGCCTTGCGGACCGCGACATAACCCTGCTGTTGCTGGGTCCAATTGCGACCGCCGGTAATGGCGCCATCGACCACCAGATCGTGCCCATTGATGAAAGTGGATTCGTCGCTTGCAAGAAACACCGCAGCGTGGGCGATGTCGTCAGGAAGCCCAGCGCGCGGAATAGGCTGCGCGGTCTTGAAGACCTCGCGCATCACATCCGGCGTTTTCTCCGCCGCCTCGACCGACAGCCCAAGCGCCTTGCCGAAGATGCCGGTGGCGATCGCGCCCGGCGAAATGCTGTTGACGCGAATGCCGACTTCGCCGAGTTCCATGGCAACGCATTTGGTCAGGTGAATGACGGCCGCTTTCGCCGCCCCATACACCACAGAGGAGGAAAATCCGGCCAGCCTCCCCGCGATGCTGCCATTGTTAATAATGCTGCCGGAGCCTTGACGGCGCATATACGGCGCGGCGTGTTTCATGCCGAGCATCACGCTGCGCACCAGGGTCGCCATCGCGGCATCGAAACGTTCGACGTCGAGCCCTTCGATGCCGCCGGTCTGCGCCGGGCCGCCCGCGTTGTTGAACAGGCAATCGATCCGGCCGAATTTACTCACTGCCTCTTCGATCAGCGCCCGCACCTCGTCCTCGCGCGTGACGTCGGTCCGGCGAAATCTGCAGTTGGAGCCGAGTTTGCTCGCCAGCGCCTCGCCCTCTGGCGCGCGCCGTCCTGCAATTACAATCTTCGCACCTTCGGCCACGAAAATCTCGGCGGTCCGTAGGCCGATGCCGCTTGTCGCGCCGGTGATGACCGCGACTTTGCCGCTCAGTCGTCCCATCTGGTTCTCTCCCTGGTGAAGCGAAGCTTAGTATATCCCCGGCCGCATGGAACAAGGCAAGCCGACCATGTTGGGCCAAGCGGCATTGCGAACCCCAAAAATTCCCGTTGTCGGCGCGGACTCCATATCCTGCTGCGGGCGATGCACCTTTTATAGTATAGTCGAATGATGAAATTGATCGACGAGCTTCGGCGAGGCTGGCAAGGAACGTCGCAGCCGTCAGCTTTCTTCAGCGTGGGATTTGCGGCCTTATGCCTTGTCCTGGCGACGGGGGCGCGCTGGGGTCTCGCGCTGATACGGCCCGACGTCTATTTCACGCCCTATCTGCCGGCGGTCTTTTTTGCTACCGCCGTCGGTGGGCTGCGGGTCGGCATAGGCACCGCGCTGGCGGGCACGGTCCTCGGCCTAACTCTCAACTTCGGGCCCTCGACCGCTGATTTCGCAAGGTTCGCGCTCGCGGTCATCTTTCTGATCGTAAGCGGGCTCACGATATGGGGCATCGAGCACTATCGCTCGATCGCGTTGGGACAGCGGCAGATCGCAAAACGGCTGAGCCAGGAGGAAGAATATCGCAAGCTCATCGTTGACGAGCTTCAACACCGCCTCAAAAACAAGCTATCCACGATCCACGCGGTGCTGCATCAGGTTTTTCATGACAGGCCGCAGATCTGGGCTAGCATCGATCAGCGCATCCGAGCACTTTCCACGACCGACGATTTGATCGCACGGGTCGACGGCAGCGGTTGCGATATCAAGGATCTGTTGCTGTCGGAACTTGGGCCCTACGGGCACGTTCGTTTTACCCTCAACGGCAATCCCCTGTTTCTTCCGGCCAAGCTGGCGGTGAGCCTGGCATTGATGTTTCACGAGCTTGCGACGAACGCCGCAAAGTATGGGGCGTTTTCATCGCCCACCGGCCTGTTGCAGGTGTCATGGTCAGCATCCGACGATCGCCTCAATATCACCTGGGATGAAACCGAAGGGCCCTCGGTCGACACGATCGGGGCGCCCGGGTTCGGAACCAGACTGTTGAAGTCCGCGCTGAGAGCCTTCGACGGGAAGACCGAGATTACATTTCTGAAAACCGGAGTTCACTGCACCATGCAGTGCCGCATCCCCAAGACCTGAGCGCGATATGCGCGCCTCTCGTTTCGCGGGCCGCGCGCAAGGATACGGTCCGTCATTCAGAAAGATTTATTTCGATAGCACCAGGCAGCGGAGGCACGCCCGCGTTCGGCACCCGGCCTGCATGGTGATCAGGGCTATCGAGACCAGATCGTAGCAGCCGATGATTCCGATAACAGTGCGGAGCTTTGCGCCGCATCCCGGCCATCGACGGCGTTTTCAGACCTATGCCAGCCGTACCGGATCAATGGACATTTTGAGGCTTGCTTGCCCACTCGGGCCTTCGGGCACAAGGAAAGTTGCCAGTCCTCAATCGCGGGATGACGAATGCGTCAAAAGGGCGAAACGTGGAATTGCAATGTCCGTCAAGCTGTGCAAATCGCTTTATCAGGGGAAGTTCTAACAGGAGGAATGCCGTGCGTTTACCACTCATCGTTGCAATCGCCGCCGCCAGCCTGGTCAGCGGCGCCAGTGCTCAAGCCGAAGATCTCAAGATCGCGCTGATTTACGGAAAAACGGGTCCGCTTGAGGCGTATGCGAAGCAGACCGAAACCGGGCTGAGGATGGGATTGGAATACGCGACCAAGGGCACCATGACCTTGGACGGCCGCAAGATCGTCATCATCACCAAAGACGACCAGAGCAAGCCCGACCTGTCCAAGGCAGCCTTAGCGGAAGCCTATCAAGACGACAAAGCCGACATCGCCATCGGCACATCCTCGTCGGCGGCAGCCCTCGCCGACCTTCCGGTTGCCGAGGAAAACAAGAAGATCCTGATCGTCGAGCCTGCGGTCGCCGATCAGATCACTGGCGAGAAGTGGAATCGATATATCTTCCGGACCGGACGCAACTCATCGCAGGACGCGATCTCGAACGCGGTGGCCATCGGCAAGCCCGGAGTAACCATCGCAACCCTAGCGCAGGATTATGCGTTCGGCCGCGACGGCGTCGCCGCGTTCAAGGAAGCGTTGGCCAAAACCGGTGCGACGCTTGCTGCCGAAGAATACGTGCCGACCACCACCACCGATTTCACCGCCGCCGGACAGCGCCTGTTTGATGCGCTGAAGGACAAGCCGGGCCGCAAGATCATCTGGGTGATCTGGGCAGGCGGCGGTGATCCGCTGACCAAGCTGCAGGACATGGATCCGAAACGCTATGGTATCGAACTTTCGACCGGCGGCAATATTCTGCCGGCGCTCGCCGCCTACAAGCGGCTGCCGGGCATGGAAGGCGCCACCTATTACTACTATGACATCCCAAAGAATCCGGTGAACGACTGGTTAGTCAGCGAACACCAGAAGCGCTTCAACGCGCCACCGGATTTCTTCACCGCTGGAGGTTTTTCAGCCGCGATGGCGGTGGTCACCGCCGTCAACAAGGCGAAATCCACCGACACCGAAAAACTGATCAGCGCGATGGAAGGCATGGAATTCGACACGCCGAAAGGCAAAATGATTTTCCGCAAGGAAGATCATCAGGCGTTGCAGAGCATGTACCACTTCAAAGTCAAGGTCGACCCGAATGTCAGCTGGGCCGTGCTGGAGCCGGTGCGTGAACTCAAGATCGACGACATGAACATCCCGATCCGGAACAAGCGCTAACTTTCCATTGCCTCTCCCCGTTCTCGCGAGGAGAGGCAACCTTTGCGAGTCTGTTGCGTCACCACGAGCCGGCTGATGACCCATACTCTGGAAACTCGCGATCTGACCATCCGCTTCGGCGGGCATGTTGCGGTGAACCGGGTCAGCTGCACCTTTCGGCCAGGCGAGCTGACCGCTATCGTCGGTCCTAACGGCGCCGGCAAGACGACCTATTTCAACCTGATCTCCGGACAGTTGCGTCCCAGCCAGGGCAGCATTCTGTTCGACGACAACGATATTACCGGCCTTTCAGCACCCTTACGCACCCGAGCCGGTCTCGGTCGCGCATTCCAGCTCACCAATTTGTTTCCCAACCTCAGCGTCGAAGAGAACGTCCGGCTCGCCGTGCAATCTGAAACCGGCGTGCACTACGACATGTTGCGGCCGTGGATGACGCGCACAGACCTGATCGCGCGTGCCGACGCCATTCTCGATAACGTCGCGCTGACCGGCCGGCGAAGCGTGGCGGCGACTGCGCTATCGCATGGCGATCAGCGAAAGCTCGAGGTCGCGCTGATGATGGCGCTCGAGCCAAAGGTATTCATGTTCGACGAGCCCACCGCAGGCATGAGCATTGATGAGGTTCCGGTGGTCCTGAACTTGATCGCGCAACTAAAGCAGGATGCGAGCAAGATTATCCTGTTGGTCGAGCACAAGATGGACGTGGTTCGATCGCTGGCAGATCGCATCATCGTACTGCACAACGGTCAGCTCGTGGCTGATGGCAAGCCGGCCGAGGTCATCGCGTCGCCGATCGTGCAGGAAGCCTATCTCGGGATCGCGCCCGGAAAGACCGCGGTATGAGCGTGCTTCTCAAGCTCGCGGGTGTTCATACCCATGTGGGGCGCTATCACATTCTGCAAGGCATCGACTTCGATGTAACCCATGGGCAGACCACCATGCTGCTCGGCCGCAACGGCGCCGGGAAAACCTCGACCCTGCGAACCATCATGGGCCTCTGGCACGCGTCCGCCGGCCAGATTTCGCTCGATGGGCAACGCATTGAGGGCAGCGCGACTCCCGACATCGCCCGGCTCGGCGTCGGGTATGTCCCCGAAACCATGGCGGTGTTCTCCGACCTGACCGTAAAGGAAAACCTGGTGCTGGCGGCCCGCGACGGGCCGCTCGATGATTCCAGGCTTGAATGGATTTTCGGATTCTTTCCGGCCCTGCGGCGCTTCTGGTTGTCGCGCGCGGGCGCGCTGTCGGGTGGACAGAAGCAGATGCTTTCGATAGCTCGCGCCATCGTCGAAACGCGCAAACTGCTTCTGATCGACGAGCCGACCAAGGGACTGGCTCCGGCAATCGTGGTGGCGCTGATTGAATGTCTGGCCGAGATCAAGCGGCGGGGCGCCACCATCCTGATGGTCGAGCAGAATTTCCACGCCGCGCGTGAACTCGGCGACAAGGTGCTGGTGATGGACAATGGCAAGATCGTCCATCGCGGGGAAATGGCCGCGCTGGCGACGGACGTGACACTGCAGGAGCGTTTGCTAGGGCTCAGCCTGGAGGCCCATCAATGAGCGACGTTGCTGCCTCCGCGGCGCTTCCCAAACCGAACCGGGATCTTCTGCCGGTGCTGCTGCCGGCCATCCTGGCGATTGCGATGCTGCCATTGATCGGCTCGACGAGTTCCTGGGTGACGCTGACGGTGGCAAGCCTCGCCATGGGCATGATGATCTTCATCATGGCTTCCGGGCTGACGCTGGTGTTCGGCCTGATGGACGTACTCAATTTTGGCCATGGCGCCTTCATTTCGGTGGGCGCGTATATTGGCACGCTGGTGATGCTGCCGATGGCGACATCGGTGCAGGCCGACTCGCTGCTGACAAATCTTGCGGTACTGGCGCCGGCGGCTGCGCTGTCTATGGCGGTTTCCGGCGCGCTCGGGCTGATCGTCGAGCGCGTACTGATCCTTCCGGTGTATGGTCAGCACCTGAAGCAAATTTTGATGACGACGGGCGGATTGATCGTCGCCGAGCAGGCGCTGTACGCGCTGTGGGGACCGCAGATTATCCCGCTGCCGCTGCCGACCTCGCTACGCGGCTCCTTCATCATCGGCGATATCGCCATTGCAAAATACCGCCTGCTGGCGATGCTGGTCGGCCTCATCGTGTTTTGTGGCATTCAACTGGTGCTGAACCGCACCAAGATCGGGCTGTTGATCCGCGCCGGTGTCGAAAACCGCGAGATGGTCGAGGCACTCGGCTATCGCATCCGGCGGCTGTTCCTGGGGGTATTCATGGTGGGCTCCGGTCTTGCCGGACTCGGAGGAATCATGTGGGCACTGTACCGCGAGCAGGTGCATGCCTCGATGGGCAACGATCTCACCGTGCTGGTTTTCATCGTGGTCATCATCGGCGGCCTCG
>NZ_DATEPI010000096.1:0-3511 GCF_035273305.1 Bradyrhizobium sp. | reverse complement strand
TCTTCTTTAAACTTCGACGCTGCGGCCACTCGCGGATCGCATGCTCGCATTCGTCGCGCGCTCGCGATACGTCGATTTGCCGATTGACCGCGACGGCGTGGCGCGCGGCTGACATATCGATGGCGCTCGGAACGATCTTTCGCAGGCCGAATTGTTGCAGCGACTTTTTCCAGGAGAGCCGCCATGAAGCCCGTTATCCTTGCTGTTGCAGTCCTCGGCATTGTATTCGCTCCCGCCGCCGCCCAAGCAAAGGGATGCATCAAAGGCGCCATCGTAGGAGGCGTGGCAGGCCATGTGGCCGGGCACGGCAAGCTGGGCGCCGCGGCCGGCTGCATCATTGGCCATCACGAAGCCAACAAGCGAGACGCACAGAGAAACGATCACCGGACGGCTCCGCCATCTCGGGATAATCGCATTTAGTCGGTTGCAACCAAATTCTGGCAAGCGAAAGGCCCGCCGGATCAATCTCGGCGGGCCAATCGTTTCTTCCGAACTTCTGGCTTGCGAGC
Source organism: Bradyrhizobium sp. (assembly GCF_035273305.1). GTDB lineage: Bacteria > Pseudomonadota > Alphaproteobacteria > Rhizobiales > Xanthobacteraceae > Bradyrhizobium. Next base: position 3,002 of record NZ_DATEPI010000096.1, on the reverse strand, counting down.
TTCTAACTTGATCGCCTTACCAGTGATCGCCGATGCCGACGCTCACGCCCGGTGCGCGAATGCCCACGCCCGCACGGGGGCCATCATCCCAATCACGATAACGGCGATGCTCGATGTAACGCTCGCGAGGCGTGTATCCATAGGATTCCCGAACGATCACGCGGCTGCCGCGATGTGTCTCATAGCATCGTCCGTAGTCATTACACACCATCCGAACAGGCTGCAGCAGATCCTGATTCGAATATCCTCCGCTCGTCACAAAATCCGAGGCGCTGGCACTTCCGACGCAAAGCGCGCCGGCTCCCGCCAGCAGAACGACCGCTAACTTCTTCATCGCTTCCTCCAAATACTGCCCAAGGCACAAGCCTCCGCGCCAAGGTTAGTTCCAGCAAAATGCCGTTGTTTAAACGCGTTTGTTCGGAACCGACATCACGGAACTCTGGAACCGCTGCACTTCGACAAGCCTCGCACCGCTTCAGCACGCGGCACGGCAAGTGGCAGCACAACGGAACGATTCGAAATTAACAAATATTCAAAATTAAGGCGCTTGGTCCGGAACGCGACGTAGCCTCGCGGCTTAGCTTTCGCAGAAGCCTGGCGCAGAGAGAGCACTTTCCGCGATTGGTAGTGCGGCCAGCGTCTCAGCAGCAAAAGGACTATAGAACCCAATCCAGGAGGCGGCTCATGGTCGGGATGAGAAATGATCGCGTTCGCGCGCGGGCTCGAGATTTGTTGGAGACGGCTTATCCCGTGCCTGAGAGTGCTGAGGCTCAGCGGCTCCGTGAACTGGCAAACAACTACATCCGGGAAGCCGAGCGGCTCGAGGCAGAGAGCAACGGTCGCGTCGCAAAATCAGATGAGCTGATCTCGTCCGCGCTTGATGCGGTGGCAAGGGATTACTTCGCGCGAGAGGTCTCGCGCGCAAGCTCGCGACGCAAGCGCCCGCCGTAGGGCCGGAACCCACTGCTGCGCCGCAGTAATTTCAGAAATTTAATGTCGCCGCGTGGCGTTTGCTTCGGTATGCGCGCGTTTACGCATTATCTAAGTTACAGAATAGAAGTCTATCGGGATGGAAACGAATGAAGCGGGGAATCGCCGTTCTGGCATGTCTTTGCGTCCTTGCTGGCGCTCTGTATTTTGCCATCAGCAAGTGGGGCATCCGCCACGAGGCGCTTAATTTGTTCGACGCGACGCGGCAGCGGCCGGTCGCGGTCGATCTCGCGGTGCGCCGTGACTACGAGATGAAGGCGGATGACGGCTATTGGAAGTTGCCGGTCGCCATTATCAGCAACGGCAATACCGTCAAGAACACCGAATACTCCTTCCTCGCAAACGTATTCGCGGCGCGGGGATACCTGGTGGCCAGCATCCAGCAGGACATTCCGACCGACCCGCCCTTGATGACCAAGGTCGGGCTGCCCTATGTCGGCCGCCAGGCGGTTTATGAAAAGGGCGAAGCCAATATCCTGTTCGTGGTCCAGCGACTGAAGGAGATTCAGCCGAACGCCGACTATGCCCACCTGACGCTCGTCGGACATTCCAACGGTGGCGACACCGCGATGTATTTTGCCAAGCAGCATCCTGACTTGGTGTCCAAAGTCGTCACGCTGGATAACCTGCGGGTTCCGTTCGTGCTCAGCGACAAGTTGAAGATCCTCTCGTTCCGCTCACATGATCCGAACTTCCAGACCGACCCCGGCGTGTTGCCGACGCCGCAGCAGGCAAAGTCGGAGGGCATCGATATCGTACCCACGCAATTCCAGCACACCTGGATGAGCGACCGAGGGCCGGATTCTGCGAAAGCAAGAATCCAAGCGACGCTCGATGAGTTCCTCGGCAACGGCAGCGCCAGTGAGCTGGCGCCAGCGGACACCAACACTCTGGTCGTGAACAACGCCGGCGCGCCGCAACCGTAAGCGACGCGCCTGAGACGCGCACCCAAGAGAAAGGCGTCAGGAAAGTGCGCGCCCCCCGCTTCGTCGCTGAGCGCGGACGAAACGCTGCTCTCTTGTCACCTCTTCCTCGGGAGAAGTCCTCAGCCGTCGGATTTGCGCGGGGACGCCGACCGCCTAAACTGCCTCAGCCGTAGGATATCTCTTGTTGCCCGGGAGGCAGTCATGTCAGGAAAATGGATGGGCCTGTTTTTTGCTCTGGGCCTTGCCACGACGTTTTTGAATCTCGCGATCTTGGCCGGCCAGATTTCGATGCCCGCAACGGCGCGGGCGGCAAGCAGCGGCGCCAAATTACTTGAGGATGACGATTTCACCAGCGGCCTGAGCAAGATCATCCGGAAAACGGTCCGCGATTACTGCACGGTCGGCAAGCGAAACGCGATCGACTGCTGATGACGGCAGGCTAAATGTTGGAAGCCTGCAGGGGCAAAGCGATATGCGGGCGCCGCCTATAAAGGTCGTTATGCCTGCGCTTGTCGCGGGTATCCACGTTCTTCGAAAGCCAAGACGTGGATGGCACATCTAGCGCGAAGACGCGCTTCGTGCTTGCGCCGCCAAGACGAGAGATTGCACCTCACCATTCCGGGTCGAGCGCCATGGCGCGCCGGTTGTCTCGGTAAGGGATCAGCATCGTCGCCCGGCGACCATCTGGAAATTCAATGGTGCGCAAGGTCATCAGCGCCAAGGGACGCTTTTCAGCGGGCCGGCTTGCCTGCCGGTGCGATGGCCGCTTCGGTTTGGCGATTGAGGTCGACGCGGCATTAGAATTCGTGGCGATCGCCGGCGCACCCTGGCCTTGCTTGCTCTCTTGCTTGCTTTCTTGCTTGCTTTCTTGCTTCGGCTCTTCCTTGTATTCTTGCGCCGGCTCTTTCGCCTCGGCGACTGCCTCATGCTGTGTCGGCGCTGGTTTGGGTTCGGCGGGAACGGGATCGACGACTTGCGTCGGCCGTGACACCTGCGCGGAAATTTGAGCGGCCACCGGAGCCGCTTGGGTCGGCGGGTTCGGCTTTGCCTTGGCGACCACCTTCACAGGTTCCGGCGTAGCAAGCC